>CALBCY010000166.1 GCA_937927195.1 uncultured Chitinophagales bacterium
CATGTTAAGCAAGGACAGGTTATTGGTTATGTAGGAAGCACTGGCTTGGCGACTGGCCCTCACGTTTGCTACAGATTCTGGAAAAATGGCAAGCAAGTAGACCCATACAAACAAAAATTACCAGAAGCAGAAGCAATGAAACCTGAATTACTTCCTGATTTCTATTTATTTTCTGACTCTGTAAAATGCAGAATCGATGCTATTCCATATATTTTACCAGAAGACGAACAAAAATATGAAGATCACGAAATAGATCTTCAATCTTAACAAGATTCAAAAGACTTCAATAAAAAAGGCTTGCATCAAAAATTGATGCAAGCCTTTTTTTATTAGAAATTCTCTTTTTATTTTAATGATATTAGCCAAAAGCCAAAAGCCAAAAGCCAAAAGCCAAAAGCCAAAAAAGCCTTACAACTTCAATTCACCGCCATCATCACCGCCGAAGTATTTGAAATCGGTAATATTAACTGAGGAATCAGGAATGATATCCACCCACTTTTTAAAGCGTTTGAACCACTTGAATTGAATACTGTTCAACCAGCCTTTTTTGATATAAGCCTCCACAAAAGGATGGACACTTAGCCTGATGGATTTGTAATTGAGTTCTCCGAAGAAATAATCCAAATCATCCTCAATATCATCTAAAATTAACAAAGGAGAATCAATCATTCCCAAACCATTGCAAGTAGGGCAGGGCTCAACAGTTTCGATGTTTATTGGTGGACGGACCCTTTGACGGGTAATTTGCATCAAACCAAATTTGGTAAGGGACAAGATGGTATGCTTTGCTCTATCGGTTGACATGGCTTCACGCATTCTCTCCAGAATTAACTTCCGGTTTTCTGCTTTTTTCATGTCAATGAAATCAATGATAATAATACCACCCAAATCTCTCAGTCGCAATTGACGAGAAATTTCATCAAGAGCAGCAATGTTAACCATAAGCGCATTCTTTTCTTGATTGGCTTGTGCACTTACTTTGTTGCCGCTGTTGACATCAATGACGTTCATTGCCTCTGTATGTTCAATAACGATGTAAGAACCATTGCTTAAGCTTACATTGGTACCAAAAAGAAATTTCATTTGCTTGGTAACTTTGAATTTGTCAAAAATGGGCTTCTTCCCATTATAGTGCTCGACAATATTCTTGAGTTCTGGGGCTATCTCGTAAACATAAGTTTTTATCTCTGAGGCAGTTTCAGCATTGTTTGTAACTATTTTCTCAAATGAATCAGTCAATAAATCTCTAAGTATACTTAAAGATTTCACCAATTCATTGAAAATTCTAGTCGGTGCTTTAGCTGATTGAAGTGCTTTGCTAAGCAGTGTCCACTTCTGCTTTAGATTCTCAATGTCTTTCCTTAAATCCTCTTCCGATTGATTTTCTGAGGCAGTTCTGGCAATGATTCCAAAATTTGGAGGACAGAGCTCTTTAAGCAAACTGAGTAATCGCTCTCGTTTGTCAGGATCTTTTATTTTTCTTGAAATTGAAACCTGTTTGCTAAAGGGAACCAAAACAGTAAATCTGCCTGCAAAAGAAATTTCACTAGACAATCTGGGGCCTTTTGTTGAAATCGGCTCTTTCGTTACCTGAACCAATATCAATTCACTCCTTTTTAATACTTCATTAATGGCTCCGTTTTTGTCAATCTCAGGCTCTTGCTCAAAATTGTCCAAATCACCATCTATTTCACCAGCTTGAACTGCTGTGATGAATTTTTGAAAGGATTTAATTTTAGGTCCTAAATCACTGTAATGAAGAAATCCCTCTTTCTTTTGACCTATATTGACAAAAGAAGCATTAAGACCAGGAGTTACTTTGGATATTTTAGCTAAAAATATATCACCAACCCCAACTTTACTGTCAGTTTTCTCCTGATGAAATTCCACTAAACGGCCTTCTTCTAACAAAGCCAGTTCGACCATGGAATTCTTCGTATTTACAATGAGTTCTTTGGTCATATATTTAAGATATACGATTGACCTTCAAAAAGGAGGGCAATTCATTATGTAAGGGGTAAAGCATTGAAAGTCAATTGGTTACAATTGGCTTTTTAACACATTTTGGACTTGGTAGGTATAAATAGAAATTCCCGATGCCTTATTTTTTTCAAAAAAAGCATCGGGTTTTTTCTTGGATTCGATTGGCAATAAAATAAGTATTACAGCTTTCTAGCAAGCAATACAATACCGCATCTCGTATCTACTATTTACCTTTTTTCTTGTGTCTGTTCTTACGAAGTCTCTTTTTTCTCTTATGAGTCGCAATCTTATGACGTTTTCTTTTCTTACCGCAAGGCATATTTTAAAACTTTTAGGTTAGGCAGCATAAATCTTGTTTATTACTGCTTAATTATATTATTAATGTAACTGTCTAATTCTTTTCTGAAAGAAGGGCTTTTGACCAATGCTCTGCATTTTTTAAAATAGTCCAATGCCAATTCTTTATTATCCAGAGCTAAATGGGCTTCTCCCATGTAATACAATGCTTCTGAATTGTTTTCGTCCTTTGCCAATGTTTGCTTAAGACGTTTGATAGCTTTGTCATGCTGTCCTGAAAAAACAGCCAACCTACCTAACAGTAAATTAGCCTCACTGTGGGTTGAATCAGTTTCAACCACCTCTCTTAACAAGAAAACGCCTCGCATGACCTCATTTTTTCCTTCTATGAAGGTTTTGGCCTTGCCGACTTTTCCCTGAAGATTTTCAGGTGCAATTTCTATTGATTTGTCAAAGGAAGCTATCGCTTTATCTCCATACCATGGATTCAGTAAACTATCCTTACTGATTTTACTAGCAATCAAATACTGATCACCAGCCTTGTACCATGATGTGTCTTTGGATTCTAGCATTGCTATCTGCTCCAAATAATAGGCAACCGGGCCAGGAGCGAGATTGTCTTCCCAAACAGCTATCAATTCTTTATATATTGGAATCTTTTCAGCACTTCTTGCCTTATCCAATTTTTCAAGCTGCAAAGTTAATGAATCAAATGATGAAGAAGGTAACTTTTTCATCATTTGATTCAAAATTTCAGGGAAATCTACTTTTTTTGCTGTTTCGCTGGCTGTTTCAGGGCTTGCTTTTTGCATTTTTTGAAACGCTTCCTCCAAAGGAGTCTTCGTATTGCCAAAAATAAATAAAGCAAGTGTCAACAGTGTTCCCGCTAATAGTAATAGTATTTGATTCTTTTTGATAGACTGAGTTTTAAAAGGTTTAACCTGAAATGAAGATCAAGAAAAACTGTTTATAACTCAACTATTAAGAATCATAAAAGCCAATCAATCAACTTTCTTCGGAGGCCATATTGCTTTCCTTGACGAATTTACTGCTTTTAACACTATCAACAAAAACCTTTGCAGGCTTAAATGCTGGAATAAAGTGTTCTGGTATCTCGATAGCAACATTCTTTTTAATGTTTCTTCCGATTTTTTTTGCACGTTTCTTCGTAATGAAACTTCCGAATCCTCTAATGTAAACATTCTCTCCTTTAATAAGCGATTCTTTTACTTCTGTAAAAAATGCTTCTAAGGAAACTAATACGTCTACTTTTTCTACGCCGGTCTTTTTTGTTATTTCAGCAATAATATCTGCTTTTCTCATGATAACCTAAAGTTTATTATTAATAAGATAATTGTATTTTATTCTTGATGATGCAACTTTGCGAAAAGCTGCACTAATTTCGTATATTTTTTCTGAACTTAAAAAGAAATAATGAATTTTAAGTTTCCTATTGGCTTGATAATCAAATTAATTTGGCATATATTTGAATTCTCAAGCGCCCTGAACTGTTTTGAAAGTATTTGCCTTAAAATTGTCACCTTTACCAAATTTATTGTCAATAATTTGAATTATTAATCCAATAATGGGGTTAATTATTTAGTTGTGGCTTTACTAAAAGAGATGTGTAATTCAACTCTTTTGATTTTTACTAGTCTAAACATAGTATTAACTATAAGTTATAGACCAGTGGAAGTTTTAATTAGGCTGTAAATGGTTTGTAATCAATTGAAACGTTCAACTTAGATTACACCCCTATGCTACGTTAAGAATAGGATACTTGTTTAAAAAAAATTAAAAAAACTGTTATTTAAAACCTTTCGTAAGGTTTTACGAATAACTAGCTATACTATATAATTACTACTATGGGGAAAGTTAGACTTTTTATGATATGGGCATGTCTCATATTATATAGTCAGATTGTCCTAAGTAACTGCCAAAATGAGGTTGATTTAGAAATTCCTTTTATGGATATAAACGGAATTTCAAACACAATTTCAAACACTGGTAGTCTTGGATTATTAGGTTCTACAACCGAGCTGGAAGAGGTATGCATACTTCTTAGACACGGCAGAGTTAGGGACCTAGACGTTTATCTGACTGCCCCTTCTGGAATTACAATTCATGTTTTTGACGGTGGCCTTATTGCTGATAATAACAATGCAATTGGGGACAACTTAGGAAACCTGTTCTCTGAAACTGAGGTCTGTTTTACAATGGATGCCCTTTTGGGTCAGGACGATTTCTATGGTTCTGCAATTGGCGATTGGCTTCCTGCAGAATCTTTTGCTATGCTAGATGGCGAAGATCCAAACGGAGATTGGTCCTTAACAGTTACTGATACTGCCAATCCGCCTTACCTCATCATTGGTGAATGGATTTCTTGGAGCTTAGCTTTTTCCAATGGAGATTGTAACGATGAACTAGGGGTCAATGGCTTTGATATTCCACCCCCAGATTCTATAGGCTTTACTGGATTGGGACAATCTTATTGTCTCAATGAGGATTCTGTTATTCTTGAAGGTTATCCAGAACCATTCTTTACAGAAGCTATGACAATAATGGCTGGTAATGGTTTCGACATTCCAGTCAATGAACAAGGCTCAACTTCTGTGGATGTTGATGCTTTTGATATAGATGATGTCATTGTTGATGGTTCCCAAATTTCATTAAATATCGAAATAGATCATGCTTGGTTAGGCGATGTATCTATTTACTTAACTGGTCCTTGTGGGGAAACAGTTGTGATCATTGATAGAATTGGTGTTCCTCAGGTAGGTTGGTTGGGTAGTCCCGATAGCTTAATGGGCAATTATAGTTTTTCCAACACAGGTTTGGGAATTATTCCAATAAGCAGTGTGAATGGACTTGTTCCAGAAGGAGAATATTTAATTGAAGGAAACTTTGACGATTTTATCGGTTGTTCAATGAACGGTGAATGGACGCTAGATATTTATGATGCCCATCCTGGAAGTTTCGGAATTTTATATAACTGGGAGATTATAATTCAGCAGAACTTTAATGAAATGGTTTCCTTTGCAAACTTTTCTGGTCCAGGAATAGTTGATGCGGGTGACTCCTTGTCAACAGCTATCTTTTACCCTGATTCTGCTGGTGTGGGTACCCATGAAATCGTTTATACTTATCTACACACAGATAATATATTTTATGCCGATACTCAATATGTAACAGTATTCGCTCAACCCAACTTAGCCGAAATTGATTCTCAGTTGATTTGCGTATTAAGTGACAGTTTACTTTTGAGCAATTTCAATCCAGCGGACAGCAGTGGTACAACAGGGACTTATTCTTGGTACAGCGATTCCAATTTACTAAACGGAATTCCTGAACCATCTTACATAGATCAATCAGGAATTTATTTTGTTGAGTACATTAGTGATGACGGTTGTATAGACAATGCATCTATTAAAATTGACTATTTCGAAGAGTATACTTATTCTATTAGTGCAGATGGGACATTCTGTGAATCAGATTCTTTGAATTTGATTGCTGTGATCGATTCTATTGAAGAGTTTGTAGATGTCGTTGAATATTTCTGGTCTGGGCCAAACGGCTTTTCCTCTCAAGATGAAAGTCCAACCGTAGCACCAGATATATTAACAAACGGAGATTATACTTTACAAGTTTCTGTCAATGGCTGTATGCAAGCACCAGTAGAGGTGGATGTCAGTCTTTTCGAGAATCCAAGTCCTATACTAAACAATCCACCACAAATTATTTGTGGTGATTCTCCAGTGGTAATGTTTGAATTGACAGAACAATTTGATCAGCATTTTTACAGCTTTGATTCTGCTATTTATGTAAATGGTGGAGATAATCTTGAAAATTTCATTGAGTTATTGATCATTGGAGATGGTTCTTTAACTGTTGCTGTCATTGATGATAATGGCTGTTCTGGTTTAACTGAAACTTTTAATTTTAATTTTTCGGATGTCAATCCTCCACAATTTGGAGACATAGAAGTCTTATTCTGTGATGGAAGAGATACAGCCACTTATCAGTTGCAGGAAACTTACGATTCTTACGAATGGGATTATACAAATGCTGAGTTGTTAGATGGAGGTGGAGCAAATGATGATTTCATTACTTTGGTATGGGGAGATCCGCCTTTGGCTGATTTTTCAGTTTCAGTTTTTAACGAAAACAATTGCATGGACTCTATTTATCAAGAAGTCCAGATTTATGAAAATGTCATTCCTCAATTGTCTGATTTTGATATCAGTGTTTGCGAATTAAATGAAGTTACTTACACTTTAACAGAAAGCTACCAAAACTACAATTGGGAAATCACCGGTGGAACGATAATAGCTGGTGGAGGATCTGCTGATTCTGTAACAGTAAGTTGGGATGTTGTTGGAGAAGGAACCATTATGGTTACTGTTGTTTCAAATGGAGTTTGTGATGAAATGGTCTTTGAAACTTTGAATGTTACGCCTGGCTTTGAATTGAACTATGCAATTGCAGAAGAAAATGTTTGCTTTGCTGCAGACAGTGTATTGTACCAATTAGACAATGACTATGAAACTTTTGATTGGACAATCACAGGAGGAACAGTTGTTGGTGGTGGAGACGATACATCAAATTATGTCTTGATAAGCTGGAATTTAATTGGCTTGACAGATGGGAATATTCTTGTTCATGCCACTGATTCATCATCTTGTGAAAATACACTTGATTTAGCCGTAAATATTTATCCTGACTTAAACAACAATTTCATTCCATTCGAAACAGAACTTTGTGAATTAGATACAAGTACAATTGCTATCTCTGGAATTTATAGTTTGTATGATTGGACAATTACTGGTGGAGATGTTTTATCGGCTGGTGGTCTAGCAGACAGCAATGTTGTTATTGTTTGGACAGATCCAACAGATGCGAGCATTGAATTGTCAATGACAGACAGCAATGCTTGTCAATACTTTGTAGAACAAACAATGACAGTTCATCCTTTGCCAGAGCCAGTCTTTGACAATCCGTTATTGAACTCTTGCCCTTCTGAAATTCCTTTTGTTTATGAATTAACAGAAGAATATGAAGAGCATTATTTCACTATTTCTGGCGGAAGTATTGTTTCAGCTCCAGATATTAATTCTAATGAAATTTCAGTCATTTGGTTCAATACAGATATTGGAACCATTGAAGTAAGTGTTATAAATGAAAATGGATGCGAACAAAGTTCTTCCATTGAGATAGACATCGAAGAATCAAGTTTCCTTTCTTTTGAGGAAGGCGTTTTGGAAGTTTGTTCTGAAGAAGAAATGGTTGTTTATACTTTGCCAGATATGATTGGTGAATATCAATGGACGGTGGTCAATGGAACAATTGTTTCACCAGACTTATCGGACAATTCTATTTTAGTTGATTGGGATGAATCAGATGGAATGCTTGGTTTGGTGTATGCAAAATTCTTTGACGATACCAACTGTGTTCTTTTCTCTGATACATTAGAAGTGACGATTCATCCTTTGCCAACCCCTGATTTTGCAATAATTAGTTCTGAGGTTTGTGCTTTTGATTCATTGGTCATGTATCAGTTGAGTGAAGAGTTTGTATCTTATCAGTGGATTATTGATGGTGGATTGATTACAAGCGGTGGAGATTCCGTCAGTAATTTTATAGAAGTAAGTTGGAATGCTTCGAACGAAGGACAAGTTGAAGTGATGGTTTTCGATGAAAACGGTTGCCAGCAAATAGAAGTCCAAGACGTGGTGATCAATCAACTTCCACAGCCAATTTTGGTCAATCCAGATACGAGTTTGTGTGAAGCTGAAACGGCTATTTACACCTTGTCTCAGCAATTTGCTTATTATGAATGGATTGTTGTTGGTGGTGAAATAAAAGAAAACAATGGTCAAAATATTTTGGTCGAGTGGGGGACAGAAACCAATGCGAGCGGAATGATTTATGGCATCGTTGAAGATGCAAATGGTTGTACAAATACTTTCAGTCAGGAAATAGTTCTTACTGAAATTCCAGAGGTGGTTTACAACAATCCTATTTTGGATGTTTGTGTCGGTCCTGGATCTTATACCTATGAACTAGCCAATGATATTGGAACTTATACATGGTCAATCGATTATGGAAATATTATTTCTGGAGGAGGCCCCAATGACACTAGTGTTGAAGTTGAATGGTTCAATGCGGAAGGGATTGGTTACTTAATTGTCGAAGCCATTGATGGAAATAGTTGTACCATTTTAGACTCCTTAGCCGTAAATGTTCAGCCCCTTCCTGCTTTCAATTTTATTAATGAAGGAACTACTTTTTGTCAAATTGATTCTGTAGTGAGCTACAATTTAGAGAGCGACTATGAATCTTTTGTTTGGGAAGTTACAGGCGGACAAATTATAGATGGAGGTGGGATTATGGATTCATCTGTTGTTATTGATTGGGATGCACAATTTGGTGTTGCTCATGAAATAAAGATCACTGCAATCAGTGAATATGGTTGTGAAAATGAACAAGTCATTCCAATTCAAATGAACAATGCTTTGGCTGTCAATCTTACAGATAGTGTTGAAATTTGTCCGGAGACTTCTGTTCAACTTTTCGCTTCTGGAGGACTTGAATATACTTGGAATGCTGATCCTTCAATAAGCAATGAAAATATTGCTTCGCCATTTGTTAGTCCAATGGAGACTACGACTTATACAGTTGTTGTAAGTGATGGTGAAGCTTGTGTTGATTCAGCATCTGTTGTCGTTACGGTGTTGCCAGTTCTTACTTTAAGTACAGATGTTGGTGGTAGAATTTGTCAAGGTGAAAGTTGGTTACTCAGCGGAACCACTGCAGAAAATGAAGAAAACCTTTTCTGGGAAGTTGATCCTTCGCAAGGAGAATTTACAGATGCTTTTGCAATGAACCCAGTGTTCATTCCAGCCGAAGATTTCATTGGTACAGCAACCTTGACCTTAAATGCGGAAAATGATTGTCAGTTGGTTCAACAGGAAGTTGAAGTGATTGTAGAAAAACTAGGTTATGAAATAGAATTCGAAGAGGACCTAATAGAGGTTTGTGCTGGAGATATGGTCGATCTAAGAGCAATACTTGAAAGCCCTACTTTAGATATAAGTTGGTCTGGAGGAAATGAAAGTTTTGGTGATCCATTATTGGCTGCCACAACTTATCAAACAAGAGAAGATGAAAGTGGTATTTATGAATTAACACTTACCTTGGTAACTGGATGTGAAACGACAACAGAGATGGTTCAGCTTATTGTCAATCCGCATACTGTATTGTATGCTGGTTTGAATCAAAACATTGAGCAAGGAGAAAGTGTCGAATTAAAAGCTTCAGGCGACTTATTCGATTTGTATGTTTGGGCACCACAGACAGGTTTGTCCTGTACTGATTGTCCAAATCCAATCGCAAATCCATTAGAAACTACTACCTATACTGTTAGTTCAAGCAGTGGTTGTGGAGAAGAAGCCAATGTGACTGTTTTTGTAAGTATTTTAAAGGAGGTGAAACTGCCCAATGCTTTCTCACCCAATGGAGATGGTTTAAACGATGATTTCAAGCCTTTTGGATTCGATTATGAATTGGTGAAATTTACTGTTCTTAATCGATATGGTCAAATAATGTTTACTACAAATATGAAAGACACAGGATGGGATGGAACTTTTAAAGGACAAAACCAACCGACAGGCGTCTATACTTATTTTTGTGAATACATTGTTCCAGAAATCAGCCCTAGACCTAAATTAACCAAAGGGAATGTAACTTTGGTCAGGTGATAAGAAATGCTTGAAATCTAGCCTTATTCTTTCAAATAGCTCTTGTTTTCAACTCTTTTATTGTTTGTTTGATACACTGAATCTGTGTATTGTCTTATTAATGAGCGCTTAAAGGTTTGCAGTTCACTTATATTATTTCTACATTTGAGTACTTTTGGTATTCAAATTTATTTATTAAATGTTACTTTGAAATTTTAGATGTATACAATTGTTGATATTGAGTCTACGGGCGGAGGGTTTAAAGGAGAAAAGATAATTGATATAGCTATCTATCGATTTGATGGAGAAAAAATAGTTGATAGCTTCACTTCACTTGTTAACCCTGGTATCAAAATACCTTCTTTTATTTCTAAATTAACAGGCATCAAAGACTCAATGGTCGTTGATGCACCTAGCTTCGAAGAAATAGCCGAAAAAATTGTTGAAATAACCGAAGGGGCTATCTTTGTTGCCCACAACGTTCAATACGATTACGGCATCCTTAAGCATGAATTGAGAAGATTGGGGTATAAATTCCTTCGCAAAAAATTCTGCACAATTGATATTGCCAAAATTGTTATTCCAGAACATCCTTCTTACAGCCTCGGTAAACTTTGTAAAACACTTGAAATAAAAATTGTTGACCGACATCGTGCAAGCGGTGATGCTTTGGCCACCGTTGAATTGTTGAAATTGTTAATGGCGAAAGATGACAAGGGCGTAATTCAAACTTTTATCCACGATCCATACAATGTAAACGCTCTGGCTCCCAATCTCAAATCTGATAAATTGGAGGTTTTACCAGAGGAAACTGGAACCTTTTATCTTCACGATAAAAAAGGAGAGGTCATTTTTGTTGGTAAAAGTAATTTTATTAAAGACCGCGTATTTCAACAACTAGGCCAGGAACCAATCAATAAGGATAAGAAAAGATTATACGAACAGGTTTGTGATGTTACCTACGAAGTAACTGGTAGTGAATTACTGGCATCCATTATTGAATTTTACGAAATAAACCGCATTGGACCTAAATTCAATAAAAGACAAAGGGCAAAAGCAAAGCCTTATGGAATCATTAAATTTAGAGATGAAGCTGGATACCACAATTTAAAAGTAAAAAAACTAAGTCCTGATGATGAACCATTTATGTTGTTCACCAATTCAAGGCAAGCAAAGATTTTAATAGATGATTGCATCGCATCTTTCAAGCTTTGTCCCAAATTATGTGGCAGAGAGTCTATCAAACAAAAGGCTTGCACTGCTTTTGGAGAAGGGAAATGTGGAGGCGCTTGCATAGGAAAAGAAAAGGCTTCTTATTACAATGCAAAATTGAAGGAAGCATTTAACAGTCCTCAATATAAAAACCCTAACTTTTTGATTGTTGGGGAAGGCAGAAACTACGATGAAGCTTCTGTAGTAGGAGTTTTTGATGGAAGATTGTACGGATACGGTTTCTTCGAAAAAGCGAAATTAAAGGATAATTATCATGTCAAGAAGCAGGAACTTAAAGAGTTTCCCGATAACTCCGATGT
Source organism: uncultured Chitinophagales bacterium (assembly GCA_937927195.1). GTDB lineage: Bacteria > Bacteroidota > Bacteroidia > Chitinophagales > UBA2359 > JAHDGP01. The sequence continues at coordinate 11,549 of CALBCY010000166.1, forward strand.
TGATAAAATTGTCCGCTCTTACCTAAACAAGGCCAATCAGGACAGGTTGATTATTCTAAATGGCCAGTCCGATTAAATAGGAATCTTTTACCTTCTTACCTTCTCGAATTTCTTTGTCAATCTTTCATTCTGATTGTCAAGCACAAGAATATAAATCCCTGGTGGCAATGTGCTAGTATCTAATTGCAATAGATTTACACCTTCTCTAATGTTGAGTTGATCTCTGTAAACTTTTTGACCTGAAATGGAATAAATGCTCGCTTCAATTGGTATTTCATTCGGACTATTAAAATTGACCATGAATTCATTTAAAACAAAGGTAGCTGGATTGTTAATGAAATTGAATCCTTCTACTTCATGCTCAAATTTGGGGCAATCTACTGATCCAATTTTTTGAGCAATGCAACCTTCAACATCTTCTACACGAACAGCGAAAGATTCTCCATGTTCAACTCTGTCGCCATTTCCTGGTCCATTGAATTCGTAATTTCCAGATCCGCCATTGACCACAACATTAAGCATTGCACTTCCAGTCTGTTCACCCAAGGCATCCAAATTACATTCTACTTCAAATTCCAAGTCAAGCTTTTCCATTACCCTTAATGTGGGAGCATTTTCTGTTAATAAATCAGCACAAAGTCCATCCGTTTCAATTTTATTAATCAAACCATTCAATGTTGTATTGTTAATTTCTATGGATTCCATAAAGCCAAGTCCCACCTTAAAACTCACTGGGTGGACTGAATAAGTCCCGACGGGCAAGTTGTTAAAATCAATGTTTGGTCCATCACTTACTTTTCTAATCAGCCCAAAATTGTCAACATGGCTAACTAGGAATACGGTTTCATATCCTGGATAGGTAACGCCTCCGGTAACTTTAAACGAATCGCTCATTTCATTCAGGCACAATAGACTGTCCATTGGTGCTTCCAACTCCCCAAGTTCTGCCAAGCATCCACTGGCACAACTGTTTTCAAATGCAGAGAACAAACAGTTTCTATCTGGCTCTGTATTCAATGTTGCTTCCATTCTTAAAACTTGACCCATAGAAAACATGGACATACATTCATCATAAGTGTAATCTAAAAAATTCATGATCATGTCTTGACTATCGCAAGTATTAGAAATACCTGGACAACCTGAGGTTGGTCCGGCCTGATTAGGCGTGTCTTCAATATGATCGGTTCCGTTGCAAGTACCGCCATCATCTCCCCAAATATGCTTTAATCCAAAATAATGACCCGCTTCATGTACCAGTGTTCTGCCTTTGTAATAATTGTTTACATTTGGTGGAACCCCTTTGACAGCAGTTCCTGTATCGTCTCCAAAGTATCTGTTACCGACGACAATTCCATCCTTGTTAGGATTTAGTCCAGGACTTTGGGCATAACCCAAAACTTCGTCTCCTGCGCCAGTTTCAATTCTTGGTGCCACCCAAATATTTAAATAATCACAAGGAGGCCAGGGAGATTTTCCACCAGTAAGTTCAGATTTTATTCCATGTGCCGTGCTTGTAAAAGCCTCATTTATTGTATAAGTTCTAGTAATACCATTGCTTTCAACTCCATTCGGATCTACAGTGGCTAAACAAAAAGAAATACCCGTACCAAATGCTCTTACTGCATCGAATGGTTCAGGAACTTCTTCCAATTCTACGTTTAACCCTGAAAAATCAGCATTTAATCGATCTAGTTGAGATTGTATCTGTTCTTCTGAAATATTGTTTCCTCCAATGCTTCCATCGGGATTGTTGTGTAAGATGTGTACAACAACAGGGACAATAATTTCTACTGCTTGAGCATTCTTGTTGCTTAAGCGATTGGCAATATAGGAGTCTATTGCCTTTTTAGACTGTATTCTTGATTCAATGTATTCTGGGTTTTCAGATAAAAGTTGTTGCTCGTATTCAAAACTGGCACATCTTTGCTGGGCTTGCGTAAAAATACTCGGTATTAAAAGAAGAAGGAATAAAATTCTTTTCATTGTTATTGATTTCAATGATTTGTTTAAAGTTGAAGTTTCGACATTTCATACGTTATTTCATATGTTGAAATTGATCTAGTAAAACAAATCAATAATATTTTGAACAAAAACCTCTCCATTATACTGAAATTCAATGCCTTTGGTTTGAATTTATCCAGATATTATGGGTGAATTGTATATGGAATTGTCTGGTCTATTACCATTAACAGGGAGGACTGCTAATATTTGGTTTTGGAATAGTAGATGATGTTCAAGAGAAAAAAGCAAATCCTTGTCAAGAAAGAGGCTATTTATTTTTCTATTGGCCTTTTATATCAAAGAATGTTCTAAAACCTTAACTTTGAATAAATATTAAAATTGTATGGGCAAGAAAAATCTTGATCTGGAGCAGAACAAAAATGAGGATTTCATGAAATTGAGCCTTTCTGAAGTAAATAGAAGAAAGGATATTATCAGTTTGGGTGGAGGTCAAAAAAGAATTGATAAGCAACATGCCAAAGGAAAAATGGTTGTTCGTGAGCGAGTTCAAGCTTTGATTGATCCTGGAACGGAGTTTTATGAAATTGGGACTTTCGCGGGTTATGAAATGTATAAAAAGGAAGGCGGTTGCCCAGCTGGAGGAGTAATAACTGGGATCGGCAAAGTAAAAGGTCGAATGTGCATGATAGTTGCAAATGATGCGACTGTAAAAGCTGGTGCATGGTTTCCAATCACTGGTAAAAAGAATTTAAGAGCACAGGAAATTGCAATGGAGAATCATCTTCCTACAATTTACTTGGTGGACAGTGCGGGTGTTTTTCTTCCGATGCAAGATGAAATATTTCCCGACAAAGAGCATTTTGGAAGAATTTTTCGGAACAATGCAAAAATGTCAGCAATGGGCATTCCACAAATTTCAGCCATAATGGGAAGCTGTGTTGCAGGTGGAGCTTATTTACCCATCATGTCAGATGAAGCTTTGATTGTAGAGGGAACGGGTTCCATATTTTTGGCTGGGCCTTATTTGGTTAAAGCTGCAATAGGTGAGGAAGTCGATCAGGAAACCTTAGGAGGTGCGACTACTCAGTCTGAAATTTCAGGCGTTACGGATTATAAAATGCCAGATGATGCCAGTTGCATCAAAAAAATAAGAAATCTAGTAGACAAACTTGGACCATTTGACAAGGCCGGCTTTGACAGGATTGAGCCAGTGGCTCCATTGGTACCTGTTGAGAATGCCTACAAGATTTATCCGGAAGCAGGGGCGAAGCCTTATGACATGAAGGACATGATCAAAACCATGGTGGATGGATCAGAGTTTGACGAATACAAAGAAGGTTATGGCCAAACCATAATTTGTGCCTATGCTCGGATAGAAGGTTGGTCTGTTGGAATAGTTGCCAATCAGCGGACAATCGTGAAAAGTAAGAAAGGTGAAATGCAGTTTGGCGGTGTTATTTATTCAGATTCAGCTGACAAAGCAGCTCGATTCATAATGAATTGCAATCAGAAAAAGATTCCATTGGTCTTCCTTCAGGATGTTACTGGTTTTATGGTAGGCAGCCGATCAGAACATGGAGGAATAATTAAAGACGGTGCCAAAATGGTAAGTGCAGTTTCCAATTCTACTGTGCCTAAGATTACCATAGTGATGGGTAATTCGTATGGTGCTGGAAATTATGCAATGTGTGGAAAGGCTTATGATCCGAGGTTTATTTTTGCTTGGCCTACTGCTAAAATGGCGGTAATGGGCGGAGAGCAAGCTGCAAAAACCCTGCTTCAAATTAAAATGTCGTCCCTAAAAAAACAAGGGAAAGAAATCTCTGAAGAAGACAAAACGGCGATGCTGAAAGAAATTACAGACCGTTATAAATCTCAAACAACAGCTTATTATGCCGCTTCTAGATTGTGGGTAGACGAAATTATTGATCCAAAAAGAACCAGGGAATACATTTCGGTTTGTTTGGAAGCATCAAATCACAATCCAGTCATCGAAAAATTTCATCCTGGAGTAATTCAGACATAATTGATGAAACTTGATTGAAAATGAAGCGAATAATCGAAAGAAAAAGAATGAAATGAAATAAGAAATGCTAAGAATCTTAGTCTGAAATCATAAAAAAAGGACTATTTGGACTAAAAATTCATTTTATTTTTCGATTATCATCAATTTTAAGAACTTCGTGCCCTAAATCCTTCTGAAATGCGCTTTAATATCGTATTTTACAGGAGAATATATTTTAATTTGTAAATTTTCTTATATGAAAAGAGGAATCCTGTTGCTTTTTCTCTTATTTACTTTTAGCCAAGCTTTCTATTCTTTCATTTCTCAGCCTCCCGTTAATAGTATTAACTGGATAAGTTTTGAGGAAATGTTGAAATTGAATGAAAAGGAACCGAGGAAGGTTATCGTCAATATTACCACAGAATGGTGTGTTGGTTGTCGTAAAATGGAAGCTACTACATATAGGGATTATAAATTGGTGAAATACATCAATGACAAGTTTTATGCTGTACAATTTGATGCTGAATTTAAAGGTGATTTGAGATTTAATGGGGAAGATTTCAAGTTCAATCCTCATCTTGGAAAGCGAGGCGTTCATAATTTGGCATTATATTTGTCGAATGGTAAATCAGTATACCCTACAACAAGTATTCTAGATGAAACGCTAGAGAGTCCTCAACCAATATCTGGTTTTTTAGAGGCAGATGATTTGGAGTTTATACTAAACTATTTTGGAGAAAACCACTATAAATCGATTGAATGGAGCGTTTATAACGAACTTTATTCAAATTAATTAAAAAATTACTTGTTTACTTGTGACATATAGTCCTTTTAAACTCTTTAATATATGACAAATAAGTTTTAGTTTTGCGGCTAAATATTTATAAAGATTACTATTCAAAAATCACTGAAACTTCTAAATAAAAATTTGATATGTCTAAAAAATTATTCTTTAGCTTGATTGTAGGGTTGTTATTATCTTCCCCGTTATTTATTCAAGCTCAATCTGGAGATTTGCCACCAGATGCAAGACCAGGGCAATGTTATGCGAAATGTTTGGTTCCTGATGAGTACACAACAGTAACTGAGCAAATTCTTACAAAAGAGGGTTCTACAAAAATTGAAGTTATTCCTGCTAAATATACTACGGTAACTGAGCAGGTAATGGTTAAAGAGCCTTACAATGTATTGAAAGTGATTCCACCTTCTTACACAACTGTAACTGAAGAAATCATGATCAAAGAGCCTTCTTCTAAGTTGGTTCCTACAGCAGCAGTTTATGAAACTGTTACTGAGCAAATCATGGTATCTCCTTCAACTACTAAGTGGGTAAAAGGAAAAGCGACTCCTGATTGTGTTTCAAGCAATCCAAATGACTGTCGTGTATGGTGTCTTAAAGAAGTTCCTGCTGAGTACAGAACTGTATCTCGTAAGGTGTTAAGTAGCCCTGCATCAGTTAAGGAAATTGAAATTCCTGCTGAATACAAAACAGTTAAAAGAACTGTAGTTCAAAATCCAGCTCAGGTTACTGAGGAAACTGTACCTGCTGAGTACAAAACAATTTCAAGAAAAGTTGTTTCTGAGCCAGCTTCTACTTCTGCAAGAGAAATTCCTGCTGAGTACAAAACTGTTACTTCAAGACAATTGGTTAGCGCTGGTGGATTTACTGAGTGGAGAGAAGTTCTTTGCGAATCAAATTCAAGCAATGCTTACATTACTCAAATTCAAAGAGCATTGAAGGACAGAGGATACGATCCAGGTCCTATTGATGGTGTTATCGGTACTCAGTCAAGAGCTGCTATCCGTAAATTCCAACAAGACAATGGTCTTGCTGTAGGAGTAGAAGGAAGATCAATTCCTTACGAAACTTTGAAAGCTTTAGGTGTTCAATAGAAATTATTGAAAAAATAAAGAAATTTACAAAAAGGCCTGAATTCCATATGGAGTTCAGGCTTTTTTTATTTGTGGAGAAGCCACTTCAATAGAGGCTTCATGGTGTTGGCCAACTTTAGTAAGCGCTATTATTATTATTTGATAAGGTCTTAAACACTTACATCTCAATAAAGAAGGCACAATAATTAGATTGAATCGATCACTTTATTTTTTTTGTTCCTTAAACATTATTAACTAATTCTCGTCTAAAAAATCGTAAATTTACCTCTTTGATACTCAAATACTTAATTTTAAATATGAAATGGATTTTTGGACTTTGTCTCTCTTTTTTTATGTTATCAGGGGCTCTAAACGCTCAACAGGGTTTTTATTTGGGTTCATACAATGAGCTAAAACAAGTAGCTAAGAAAGCTGAAAAACCTTATTTCTTGTATTTTAGTGCAAGCTGGTGCAAACCTTGTAAGGAAATGGAAAGAGATGTATTTGGATACCACGAAGTCACCAAGTATATTGATAGTCATTATATGGCCTATAAAATTGATGGAGAGGCTGAGTACAACAAACCGATAATCAAAGAATATTGGGTAACGGCCTATCCGACGATAATCCTTTTTGATAAGGATGGTAAAGAATTGAATAGAATTGACGGATATAGAAACAGAGATGCTTTTCTAAAAGAATTGCAAGCCAATACGCCAGGACGTGTCACCACCAAATTTTCAGAGTTTAGATGATACTTTACGGAATTTGTTTTCCGTCGTTCGGTTTTCGATTTTTAGTTTTTGCTGATACTTCGCTTTGGTCTCATTAGCAACTGTTCTGGAAGCTTAAGCATACATAGAAAGTAGATAAAAAATATAAATAAAAAAGGGCCGTTTCGATCTAATCGAAACGGCCCTTTTTTATTTATTTGATCCATCGTTTGACTCAAGAGTTGGATTTATTTAATTCAGTTGCCTAAGATCAAGGATCTAAAATCTAGAACTATGGCAGCAAAGGCGCTAACCATCGACTTGCGGTTTCTATGTCCATGTCTTTCCTTTTCGCATAATCCTCTAGCTGATCTTGTTGAATTTTACCAACTCCGAAATACCTTGATTCAGGATGAGCAAAGTAAAAGCCGCTTACAGCTGCAGTAGGATACATTGCAAAGCTTTCAGTGAGTTTTATACCTATGTGATCCTCCACACCAAGCAAGTCCCAAAGAACGCCTTTTTCGGTATGATCTGGACAAGCTGGATAACCAGGTGCTGGACGAATACCTTGATACTTTTCACGGATCAGTTCATCATTGCTCCATTTTTCATTTTTCGTATATCCCCAAATTTCTGTTCGAACTTTTTTGTGCATATACTCAGTCAAGGCTTCTGCTAATCTGTCGGCAAGTGCCTTTAGCATGATAGCAGAATAATCATCGTGATCTTTTTCAAATCTGGCTACATGTTTTTCGATTCCTACGCCCGTTGTGACAGCAAAGCAACCGATGTAATCTTTCAATTTGCTTTCTTTCGGTGCAATGAAATCTGATAGAGAATAATTGTGTCTGCCTTCCGCCTTTTTATTTTGTTGACGAATGAACTGAAATTCACATTTGGTTCTAGTCCTGTCTTTGTTGTAAACCTCTATGGTGTCATCGTTGACCGAATTCGCAGGGAATATTCCTAAAATAGCTTTTGCTGTCAACCATTTTTCTGAAATGATTTTATCCAGCATTTCAACGGCATCCTTGTAAAGTTTAGTGGCTTCAGATCCTACAACATCGTCATTTAATATTGCTGGGAATTTACCAGCTAATTGCCATGAACTAAAGAATGGAGTCCAATCTATAACTGAAATTAAATCGCCAAGGTGGATGTCTTTGTAAACCCTGATTCCTTCCTGTTTCGGTTTATAGACGTCTTTTTTCTTCCAATCAATTGGCGTTTTATTTTTCCTGGCATCTTCTAGTGATACCATTGCTTTTCTATTCCTCTTTTGTTCATGCTGAACCCTTAGCTTCTCATAATCTTCCTTGGTTTTATTAAACAAAATTTCTTTTCTTCCTTTGTTCAATAAATCTCCTGCTACTGGAACAGACCTTGATGCATCATGAACGTGAATGATCGGGTAGTTGTATTCCGGAGCGATCTTCACTGCGGTGTGTGCCCGACTGGTAGTTGCACCACCAATCAATAATGGTATGGTCATTTCCCTGCGCTTCATTTCACGAGCAACATAAACCATCTCATCGAGAGAAGGTGTGATCAATCCACTAAGCCCTATTATGTCAACATTTTGTTTTTGAGCTTCGTCCAATATGGTCTTCATCGGAACCATTACACCCAAATCAATAATTTCATAATTATTACAAGCTAAAACTACTCCTACGATATTTTTACCAATATCGTGTACATCGCCCTTTACTGTGGCCATCAATATCTTTCCGGCACTTGTGCTTTCTCCTTCAGACTTTTCTTCCAACAAGAAGGGTTCAAGATAGGCGACAGATTTTTTCATCACTCTGGCGCTCTTTACTACTTGTGGTAAAAACATTTTACCCGAACCAAATAAATCGCCCACCACATTCATTCCAGCCATCAAGGGCCCTTCAATTACATTGATTGGTCGGCCTAGTTTTGCCCTTGCTTCTTCTGTGTCTTCGTCAATATAGTCAACGATACCATTGACCAATGAATGCTTTAGTCTTTCTTCGACGGTTCTTTCTCTCCAGCTTAAGTCTACGACTCTTTTTTTACCGTCTCCTTTTACTGTTTCTGCAAACTCGACCAACTCCTCTGTCGCTTCAGGGTTTTTGTTTAAAATTACGTTTTCAACTTTTTCTCTAAGCTTTGGTTCTATCTCATCGTAAATTTCCATCATTCCCGCATTGACAATTCCCATGTCCATTCCCGCATTGATTGCATGGTAAAGGAAGACGGTATGCATGGCCTCTCTAACTTGATCATTTCCTCTAAAGGAGAATGAAACGTTACTCACACCACCGCTTATTTTGGCCAGCGGCATTCTTTCTTTAATTTGTCTGCAGGCTTCAATGAAATACTGCGCATATGGATTATGCTCTTCGATTCCCGTTGCCACGGCAAATATATTTGGATCGAAAATGATGTCCTGTGGTTTGAAGCCAACTTCTTGGGTCAGGATGTCATAGGACTTTTGACAAATCTCAACTTTTCTTTCGACAGTATCTGCTTGTCCCAATTCATCGAAAGCCATGACTATAACTGCTGCACCGTAGGCTTTTACTTTTTTTGCTTGAAAGATGAATGCCTCTTTGCCTTCTTTTAGTGAAATGGAATTGACGATTCCCTTTCCTTGCAAACATTTCAAACCCGTTTCGATGACCGTCCATTTTGAGGAATCGATCATGATTGGCAGTTTGGCGATGTCAGGTTCAGAAGCCACAAGGTTAACAAATATTTTCATGGTTTCTTCACTGTCCAACATGGCCTCATCCATATTGATGTCTATCACCTGCGCGCCACCTTCCACTTGATGTCTGGCTACGGACAATGCTTCTTCAAACTTCTCGTCTCTGATCAGTCTTGCAAACTTTCTGGATCCTGTCACATTGGTTCTTTCCCCAATATTGACAAAGTTGGTGTTTGGCGTGATGGTCAATGGTTCCAATCCACTCAAGCGAGTGAAAGGATCAACCTTGGCTTTTTTTCTTGGAGGATATTTTAAGGCAATTTCTGCCATTTTTTTTATGTGATCTGGTGTTGTTCCGCAACAACCTCCAATTACATTGGCAAAACCATTGCTCAGGAAATCGTCGATGTCACCACCCATGGCTTGAGGAGTTTCATCGTATTCACCAAAAGCATTTGGTAAACCAGCATTGGGATAGCAGGAGGTATAACATTCTGCTATTCTAGAAAGTTCTTGAATGTAAGGGCGCATTTCTTTAGCACCCAAAGCACAGTTCAAGCCTATGCTGAAAACATTTCCATGAGAAAGAGAATTGTAAAAAGCTTCGACTGTTTGTCCTGATAAAGTTCTTCCGCTTGCATCAGTGATGGTTCCGGAAATCATAATGGCAATTTCGTCTAACTTTCCTTTTTCCTCTAATACTTGATTGACGGCCATTAAAGCTGCTTTGGCATTTAATGTGTCGAAGATTGTTTCAATCAGCAAAATATCAACTCCTCCATCAATAAGACCTTGAGTTTGGACGTAATAGGCTTCAAAGAGTTCGTCAAAGCTGACGGCTCTGAATCCAGGACGATTTACATCAGGCGATAAAGAAGCGGTTCTATTGGTTGGCCCAAGAGCACCTGCAACAAAACGAGGTTTGTCAGGTGTCTTCTTTGTGTATTTTTCAGCAGAGGCTTTAGCTATTTTAGCTGATTCGAAATTTAATTCGTAAGCCAATTCCTGAAGATCATAATCGGCTTGAGCTATGTCTGTACTGCTGAATGTATTGGTTTCAATAATATCTGAGCCCGCTTCAAGATATGCATCATGAATTTCACCAATAATCTTTGGCTGAGTGATAGACAACAAATCATTGTTTCCTTGAAGATCCTTAGCATGCTTTTTAAAGCGTTCTGCTCTAAAATCCTTTTCCTTTAGTTTATATCTTTGGATCATTGTTCCCATTGCTCCATCAAGAACAAGAATCCGCTTTTGTATGACTTCATTTAATAGCATAGAATAAAATTTTATTCTCCTTTAGGATTGATTTATAATCATTTGTAACAAAAACACTATAGAAATACAGTAAATAAGAGCGAGAAAATCTTTCGGTTATTTTCGGAAAGTGTCCCGCGCATCATTGAGGCACCGCGGCGCGTTTAAGCTCGGTTGCCGCCCTTAAATTTTATTTATTAAGGGTCTCTATAGATACAGCTGCAAAAGTAAAACAAAAAAGTTTAAATTAAGAATCAAGACTTTCCTATATTTGCAATTCGTTCTTTAAAAAAATTAACAATTTCATAGTTAGGTCTAATAATCTATTAGGATATGAAATTTTAAAACTTATCAAGAAAGGTGGAGGGAGTGGCCCTTTGAAACCTTAGCAACCTTTTCTCGCAGTACAGCCTGTTTGAAAGTTGGTGCTAATTCCTACCCAAATGTTTTTGGGAAGATGAGTCAGATAATAAAGTGCCTATCAAATGCACTTATATTCTTTCCGCTTAAAGGTTTCCATTCATCTTATTTTTATATCGGTCAATAAATAGCTTCATATTTGGACTTATTGTTTAACTGTTGCCTATTTATGTATTCAATCAATATTCAATATTGATTGAACAGTGACCTTTGTGCTTGCAATCGTTCTACCAATGTAAGAGATGAGTCTTGTTGATTTCAAGAATTTGAAAGGCTAGAAAACAGAAAAAAATTGAGTATTAATGAAAGTTACTGAACACATTGAAAAAGCTAAAGGTAAAACACTATTGTCTTATGAACTTTTACCACCTCTAAAAGGAAAAAGTATAGATGCCATATATAAAGTACTGGATCCTTTGATGGAATTCAATCCACCATTTATAAATGTTACTTACCATAGGTCGGATTTTATCTATAAAAAGCAGTCAGATGACTCTTTTAGGAAAGTTGTGGTAAGAAAAAGACCGGGAACGGTAGGAATTTGTGCCGCAATTAAAAACAAGTATGGAGTGGATGCTGTTCCTCACATAATATGTGGAGGTTTTACAAGAGACGACACGGAAGATGCCTTGATTGATTTACATTTTCTTGGAATAGACAATGTTTTAGTCATTCGTGGTGATGCAATGCATTCAGAATCTACTTTTGTTCCGGAAGTTGGCGGAAATCAATATTCTTCGGACTTAGTGGAGCAGATTGGCAATATGAATAAGGGGAAATACTTGGCTGAGGAACTGCAAAACGCAGGAGCAACAGACTTTTGCGTTGGTGTAGCGGGTTATCCTGAAAAGCATTTTGAAGCGCCAAATATGAAAACCGACCTTAAATACTTAAAGAAAAAAGTAGAATTAGGAGCAGAATTCATCGTAACACAGATGTTTTTTGATAATGAAAAATATTTTGACTTCGTGAAATTGTGTCGCTCGGAAGGGATCACTATTCCAATTATTCCAGGTATTAAGCCAATTTCAACAAAAAAACACCTTTCAATCATACCTAGTATTTTCAAAATTGACCTTCCTGATGACTTGGCTGAAGCAGTTGAGCAGGCAAATGACAATGCAGCAGTAAGAGAGATTGGAACTGAATGGGCTATTGAACAATGCAAAGGACTATTGAAATTTGGTGTTCCTGTCATTCATTTCTATACAATGGGAAGAATTTCAACCTTTGTCAACATTTCAAGAGCAATATCTTAAGCTTGGTATAGAGTTTTAGGCATTCGGTATGAAAATTACTGATTGATTATTAATTCTAAGTGTTTCCAATAGGAGCCAGTGGCTCCTTACCGACAACAAAAAGCGTCCAAAATCAGGTAGTGCAGCATTTTTTTAATTTTTTTTTAATGGGTCCGTATCTTTTTAGAATTTCTGCATTATACAATTGAGAGCCGTTGAAAGCAATCATTTTCATGTAGAGCCGTTCTTTAAAAGATGGCTTTAAACATTGGTTTTACTACGATTTTGAGGAAATTTCCTTTGACACTTGCTTTTGCCTTTTTGGTCTTTGTACTGTGTATTATTCGTCCACCTACGGGCGTTGCTAAGGTGAGTTTCCAATTTATGGATAAATTGGCACATTTTTTAGTCTATTTTATCATGGCGATGTTCTTGTTTTTCGAAGCGAACAGATCCAAATGGCTTTTTGAAGAGGGTTTCTTGTTGAAAACCACTATTTTAATGATCTCCTACGGGATTGTGATTGAAATATTACAAGGAACACTTTTTGAGTACAGGAGTTTTGATTTTATGGATATTTTTGCTAATATTACAGGTACTGCTTTCGGCGTATTTTTAATCGCTTTTAAAAAGAAATTATGAGAGGAATTAGTATTTCTGACGTTATTATCTGGGGAATCCTTGGAGCTGCAGCAATTGCAGGGGCTGTCTACAACATGTGGCCTCTAGCTATCCTCTGTGGAGGAATCCTTGCTGCTATCTTACTTTCCTATGTAATGATGAAGGCTACAAGCACTGAGAAGATCATTCAATTGAATGAAAAAGAGGGGGAACAATCAAAAATGGCATTTGTCAAAAAATATAAGCAAGCGGACATTGGGCGATATTCATCTTCCTTTTTGTTGGCAGGTTTGGCTTTGTCTTTATTGACGACCATCTATGCTTTTAATTGGTCTGCTGAGAAAGCTGAGGTTATGGATTTAGGAGAGATGATGATTGAGGACGATGTAGAAATCGTGCCACCACCAACCACTCCACCGCCACCACCGCCACCGCCACCGCCACCGCCACCACCAGAAATTGAAGTGGTAGAGGATGAAGAAATTATCGAAGAAGATCAACCTGAAATTTTGGATACAGAGGCAGATGAAGAAACTGTCGTGGAAGAGGTAGAGGAAGTTGTAGATGAAATTGAAGAAGTTGTAGAAGAAATAGTTGAGGAAGAAGAAGTTGTTGAAGAACCTGAAATTTTCATGGTTGTTGAAGAAATGCCGGAATTCCCGGGAGGTCAGCAAGAAATGATGAAGTATATTTATGGTAACATCAAATATCCACCCATTGCAAAAGAAAACAATATTGATGGACTTTGTGTTGTCTCATTTGTTGTAATGGAAGATGGGTCATTGACCAACTTTGCTATCAAAAGAGATATTGGTGGTGGATGCGGAGACGAGGCCATTAGAGTTGTAAAAAGTATGCCTAAATGGAAGCCTGGAAAACAAAGAGGTAAAAATGTTAGGGTAAGTTACAACCTTCCAGTAAGATTTAAATTAGAATAGTACGCTGTACTACTTTCATAAAATATAGGAATCCCCCTAGCGCCAAAGGCGCTAGGGGGATTTTCTTTTGTGGGCTGTATCTTTCGGACAAATTAGCATTATACTATTGTCAACCGATTGTTTAATGTTTAAATTTTATGCCATGAAAGAAATAGATTTTTCAAGTTTGGGTCTGTATGGATTTTTATCTGCAGCAACATTAACAGGATTAGTTTTTCAGGTTTTGCCATTGAGTATTGTTGGTGGTGGAATATTGACTGCTTTGCTGTTTTTTCGTTTGGTCTTAAATAAACCAAAGGCTGAGAAAGTGATTCATGAAAATGAGGCGAATGCTTCTTACTTAGATAAAGCGCTGGTCAAAAAGTACGAACAAGTTGATGTAAGGAGATTTGCCAATTCGTTTTTATTGACAGGAATGTCAATTGCACTATTGAGCTCTATATATGCTTTTAGTTGGGTGGGTGAAAGAACTGCTTTGGAAATTCCCGATGAAATGGTAATACTTGATGACGAAGAAATGCCACCTCCAACCAACAGAACGCCGCCACCTCCACTACCTCCGCCGCCACCTCCACCAACGCTGATTGATGTGTTTCCTGACGACGAAATTTTTGATGAACCACAACCAGAAATAATTGAAACGGATGCAAGTGCTGAAACAATAGTGGAAAAAATTGAATTTGATATTAAGTCGCATTTGGAAGATTTCGGTAAAGAGATTTATGAAGAACCTGAAGAAATAATTGAGGATGAAATCATTCATGATTTTGTGGAAGTGATGCCCGAATTTGAAGGTGGTATACAGGCCTTGATGAAATATGTTTATGGTAAAATAAAATATCCGAATATTGCTAAGGAAATGGGCATTGAGGGATTGGTTGTCGTTTCTTTTGTAATAGAGAAAGATGGTTCAATAAGTGATATTGAGATTAAAAGAGACATTGGTGGAGGATGCGGGGATGAAGCGGTTCGAGTAATCAATGGCATGCCAAAATGGACACCTGGTAAGCAGAATGGCAATTCAGTAAGAGTGGCTTATAACTTTCCGATTAGATTTGAATTGCAGAACTAGGTTTACAACCTGAGTTCGATTTTGAAATGATGAAAATATTTTGGTTAATATAAATTGGTGATGGTCAGAATGTGAATAAGGATTTAGCCAGCATTTGAGATGGAAAAAGTCAGCATCAGAGGAAATGTTTTTTGTTAATGACGAATTGATGGATAGTCAGATGGCGTGCTTTTCAGTTACAGATAACACTTAAAAAAACTTAAAAATGGTCGAAAGCCATTCCGCCAAAGGCGGAATGGCTTTTTTTATGCCTTTTTCCTGTCAGAAGCGTTAACTTTATGAAATCAATTAGTCAAATATATCGTTAGATAAGTTGTGTTGGATCAGGTCTTCTTTTTGGAGCGAGATTTGCGGCCCCGATGGTATAGATTTTAGACATTAGATTTCAGATTCGGATTTAAATTTTTACAATGAGGTATTTTATTTTAGCCCTTATGGCTTTTTTACTTAGTTTTTCTACTGTGATTGGTCAGAAGACCAATCAAGAGTTGAAATTGGCTCAGCAATATTACCAGAAAGGGGAATATGAGAAAGCCACTCCTTTGTATAAAAAACTGTATGAGACGAATGATAAAAATGTCTATTATTACCGAGCCTATTTGAAATGTTTGGTGGCCATTAAGGATTATGAGTCTTCTGAGAAGTTGATTAAGAAAATGAAGAAGAAGGCCAAAAGCGATCCGAGCATAACGGTAGATATGGGTTATTTGTACCGTCAGCAAGATCAGGCAGAGAAAGCACAGATTGAGTTTGATAAGGCCATAAAGGAAATGGGTAATAAAACGTCTGTGATTAGAAGTTTGGCCAATACTTTCAACCAAATGGAGGAGTATAAGTATGTTGCCAAAACTTATGAGAAGGGGCGTGAAATGATGGGCGACCCCAATGCTTTTTCCTATGAGTTGGCTTTGAACTATAAAAAACAAGGCGATTATTCGAAGATGATGGAGGCCTATTTGGACTATATCATTATTCAGCCGAATAAGGAACAAATGATAAAAAATGAATTTCAGGGATTCATTTCAATGGAAAAATACCGCGATGACTTGATGCGTCAATTGTATTCCAGAATTCAAAAACAACCTGATGAATTGATCTATCCTGAATTGTTGATTTGGTTGTTTATTCAAGAGAAAGATTTTGCTTCTGCGGGTATTCAGGTAAAAGCTTTGGATAAAAGATTGAACGAAAATGGAATGCGTGTTTTCGATTTGGCTCAATCTGCTTTGATTGAAAATCAGTTTGAAGCCTCTATTGATGCTTACCAATACGTGATTGATAAAGGGCCTGGAACTCAAATGTACGAGCGTGCTAAGATGGCTATGGTTGGTGCAAAGATGAAAAGATTGCAACAGAGTTCTGATTTCACACAAGAAGATGTTGCAGAGCTGGAAGGCAATTTTCTTTCATTGCTCGATGAGTTTGGTAGGAATCCGAACACGACCCCTTCAATGAGAAAGTTGAGTAATTTGTATGCATTCTATTTATTTGATCTCGATAAAGCAATTGCTGTTTTGGAGGAGGTTATTGAAATGCCAGCTGTTACAAAACAAGTGAAAGCTCGTTCTAAATTGGATCTAGGAGATTATTATATCATGAAAGGAGAAGTGTGGGAAGCTACCCTTTATTATGCCCAAGTTGACAAAGAATTTAAGGACGATATATTGGGTGAAGAAGCCCGTTTTAGAAATGCAAAACTATCTTACTACACTGGTGATTTTGACTGGTCTCAGGCTCAATTGAACATTTTGAAAGCATCGACTTCTGAATTGATTTCCAATGATGCGATTGACTTATCTGTTTTTATGATAGACAATATGGGATTGGATACCACGACTGAAGCATTGAATAAATTTGCCAAAGCTGATTTGTTGATTTTCCAAAATAAAGTAGTTGAAGCTTATAGCGTACTCGATTCCCTTGAATCTATTTTTCCTGGACATGCCCTTGCAGATGATATTCTTTTCCGTCGAGGACAGATAGAGTATAAACGCAGAGACTATGTGAAGGCCTCTGAGTACTGGGAGAAAGTTGTCGCAGACTTTGGAACGGACATTCTCGCTGATAATGCTATTTTTCATTTGGCTGAAATTTATGAAACATTCCTTGAGCAACCAGACAAGGCCAAACAATACTACCAAACGATTCTCGTAGATTTTCCGAGCAGTTTGTTTACTGTGGAAGCGAGAAAGAGGTTTAGGAGATTGAGAGGGGATACCATTAATTAGGTGTCCGGCTTCGGGTGTCCGGCTTCCGGTTTCCGACTTTCGGTGTCCGGCTTCGGGTTTTACTTGCTTTGCTTGTTTGGGTTTTGGGATTGGATTGCGACTGAAACGCTAGCCTGAAACTTCTTTGGGCCGTCTAATGATTTTGGGTTGATGCTGAAATATCTTTTAGGTTCGCTTGGAATGTTTTTAAGGGAATTTGCTTCGCTCTTCAGCAGTCTAACAATTTACATCAAATTTATTTGTGGGAATAGAGGGATTCGAACCCCCAAAGCCGAAGCTCCAGATTGACCTCCTTGTCATGGACACCTTTTTAAGCGTAAAAATGGAACATAGAGACAACGGAGTAAACCCTGTTTGTTAATTATGTGATCCCCAGGCAGCGGAAAAACGGCACGTACC
>CALBCY010000167.1 GCA_937927195.1 uncultured Chitinophagales bacterium
TCATGAAAGTAGTAAAACCCAATTCTTTTAAGAATTCGGGTAAAATTTTAAAATTTGGATCCATAAAGCCCAAATAGGAAGGAAGCTTGGTTCTATTTGCAGTTCGACATAAGTCACCGACACCAACTTTTTGGGGATACATTCCGGTTAACATAGAAGCTCGCGAAGGACTACACCTAGAGTTATTATAGAAATTGGCAAATTTTATTCCATTTTCAGCAAGTTTGCTAAGGTTAGGCGTTGAGACTTCACCTCCGTAAGGAGCAATACCTGCGTAATCATCATCGTCAGAAACAAGAATGATTATGTTTGGGAATTCATTGTTATTATTGTTAATGTTAGGACTTTTTGTCTTCGAACATGAAGACAAAAACAAACATATTGCGAAAAAAAAAATACATTTGTTTGGTTTAAGGCGAAGTGGATTTTTCAATTGGGTATTTTCTGGGGTTAAGAATTATTATACCCTAGGAAATTATTTAAGGGGTATATCTTAGACCAAATTTAAATTAAAAAGAAATGTTATGTATTCTAAACAAGTGGGATTTATTTCAAAAGAAATGGATTGGTAATAAAGATTACAATTGGAAAATAATTTGTTTAGGATTTGTGAATTTTTACAATAAAATAGTTCAATATTAGCTGCTTACTTATTCCTTAACCATAATGGGAAATCTATGATTAACGTGTTTTCCGGAATCTAAGTATTTATACAATTCTCTTGTTACAAAAATTAAAATCTGTAGAAAAAAGGATTAGAAATTCTTTAGAGGGAATTATTCTTTCAGTTTGATTTAAATGATTTGAAATCTTAGGGAGGTTTTGATGAATAAGTTGATAGGCTGGATAATTATTTATTAGTGTAATGTAAAAGTAAAAGATTTGATAGGAATTTTAATAGACTAGTTAAGGATCGTTATTCTCACATTCACTGAAGAGATTACTAGTATTTCAATATTGTTCATTTAAAAAAAACTAATCAAGTAATTGATTAAACCAATGGAGGAAAGAACCATCTAATAAGGGAAAGAATTACAATCTAGGCATAAAAAAAACCCATCCCGCAACAACACACAGGATGGGCAATTCTAACAATGAAAAACAACAACACATTTTTTTCTTTTAGGCTAAACGTTTATGCTAGAGATGGAATTCTTAAAACTTGACCTGGGTAGATCAAATCCACATCTTTCAACATAGGCTTGTTTGCCTCGAAGATTATCATGTACTTCATGTAATCTCCGTAATATTTTTTCGAAATTTTTGAAAGACTGTCACCGCTTACAACGGTATGGAAAACAGATTCAGCTTGTTCAATAACCGCTTCTTCCGATTCTACGCCAACAACTTTGATTTGATCATCAACCTGGGCAATACCAGTTACATTTCCAATGGCAAGAATTACTTTTTCTTTTTCTGATAAAGTAGCGGTTTCACCAGCAACTGTAGCAATATCATCTTCAACAGCTACATACAAGGTGTCAATTTTAAGGCCTAGGCCTTTTACCAATCCAATCAATTCATCAGCTTTCATTGAATCCAATTGCTCTTGAGTGTAAACAGGAGCTTGTCCTGTTGCATCGGCTTTTTTGTCTTTACGGCCAAAAATCTTGGCTCCGGCGTTCTTAATAAAATTAAAAAGTCCCATATATTTATTTTGTCATAAGTTAGGAAAATACCCACCATAGACAAAGATAAGACAAGGTCATTACGATGGGTCACATTTATTTTAGAAATTTAACTGATTTTTGCTAAAAAATTATGGTTTTGTTTCCATTTACCATAACTCTGTCTTGAAAAACCAGTTCTAAAGCTTGGAAAAGAACTTCACGTTCAACATTTTTTCCAGCTCTGGACATTGCTTTTGGATCGAAAGTGTGATCCACTTTTATTACATCCTGATAAATAATAGGTCCTTCGTCTAAATCATCAGTAACGAAGTGTGCAGTGGCTCCAATCAATTTCACCCCCCTATTAAAGGCTTGTCTGTAGGGATTGGCACCAATAAAAGAAGGAAGAAAAGAATGATGAATGTTGATGATTCGATAACTAAACTTTTCTACAAAAGTTGGAGTCAAGATGCGCATGTATTTTGCCAAAACAATGTAATCAAAATCAAATTGATTAATCGCTTCAATTATTAGCTTCTCATGCTCCTCTCTTTCAAGATCTTTTGCAGATATTGAAACAAACGGCACCTCAAATTTTTCAGCCAAATTCCCTAAAGTTTCATGGTTACATATAACTCCTTGAATTTCAGCATTGATCGTACCATATTGATTTCTAATCAGTAAATCGCCCAAACAATGATGTTCTTTTGTGCCTAGAACAACTATTTTCTTTATTCTTTTCTTCCTTAAATCAATTTTTGCTCCTTCTGGAAGAGCAGTCTTTAAATTTGATATAACAACATTTTTATCAAGATCCCCTTCAATTTCACTCCTGAAAAAGAATTCCTGCTTTTTTTCATCAACAAACTCACCATTCCTTATAATATTGAGCTTGTTTAGAAGCAAAACATTGGAAATGGCATGAATTAAGCCGATTTCATCCTTACAATGGATCAATAAAACGTATTGTTGTTGTTTCAATTTAGAATCTTTCAGTCATTCCAAAAAAGTAGCTTCCTTCAATTTCTGCATTTTCATCAGAATCTGAACCATGAACGGCATTCTCGCCAATGCTTGTTGCATAAGCTTTACGAATAGTCCCTTCTGCTGCTTCAGCAGGATTAGTTGCTCCAATAAGTTTTCTGAAATCTTCTACTGCATTTTCTTTTTCAAGAATTGCTGCAACGATTGGTCCAGATGACATAAAGTCTACCAATTCCCCGTAAAATGGACGTTCTGCATGAACTGCATAAAACCCTCCAGCTTTTTCTTTCGTAAGTTGGGTGTACTTCATCGCTTTGATTCTAAACCCGGCCTCATTGATCATTTTCAATATAGGGCCAATATTGTTTGCTTTAACCGCATCCGGCTTAATCATAGTAAAGGTTGTGGTACCTGACATTTTTATCTATTTTAGTTTTTATAAAATTGCTGCAAAAGTAGTGATTCTATATTCTATAAAGAAAGATTGCTTAAACAAACAGGGTTTATTTTACGTTTTTTCGTTCCTTTGTGTTTAATATTTTGATAAATAATAATTTAGGCCCTCCTTCAATCAGATTATAATTACTAGTTTTGAGTATTCAGAACCACACAGATATATTAATTTAAATGACTATAGATCAGAAAATTACAGATATTTCAGCTATAAAAAAATTGTTGAGCAGCCCGCAAAATATTTTGATTACAGCCCATTTTAAGCCCGATGGAGACGCTATTGGCTCCAGTTTGGGCCTATTTCATGTCTTAAAGAAAATGGGGCACGACATTACGGTCATGATGCCTTCTCCATCACCAGATTTTCTCCACTGGTTGCCTTCTCAAAAAGAAATTTTTACTTTTAATCAAAATATACCTGCTGGGGTTGAACGTATAAAAAAAGCTGAGATTATTTTTTGTTTGGATTATAATGCATTTAACAGGACCAATCAAATGGAGGTTTATTTGAGAGATTCAAATGCTTTTAAAATTTTAATAGATCACCATTTAGATCCTGAAGATTTTGCCAATTTTGACATATCAAAACCTTCTGCAAGTTCAACATGTGAACTAATCTACGATTTTGTATCTGATTTGGGGATGGAAGAATTAATTGATGAAGATGCTGCCAATTGCTTGCTTACTGGATTGGTTACCGATACAGGGCGTTTTAAATATGCCCTAAACCCAAATGTGTTTAGTATCACTTCTAGTTTGCTGGAAAAAGGTGGTGATCTGACAAGAATAAATGGTGAAATTTTTGATAGCTCCACTGAAGATAGACTCAGATTAACCGGCTTCAGCTTATCTGAAAGAATGGTTCTTATTCCCGAATTAAGAGCCGCTTTTATATATCTAAGCATAGAAGATTACAAGAGGTTCAATTTTAAAATTGGAGACAACGAAGGTTTGGTCAACATGCCACTTTCGATCAAAGAGGTAGTTTTCTCTACCTTGATATCGGAAACGGATGATTTAATAAAATTTTCATTTAGATCCAAAGGAGAATTTCCTTGCAATGAATTTGCAAAAGAGTTTTTCAATGGGGGTGGTCATCGAAATGCATCAGGAGGAAGATATACCGGCAAATTCGAAGATGCTATAGAACGTTTTAAATCTAAGCTTGCCATTTATAAGGATCATTTGATTGCTTAAAACAGTAACAATTTTTTTACGAAATTGTCTTGAATCAACAAGAAATGTATTTGAAATGCATTTTATTCCATCGATTCATTGGTCTTATTCTTGCTCTTATTCCTAAAATCCATCATCTATTGACCTATATTGGGATTTAAATGGATAATTTTCAATATTTTTGTGGAAATTATTAGCCAAAGAATATATGAAAACGAATTGTTTATTGATTGTTTTACTTTTATGCCTTTTTTCTTGCCAAAGCGAAGAAGCCAGCTCCAGTGCCAATACCACTGCAAATTCTGCAGGCAATGTTGCTAAGAACAAGGTTTCAGCAGCGAAAGCCAATGCTAAAGTTAAAGCTACGAATGGTAATACAGAGAATGGTGTTTCTTATGAAATATTTAAAAGTGGAAATGAGCAAAAAGCTGATTTTGGGTTACATTTAACCATGAATCTCAGTTATGCAACTACGCCAAAAGATTCTGTCATTTTTTCCTCTTTCAAAAGAGCTAAACCACTTTCAATTAGATTTACTGAAACTTTGTTCAATGGAGCCTTAAACGATGCCTTCAAATTGTTGGCTCCGGGAGATAGTGCTGTATTTATGGTTCCTGCCGAAAAAATATATGCTAGGATGCCTTCTTTTGTAAAAAAAGGCGACCAACTAAAGTACATTGTTAAAATGATTAGCATAGACAAACAAGCCCAAAACCAACCACCGAAAGTAACTGGAAAAAGAAAGGGCTAATAATAATTTTAATCAAACTAAAATTATATTATTTTTAGGAAAATAATATTTACTAAATTACCGAATTTTATGAAAAGCTTTATTCAAATCCTGTTTGTCGCACTGTTTTTTAGCGGTTGCGCAAGTGATGGCGCCAAATCTGCTGATGGGAGTGGATCAGCTTCCGCATCTAGTGGAACTGTAGACAAAAGCGCGCTCGAAAAAGAAATAAGTACAGTAGAAAACTCTTTATACAATGTAGACAATTTCAGTTTTGACCCAGTCAAAGCTAAAGGAGTTGTTATAGCATATGATCGATTTGCTGAAAACTTTCCAGATGATCCGAAAACACCTGATTATTTATTTAAGTCGGGTGAAATTCACAGATCTCTTAAGCAATACAAGCAAGCCATAAATGCTTATAGTATCATTCATGGCAAATACAAGTCATTCGAAAAAGCTCCTCATGCTTTGTTTTTAATGGGCTTTAGTTATGAAAATGATTTGAAAGATATGGGCAATGCTAAAAAAAGCTATTCCGAATTTTTAAGTAAATATCCGAATCACGAACTTGCCAAAGATGTCAAGTTTTCTTTAGACAATTTGGGCCGAAGTCCTGAGGATATTATCAAAGAATTCGAAGAAAAAAATAAAAAGTAATTTGTATAATGCTCCTTGGGAATAATTTTCAAGGAGCATTTTTTTAGTCTTACCAATCGGAATTTCAATAGTTGAATTTTGTCAAGACAGAAATGGAATAATGACCCGCTGGCTCTTGCCTTCATTGATTATTTTGAAGGCAAATCAAATGCTTTTGTTTACTCCAAAACAAACTTGGGAGAATTCGAAAAATTGTATGTCTCTTATTTTTTCAGGGATATGGATGAAATGCCATTTCTTGAAAAAACAGCTCTTGATTATTGTACAGGTTCTATCCTAGACGTGGGCGCTGGCGCTGGATGTCATTCTATTTTACTACAAGATTGGGAATTAGAGGTAACTGCCCTTGAAATTTCAAATGGCTCTTGTGAAATAATGAGAAAGCGTGGAATAGAAAATGTTATCCAGTCAGACATCTTTAAGTATTCCGGTGAACAATACGATACCTTATTGTTTTTAATGAACGGAATAGGAGTTTGTGGCACCCTTGCTGGCATGTACCGTCTTTTAATACATCTCAAAACCTTATTGAGACCGAATGGGCAAATTATTTTTGATTCCTCAGACATAGAGGATGCTTACCTCAATGTAAATAATTCCCATTTAGACCTTAAAGGAGAATATTATGGAGAAGTGGAATTTACTTTGGAATATCGTGAAATAGTTAGCAAGAGCTTTAGATGGTTGTACATAGATCGAGGTAACATGCAAAGAATTGCTGAAGACTGTGGATTCAAATTTGAATTACTAGAGGAGGGTAGGGAGAATGATTATTTGGCTAGGCTTCAATTGTTAATGGTGTAATTTATAACAAGCCTTAAATGATTTATCTGGAACTTGGTTCGAAAACAGAAAAATTACGTAAGTTTTTAAGACCTTTGACCAACAAACAGTTAAAAATAAAATAACTTGCACAAATTATAGAAAATTATAGAATAGGTATGGCACTCAAACATCAAATTAGAAAGTTTCTTCCTCCTGAAGCAATCAAAGTATTGAGAAATGTAAACACTTCTTTAAGAAAAGTGCTTCCTGTAAAATGGTTGACATGGTATTCTAATCTTAAAGTAGGAAAGTACAAAGACAAATCTACCAAAGACGTATTTACAGATATTTATACCAATAATAGTTTTTGGGGTGGGACAGAAAGTGTTTCGGGAACTGGTTCCGATTTAAGAAATACAAAATCGCTTATTGACGATTTAAACAAACTGTTGGTCGATTTTAATATAAGCTCGGTTCTCGATATTCCTTGCGGTGATTTTAATTGGATGAACAAAGTTAATTACAATGGTATTGACTATGTGGGTGCTGATATCGTTGAAGCATTGGTGAAAATTAACGCTGAAAAATACAAGGAGCATGACAACTTAAAATTTGTTCTATTAAACTTGATTGAGGACCCGCTACCTAAAAGTGATTTAATCATTGTTAGAGATTGCTTCGTGCATTTATCAATGGAGAGTATCTATAATTCTATTAAAAATATAAAGGCCTCTGGCTCCAAATACTTGATTACAACTTCCTTTCCTGAGCATCCAATAAATTTGGACATAATAACAGGTGGCTGGCGAACATTAAACTTTCAGGCGAAACCATTTAACTTTCCGAAACCAGTTCTTGTTGTTAATGAAAATTACAAAGGATCAAACGGCGAGTACAAAGACAAATCAATGATTCTTTTTAAAATAAGTGAAATTGTTGTTCCTGAAGATGGTTATTTTGAAGGCCAATAAATTGACCTTGCTTAAAAAAATCTAATAAAAAAAATCGAACAAACAAATTTTATCAATCAACTCTTTTTTCACAGTAATTGGTTTTTAG
Source organism: uncultured Chitinophagales bacterium (assembly GCA_937927195.1). Lineage (GTDB taxonomy): Bacteria > Bacteroidota > Bacteroidia > Chitinophagales > UBA2359 > JAHDGP01. Next base: position 7,438 of record CALBCY010000167.1, read on the forward strand.
ATTAATTGTGAAATGAGTAATTGTGAAATAAAAACGAATAAAAAAAGGGATGAAATCAAGTTTCATCCCTTTTTTATATTTTATTGTTACAATGGCTTTTACAAACCATCTGCCTAGAATCTAATCAAACTAGATCTGGAATTCTAGTTAAAATGGAAGATCATCCTCTTCAACGCTCATCGCATTTTGCGGAGGTGGCGGTGGAATTTGATCAACAGTTTCCATTGGAGCTGCTGCCATTTCAGGATCTTGTGCCTGAACCTTTTCAATTCTCCATGCTTCAAGATTAGTGAAGTATACAGTTTCACCATTTTTCTCCCACTTGTTTCCACGGATATCGAAATTGACTTTAACCATGTCACCTACTTGGAAGGTTTCAACCAAATCACAACGATCTTGCGTTAATTGAAATTTCACGAAATCATTAAAGATCATTGTGGTGTTTACCACTCTTTCTGATTCAATAACAAATTCTCTTTTTTTGAATTTCTCGCTTTTTTGCTCCGTATCCCCTTTCTGGATAATTTTACCTTGTATTTCGTAGCTCATTTTTCTATTTTTATGTTAGTTATATTGTTGTCATAATAGCAAATGTAAAATTAACTCATTTGCCTCGAAAAGAATTCCAAATCGAGAAAAATTTCACAAAATTTCCCAAACTAATATTGAACTGACTGAAATTCAATCGAATGTCCACAAGAATTAATCTTCTGGGATAATGATTGAAATTTCCTGAACGCCATATCCGCCCCAAATTCCAAACCCACCTTGACCTTCAATATTGTCATCAATCACGGTAATTCCAGCAAATGGGCCTGCATTTGAGTTGTTGGCTTCCAATGTATTCCAATAATCGTAAGTTCGCTCATCAATCGCGGAAAGCCTGACGGTTACCGAATCGCCTAAGCTGAAGTAACCAAACAATTCAAAGTCAATTTCTTCGAAACGGTTAACACCTTTGTCGATTGGTGTTGGGAATACTTTTCCGTTAATGATGCGATCATCGAAAACAGAATTGTATCCTGGCCACATTGGTAGCTGATCCACTTGAGAGAAGTATCTGTAAAAGTTTCCAATTGAATCAGGATCAGTCATCGTAACAAAAACCCTTGCCAAAGAATCTACCTCGCCAATGGTATCTCTTCTAAACCAAATTGAATCCATAGGAATGGATCTTGGAATATAGGTTGTACTGGAAAGGTTTTTGCCTTCTGCGTTAATATTCAAGGAATAATGTTTTCCCGCTTCCCCAATGATGCTTTCACCTGACAAATATTCTTCCAAACTTACAGAGTATAGCTTGGCATTGACCGACAGACTGTCGATTTGGTATTCAAACAATTGGCTGGTCCTTTCACCGTCACTGACAAATATTTCAGCATTGGAAACAAAAAAACTATCTGCTTCTGAAAAATTAGTGTTCCCATAAAAAGGAGAATTGCGCGTCAAAACCACAAAAGGTGGATACCCTTCTTCTATTCGACCTTCCACAATAATCAAATCCTCCCCAGCAGGAAGGGCATAATTCACCTCTTCTTCGCAACTGCTTAGAATTCCTGCAGCCAAAAGGAAAAGCATCAATAGTTTTATTACTTCTGTAGGCACAATAAATTTTATTTTAATAAAGTCTTTCATATGTATAATGCAAAAACAGAAAAAATGCAAGTCTTTTACTTGACTTAATTTGTTGGTATCACCAACTTAAAGCCATTTTATAATATTTCACCAAAAATAAATTTCACCAAAAAAACCTAATAACTAAAGTTCCATGAAATAGATGGGACGATTGTTGGAAAAATTGAAACACCATACATTTTATTATCAAAATTCCCTTCAAAAACCTGTGGGTCATAATAATAAAAGAAATAGTTCTTCCTACCATAAACATTGAATGCAGAGAAATTGAATGTTGATTTCACGCCTTTCTTCTTATTTGGTTTTGGAGTCCAATTTACTGTGAAATCCAATCGGTGATAATCTTTTATTCGAACCGTATTTCGCTCTCCATAAATGGTTCCGATCCTGCCATCTGTTGTTATAAAAATACTTTCGGCTGGCGTGAATGGTTTGTCGGAGGCGAACACAAAAGCGGCTCCAATTTGCCATTTGTCATTGATGTCATAGTTCAATGCCGCAGCCAGATCATGTGGTCGATCATAATTTGTTACAAAGGGGAGACCATTGTTTATTTTTTGAAATGTATTTTGAGTATTGGTATAAGTATATCCAATCCATCCATTCAAATCACCGATTGCTTTTTTGAAGAATAGCTCAAATCCATAAACGCGGCCTTTTCCAAAATCAAAATTTAGTTCTAGCTCTTCACCCAGTTCAGGAACATAAACATCAGAGTAGTCAATTTGGTCTTTTAGTTTTCGATAAAATACCTCAATAGAGGATTCATATTTGTTGTTGTCAAAGTTTTTGAAATATCCAAGTGCATATTGAATTCCTTGTTGTGGTTTGACTAAATCAGTGCTTGGAACCCAGACATCGGTTGGTAGGGTAGAAGCGGAATTTGAAACCAAATGCACATACTGTTTGTTGGATGAAATCGATCCTTTTAAGGAAGAAGTCTTGTCCAACTTGTATCGCAAATTCAATCGGGGTTCCAAACCGGAATAGGTTTTCACAGGTTCTAGTTTTTCATATTTTAAGGTGTCAATGCTGCCTCCTTCAAAAGAGGTTCTTTCATATGGTCCTACTTGTTGAAACATCGAAGCCCGCAATCCAAACTCAATCAATAACTTTTCTGAAATATTAAATTCGTCCTGAACATATACAGCAGCTTCATGCGCATAGCGCTTGAATAAAATTTCATCCAATTCTGTGTCACCTAAATTTCCAACGCTTCTGTTTGGTGTAAAAATATGGTAAAAGTATTGTCCACCGATTTTCAATTTATGTCTTGCGGAGGCATAGATGTCTAAATCGGTTTTGATACTGTAATCACGAATTCCGGAGAAAAGTGTGAAATCAAATTCTTCTTGTTGGCCAAAAAATTCAAAATTGTAATCATTGAAAATCAAAGTTGTATTGAGGAACATTTTTTCATTGAACAAATGGTTCCATCTCAAACTTGCAGTTGCGTTTCCCCAGGGAATTTGAAGTGAGAATCCTCTTTCGGCAGAGCTGTAATCAAATACGTCTCTTCCAAAATATCCACTTAGATACAATCTGTCTTTTTGTGAAATGATGTAATTCAGCTTGGCATTGATATCGTAGAAGTAATAATTGGTTCCAGCATATTCAGTTTTATTGATGTATGGTTGAGCTAGATCTAATAAATAGGTCCTTCGGCCAGAAACCAAAAAGGAACATTTTTCCTTTTTTAAGGGACCTTGAATGGTCAATCTCGATGAAATGAATCCCAAGCCACCATCTACCTCCAATCTTTTATTGTTTCCGTTTTTCATGGATATATCCAGCACAGATGAAATTCTTCCACCATATTCAGCTGGCATTCCGCCTTTGATCAACTTGGTGTTTTTGATAGCATCGGCATTAAATACCGAAAAGAAACCCAACAAATGGCCGCCATTGTAAACGATGGCATCATCTAACAACATTAGATTTTGGTTGGCACCACCACCACGAACATAAAATCCACCAGTTCCCTCACTAACGGATTGGACACCTGGCAAAAGTTGTATGCTTTTCAGAATATCAACTTCCCCCATAAAGGCCGGGATCGATTTAATTTTTTCTGCTGAAAGTTCAATCGTGCCCATTTTAGCATCATTTACATTCTCATCTGTCCTTTGATCAACCACAATGACTTCTTCGGCTGTCAATTCTGTAGGCAGTAAGTCTATGTTTAATTCTTGATCGGCATTTAAGTCAATGCTTAACTCTTGGTTTTGATAGCCTAAATAGGAGATCAGTATTACATGTTGCCCAGCTTCTAAAGTCAATGAATAAAAGCCAAAAGAATTACTGCTGCAGCCTTTTTGTGGATTTGACTTTAAGTAAACAACCGCGCCAATAAGACTTTCACCACTGTCATTGTCGTTAATAAAGCCGCTCAATGTAAATTTTTCCTGTGCGAAAGATGAAATAGATAAAAATAACAGGACAAAAAAGAATACAACCCTAAGAGAATTAACAAAAGGCTTGGTAAAGGGCTGAATAAAAGATTTGAAGATGGGATTTGAAATTTTTCTGGACATTTTTTCTGTTAGCTAAAAGCTGATAAGCTTGATTAAATTATTTTTCGGGCCTGATTCAATGAATTAGAATTAAAACTTCATTCAAAGGGGGGAAGATCCTTGCCTACATCCTTTCCAAAGCCCAAACATTTTACAAAATTATTGAAATATGAAAAGATAAAAATTGACCTGCGTTAAATTTGTGTGCTTTTTATGCTGCTTTTTATGATGATTACTATCAATGAGGATACTCCATTTTATACTATTTGCCTAAGGGACTTTCAATTTCTGCTGGTCATTTGACTAGGCGCAGAGCATCTTCCCTCAAATGTCTACTAAATTTTCGTTCAAATTTTTGCTCAAATTGAATGAGTCGTTAGAATATTGGAAGAACACTAGCAAACTATTGTATTTAAGTCAAAATAAACGGCAAATATCGAAACAACAAACTAATAATTTAAGTTTAAAAGGATGTTTTCCACAGATAAAAACCGACAGCATTAAATTGCGGTTTCATTCTAGTTTCATCTTAGTGGAAATACTTCACCGAATACCCTAACAAAACAAAGAAGGGAACCTGATGGTTCTTTTTTCTTCCCAGAAAGGGGAATAGAGTCACACTATGTTATAAGAATAGGTTTTACACTAGGTTTTACACTGAGTTTTAATTGAAATGGGTATTAGGATTCGGGCTTGATTCTTCAAACTCAAATCCAAGCTGGATATGTAATATGGGGATAAATTTTATGCCCTTACAATACCAGTTGCCTTAAAAAATGCCTTTCAAGGGGTTTTAGTGTAAAAATTACATCCTTTAAAAACTTAAATATTCAAACAGCATCTTAAAATTTGACTATATTTGCAGTCAATTTTGAAAAACAATTCGTAAAGTAGACTTTTTTCCAATTGGAAAAAATTGATGTTTCCTAATCTTAACTATTCATTTTCAGGGAAATATCAGAAAGGATAAAATTAGAAATCATGCAGGGAAAAGGATTAGTAAAAGGTTTTGCCATTCTCTTGTTGGCCATCTGTTTGTATCAGTTGTCGTTTACATTTATGTCAAATCGCGTAGAAAACAAAGCAAAAGCTTACGCGAAAGGCATTGTGTCATCTGATTTAAACGAAAAAGATTCCAACCAGGAAATTAAAAGACTTTCAAAGGCTTACTTGGATTCACTCCAAAACAAGCCCGCAGTTAATCTTGGTGTCACCTCCTACACTTATCAGGAGTTGAAATCTAAAGCACTTAAATTAGGACTGGATTTACAAGGCGGTATGAGCGTTGTATTGCAGGTGGCCATCGATAAAGCTATAGAATCTATGGCTGGTGGTGTTCCACATCCTCAATTGATGTTGGCTTTAGAAAATGCCAGATTACAAGAAACAGCAACTCAAGAGGACTTCGTGAGCCTGTTTGGTTCGGAATTTAAAAAGATAGACCCAAGTGTAAGCTTGGCATCTGTGTTTGCAAACTCTCCGGATTACAGCAGTCAAATCGATTTCAGCTCAACAGATGCGGAAGTTTTGGAATTGATAAAAACAGAAACGGCCTCAGCTATTGAGACTACTTTTGAAATTATCCGTACCAGAATTGACAAATTTGGGGTAACACAACCAAATATCAGCTTGCAGAAAAACAGCGGCAGAATTTTGGTTGAACTTCCAGGAGTTGATGATGTAGATAGAGTTCGTTCTCTATTACAAGCGGAAGCCAACCTTGAATTCTGGGAAGTCTTTACCATGAGCAATGAAATAGCAACTGCTGTTGACAATGCGAATAAAGCAGTAAAAAACAAAAGAGGTATAGTTGATACACCAAAAGCTGCTAAAACGGCCAATGATGGTACTGCATCAACTGATACTTCTAACACAGACGGCCTGTTGAATGATGGAGAATTGTTGACCGAATCAGAAGACTCTTTAGAGCAGTCAGCTGAGGAATTCAATAGAAATAATCCATTTTACAAAGTCTTCAAGCCTTATTCTCAAATTGGAACCGCTGCAATTGGTTACGTTGAGTCTAAAGATATTCCTGAATTCAAAGTTCTAATGGAAGATCCAGAAGTTAAAGCTGCTTTCCCTAGAAATTTAAAATTAATTTTAGGTAAAGATCAAATAGAATCTCAGCCAACTGATGGTTCAGATCCTTTCTTCTTCCGTCAAGTATTTGCTTTGAAAAGCAGATTTGGCGATACTTTTACGCCTCCATTGGATGGTGGTGTAATTACCAATGCCAGCTCTAACCTTGAGCAAAATGGTCAGGTTAAAGTAAACATGAGCATGAATGCTGAAGGAGCGAGAAAATGGAAGAATTTAACAAGAGAAAACATCAATAAGCCTGTCGCAGTAGTTTTGGATAATTTGGTCTATTCAGCACCAAATGTATTGTCTGAGATTAGCGGTGGTAGTTCTCAAATAACAGGAAACTTTTCAATTGAAGAGGGACAGGATTTAGCGAATATTCTTAAAATTGGTAAACTGCCTGCCCCTGCAAGAATTGTAGAGGAAGCAGTTACAGGACCAACTTTGGGAGCTGAATCTATTAGATCAGGAATCCTTTCATTGTTGTTTGGTTTGTTGATTGTACTTGGATTCATGATTTTCTATTACAACAAAGGTGGAATCGTTTCAGTGCTTGCATTGTTGTTAAACCTGTTCTTTGTAATTGGAGTTTTGGCTTCTATTGGAACGACATTGACTTTGCCAGGTATTGCTGGTATTGTTTTGACCATCGGTATGGCGGTGGATGCGAACGTAATTATCTATGAAAGAATAAGGGAAGAATTGGCCAATGGAAGCAGTATGCGAAAGTCGATTGCTGAAGGTTTTAGACGTTCTTATTCTGCGATTATTGATGCGAACCTTACGACCTTAATCACAGCAGGAATCCTTGCTTACTTCGGATTGGGACCTGTTCTTGGTTTTGCAGTGATTTTGATCATTGGTATATTCTCTTCATTGTTTACAGCAGTTCTTTTAAGTAAATTGCTGATTGACTGGTGGCAAGATAAAGGTACGGACATGTCCTTCTCTAGAGGATTAGAATTCTTTAAAGATGCGAATTATGATTTCGTTACCAAAAGAAGATGGAACTACTTGGCTTCATTGATTTTCATCAGTTTGGGTGTAATCGCAATTTTTGCCAGGGGTTTTGAATTAGGCGTTGATTTCAACGGAGGTAGAACTTATCAAGTCGAATTTGATCAGCCTGTAAGTACTGTTGATTTAGCAAACACATTGTCAGCATCATTTGGTGGTCAAGAGCCAACTGTAACAACTTATGACAGTGACATTAGAATTACTACCTCATATTTGATTGATAGTCGTGATAAAGAAGTGGACAACAGCATGATTGTAGCATTGCACGAAGGTGTAAAAGGATTTTATGCAAATCCACCAAGTCTTCAGGACTTCTCTAAAAACAATCTTAGAAGTTCTCAAAAAGTAGGACCGACCATTGCAGATGATATTCGTACAGGAGCTTTCAAGGCTACTATTTTCGCCTTGATTGGAATCTTCCTTTACATCCTTTTCAGATTCCGTAAATGGCAATTTGGTTTGGCAGCAGTAATCACTGTAATCCACGATTCATTGATTCTGTTAAGTATATTTGCCATTTTCCACGGAATACTTCCTTTTGGAATGGAAATCAACCAGGCTTTCATTGCAGCCTTGCTTACAGTAATCGGTTATTCGATAAATGATACCGTGGTTGTATTTGACCGTATTCGTGAGTACTTGTTAGAGAGAAGAGGTAAAAACAGCCTTGGATTGATCAATGATGCGATTAACTCTACATTGAGTAGAACGATAATCACATCTGTTACTACATTGTTTGTAATTCTTGTTCTATTCATCTTTGGAAGTGGAGCTATTAAAGGATTCGCATTTGCATTGTTGATTGGTGTAATTGTCGGTACATACTCTTCTATCTTTATCGCAACTCCTTTGGTAATTGATTTATCAAAAGAAGATGTGAAATTGACAGATGGTGCAGGTCAGTCAGAAAGAAAAAGACAAAGTGCATTAAGCTAACCTTTGGCGTGAAATTTATTTCACACTAAAATTTTAAGCTATAAAATATTTAAAAGCCGTCAGTCCGAATATCGGATTGACGGCTTTTTTCAATATAAATGGTCATATAATTTGTGAGGCTTTGGTTTGATTGTATATTTAGTATGCTAACAACAAAGTGGTTTGGGAAACGAGGACGCCATCATGCCGGAATTGATTGATTGGTTTATTTTTCCCTATATAGCTTATTTTATAGAAAGCAATAATTTCAGCCAAGTTTTTCAGCCAAGTTTTAAAAATAACATCATTGGAATTGTTCAGGCTCAAATAATCCACGAAAGGAGACTGGCCAAGTTTTTGATTGTTAACATTATCAATAGAGTATTGGGTTCAATCAAAGCATGGATTTGGTGTTATAACCAGGAGTTGTTTAGATAAATTTTTAGGAGAAACCAAAAGCTTTCCTTTGGTGTTATCACCAAAGGAGTTTGGTTAAATTTTAGGAGAAACCAAAAGCTTTCCTTTGGTGTTATCACCAAAGGAGTTTGGTTAAATGTCGAATAATCTATTAAAATCTAAAATTTTAATAATGAAAAAGTCATTAGTTCTGTTATTATTTTCAATTGGATTTATTGTTTGCGGAACAACCGTTTTGCAAGGACAAGCAGATTCCATGGAAGACTTAGGGAATCAATTTGCAAAGACATTGATGCAAAACGATAAAGAGACTTATCAAACATTGTTTTTTGACAAAGAGACATTTTTGGAAATTTTAAAGGCCAATGCTCCCGAGCAAATAGATCCAGAACAGAAAAAAGCCATGCTGGAGGAAATGAATACAAACTTTGAATCTCAGATTTTATCAATGTACAATAACAACTTTGTGATGCTACAGAAAAAGGTTGAATTTGCTAAAATAAAGTTAGAAGGTCTTAAGTATGAAATTATTCCCAATCCAAACAATCAAGATAAACATACTAAAGTCATTCATTCAAAAATTGATGATCCTTTGTTCAAGCATTTTTATTTCTTTGCAACTGAATACGAAGGTAAATGGTATTTGTCTGCCCCAGTAAGTCAAATCACAGAAGAGGAAATAAAGCTTTAATTTTAATGAAATAAGGAGCAGAAATTGGCAACTCAATTTATCTTGTCAAGGCCCAAAAAAAACAATTCAATTTAAACAACTTATAATAAATGTCAGAAAAAACTAATTTGGAAAGCAACAATAGCAAGATCCTCAAGTCTTCAGAAATAAAACTAAAAGTTGATCTAGATACTGATAAAATTCCTGCCAAGATTTCATGGATGGCAACAGACAGCCCAATGCAGAAGGACGAAGATTGTTCTGCATTCTTGCTTTCTATTTGGGACGGTAAGAAAAAAGAGGATAGAAACATTCATCTTTGGACAAAAGAAATGACCATCGATGAAATGAGTCATTTTTATTTCAGAAACATGATGTTGATGTCTGATACTTTTTTGCGTTCAACTGGAAACAAGGAAGAAGCGATACGCATAAAGGAGTTTGCAATGGAATTTGGTAAAAGAAATAACGTTATAAAGTAGGTCAGCTTTCAAAGGCCTCTAAACCAATTGTAACAGCATCAATTGAGTATTAAATTCAATTCAAAGCTTTCCTTTGGCCTTATTACCAAATGAGTAAGTATCAAATTTTACATCGTAATTTTAATAAAATAAATTATCAATCGAATTTCAAGAAACAAATATAGAAATCCTAAAAAGGCCAATGTTTCAACAGTTCCTTCAAGAAAACTACAATGAGGCTGGATGCAGTAAGGTGAATTTCCTATTGGACAGGTTTGGAATCAAGGAAGAGATTGAATCTATAATTGCTGATTTTTATGAAACGATTGCGAGGCAAGATAAATATGAAACGATTGCTCAATTCGTTTTTTTTATTACAGGTTTCTTATCGGCCACCAATAGTAAATTGGTTGCAATTCAGGATTTAAAAGAGCGGAAAGCTGCTGAAAAACAGATCATTGAATTGGGTATTTTTTTGATAAGAGATACTTACTCAAAATCCAACCTCAATCAAAATGAGTATTTTGACATTTTAAAGCAGACGCTCAAGAAAACCTACAAACAAAAGAAATGGGACTTTTCGGGATTTGACTCATTGTTAAACTTGGAAAATCTCAAAGCCTATTCGGTGAAAATCAAATCTCCGGCATCTCCGAAAACTTCTAATTCGAAACCTCATGGATTAAATTGGTGCAGTAAATATCCTTTGGAATTTTTTGTAGATGATTTATTTAAAGCTTTGAAAGGAATAAAAACAAAGACCAACTTTTTTAAGCTGTTTGATGCTTCAAAAGAGAGGGTGCCAATAGAATTACCAGAGCAATATTTATCTCCTTTGCTGCTGATGTTTTATCAACTACACAAGACTGGAGTTTTAAAAGTAAAAGGGAACCGTGGCCTGTACAAGTTGATTGAAAATTACTTTGTACCTCCTGC
>CALBCY010000168.1 GCA_937927195.1 uncultured Chitinophagales bacterium
GCAGATGGAACTGCGGATAGGCGTCGGATTCCTGGTCAAGTCAGGAATGTCGAATAGCGCAAGGAATGATGGAGGTACAAACAGAATGTAGGCGACCAGCTTGACAAAAATCAATTCAGCTTACAACAGATTGGACATCTCAGATGAAGCGTGGAATTCATTTTTAAGCCGGGAACGACGGATAGAGCACGGTTGGCATAAGACTATTCAGAATAGAACAGATTGGACATCTCAGATGAAGCGTGGGATTCTGATCAAGCCAGAAATAAGGGATAGCGAAAAGAACACTAAAGTAGATGATATAAAAAAAGGGGCTGACCACATTACTGATCAGCCCCTTTGACTATTCTATTTCAAGGAATATCTATACCGATTGGATCGATATCCTTTATAAATTAGTTTTTGATAATTCTTGCCATTTGATCGATGTTTTCACCAATGAATTTCACATAATAAACACCAGAAGGATAAGCTGTTAAAGAAAGATCCTTTGTAAAAGTGTCATTGTATCTTACCAAAACCTTTTCCATTAGCAATTTACCTGTGCCATCGAATATTTGAACTGGTAGGAACACACTTTCCTGCTCATAACCAGTTAGTTCAATTTTGAAAACACCATCTGTTGGATTTGGATATACAGTAATTTTTTGTCCAAAATGAAGTGTTTCAACTGGAAGAACTGCATCGAATTCCAATGTAACTTGTTCAGACGTTCTGCAATCTGATCCGTCAATAATTTCAATATCATACACTCCAGCAGCCAAACCGTTGAAAACATTGGTAAAGAAGCTAGATACGCCTCCATCAATGCTATAACTTACAGGAGCATCAGCCCCGTCAACTACTATGGTAATTCCACCATCAATGTTTCCATCAACCGATTCGTTGGTCACCTCAACTGAAACGCTCAATGCGCATCCCTCTAAAGTTACCGTTTCTGAATGTTCGCAATCATCTGAAGCTCGAACAACAATATCATAATCACCAGCAGATAAATCTTCGAATACACCGTTGTCTTGGAAAGATGTTCCTCCATCTATACTGTATTCAAATGGGCCATTTCCACTTTGTGCAGTGATCATCAATGCTCCATCAGATGCGCCTAAAGCCGTTTCACGAATTTGAGCATATCCAGCACTTAAAAAACATTGCTCACCTCCACCTTCACTCGTACAGAAGTCTTCATTGGCACTGAAATTAAAACTATTTCCAGCAATTGAAGCAATAACAGTTCCATTTCCGTTTTGAATTTCAATTCCACCACCGTTAAAAATACCATCACCAAATGAATCATTAAGCGTCAATGTAAAGCAGGTTGAAGTATTGACACAAATAGGATCAACTTGCTGTTGACCAGGATTGTCATCTTGATAAGGACCACCTGAAATTATGGTATTTCCAGAATCATCTGTAATGTCCCAAGTAGTTTCACTGCCGTAAATATCATTGGTCATTTCTATGACTATTTCTTCACCGCCCAAGATTGCATTAAAGGCTCTTGAAAAGCTATCGTTTGCTTGATAATCATCAATCATTTCATTTGGATCAGAAGTTGAAACCGTTAAATCATTTTGACCGCCATTATAGCCAGTTAAAATATAACTAAATGTTGCTGTTCCTCCACTAGCAATGGTACCTAACCATGGGATTGTTTCTAATAGAACTCCATTTAAAGAAATATGAACATTAGCAGAACCCAATTCAAATAGTCCATAATTTGAAACAGTTATTTGAATTTCCTTAGATATTTCACAACCAGTTTCATCTAAGCTTATCGCTGAAATACCAGCGTCATGCTTAGAAAATTTATTGACAACAAAAACTGTTGTATCATTTTCAATAGCTTGATCAGAAGCCAAAGAAGAGAATACTTTTAAACTATGCGGCCCGATTGTAGAAAAATCACCTTTTACTTGGAAGGTATGTTCTGCAATTCCTTCTGGACCAATGGCACCAGTCAAATTTTCTATTACTGGAGTTCCTCCATCTAAAATGTATCCAACTGGAAAACCATTTACCCCTTCTAATCCATTGTTTTTGAAATTAACTGTGATCGTTTCTTGGTCAGACAAAAACTCTGAATCTGCAGGACTTAACAATACATTTGGAGCTACATCAAAGGAATCTCTTAAAATTTCGAAAGCAACAATTCTAGTTCTGTTATCACCATTACTGCTGTATTCAGTTGTAAACCAGAAAGTACCCTCATTTACAGGATCAACAGTTATGTGTGAGTAATCACCGAACCTAGAACCACTATTTAGTGATCCCGAGCCTTCAATTGCAATGGATTCTTCAAAGGTCATTTCACCTAGCGGATCACTTGACTTTCTTCCTGTGAATCGAACACCTGCAGATAAAGTTGCACTAGAAATATTATAAGCCATTCCAATATTTCCGTTGCCATCCATTGCTATTCCAGCCATGTAACGATGGTGTCCGTCGTCTGGGGCATAAGTACCTTCCTGGTATATATCCCATTCATCTTCATTGTTTTTTCTAAATTCCATCCACCTGATTCCTATTACATTGTCTCCATCACTTGCGTCTGTAATAAAGTTCAATACCAAAGATTCATGGGTTCCAAAATTTCTGTATACCGGCATATTCATAATAACTTCTGGTATAGCATCAAGACCTGTTCCTGTTGGTTGTGGAGCACAGGCAAAACCTGGTCCATCTGTACATGGATATGGGTCAAAAGGCTCTGTAAAGACTGTAGTTGTTGTAACTGATGTATTGTTTTCGTTTGCAAAATCGATGTCAACTGTATAAAATTTAATCGCATCATTGGTTATTCCTCCCCAAGATGCATCATGCATAGAGGTGAAAATTGGCCCTCTTGAAGGCGCATTTGCCCCTAACCAGTTCACAGGAGTTGCCACAAAAAATCCTGCATCAGTTGTAGCTCCAGGAACAGTCAATCTCTGAATAGAGGCATTGTCTTCTCCATTTAAAATTGCTTCTTTATCAATTACATAACATTCAAGTTGACCCGTTCCATTTTCATTTGTGGTTACAGTATATGCATTGTTCCAAACTGCCCATTTCGGATAATCGGGAAAGCTAGGTGTCCCCCAACTGTAAACTGTATAACTCCCAGTTGGATCGCTGGTTTCAGAAATTGCAAACAATAAAATATTTCCATTGTTTGGGAACTCAGTTAATATCCATCTTTCAGCTTCTTGATCAAACATCACAATAATGTCGCCACCAGAAGTATAGCCAATTGAGCTCCATAAGGAGTTTCCTGTAAAGGTATCTACTGTATTTCCTTCTTTGTCATACACTCTCAAGGTGGTAGCATTTACCCCTTGAACGTAATAATCCAATCCAATATCTCCTGTAGGATCTGTAGGGGTAGCATTGGAGTTCAATCCATTTATGTTTAAGAGTGGTTCTAAGGGATCAAAAACTCCTTGACTAGCTTGTCTAACTGGATCAGGACCAAGGTGCTCCAATTCTTGAATTACAGATTTGCTATTACCTCTACCTTGAAATTGTCTCTTTTCAGGTCGATTCTTTTTCAGCTCTTTCATTTTTAACTGAGAGGTGACAGGAACTTTTGGCAAATCTTTGATTGGTGGTGTTACTCCCAATTTTTCAGCATAAGTAGTTAGAATAACTACTGGCACTGTCTCTGTGATAGGGGCTTGTTTCTGGTTGTTCTGCCCAATCAACAGGATTGAAAAGAACATATAGCACACAACGGCTACTAAACGGTTTAAATTTTTCATGTATTTTTTTTTCTCTAGGCTTATTTAGATATATTGGAATTTATTATTTTATTGTCCAGATTTTTTATTGTCCAGATTTTATGTTGACTTTTTTGGCCTTTCCACTTTTCCCTGAGGTTACTTTTATTTCAGATGTAATTTCAACTGGATCAGCAGAAAGAACCTGCTTACTTTTTCGCAATTCCTTGCAAATATTTTTGTAATCAATTGTAGAATCATCGAAACTATATAACCAAAGATTTTGACTTCTGCTGGCTATTGAAACAGCCTTCAATTTGTACTGAGAGCATGTTCCTTCTAACACTTGTGGTTCAATGTGTTCTTGCAAAAGAACCAATACTTGATTGCTTACATAATTCCCAGCCTCAGTAGATTGGTTGTCGTTATTGTTGTTATCCTTGCTGTTGTTGTTATTTGAACTAACTCCAGAGCTGACAGAGCTTGCTTTTGGAGTACAAGAGATCAATACCAACAAACCAAAGGTCATCGAGACCAATAGAAAGTTTACTAGATTACGGTTCATTTTTTATTTTTTTTGCAAAAAGATTTAATCGATTGCATAATTAGGGAATTTGACTTTATTTATTATAATTGAATATCCCGTAGATTGCTTTTTCGATAAAATAGATTCAATCTTCTAATATTAAAATAAAATAATAGCGGGCTATTATATTCAATTCGAACTTGGCTTGAAAGATACTGAAATTTGGGAAGAGAAAATGTCGAAAACTAGGATATGTCATCTGAATGTTAAAAAATATATTAACAATTGAACATTATTAGACAAGAATGCACGGATAATGAACAATTTTAGCAGTTTTAGCTTGAAATGTTTGCCCATTTTAGATAAAATAAGAAAGCCTGCTAAAATTTTCAATTTAGCAGGCTTTCCAGCATTATACCAGCATTATACCAATATTATATAAGCCTTATTGAAAGGCCAAAATGTTGACTTAAGAGCTTAACTCAGCTTGAGAAGCCATGTATTCTTTGTGTGCAAGGAATCTTTCTGCTTCTAAAGCGGCCATACAGCCTGTTCCGGCCGCTGTAACTGCTTGTCTGTACAATTTGTCTTGAACATCGCCACCTGCATAAACACCTTCTACATTGGTTACTGTACTGTCACCTTTGGTTATGAGATATCCTTCAGAGTCCATGTCAAGAATATCCTTGAAAATATCTGTATTTGGCTTATGACCAATTGCTACAAAAAATCCATGGATGTCAATATCTTGTTTTTCCTGAGTTTTGTTATTGATTACTCTAACTCCGACAACTCCCTCATCACCCAAAACTTCAACAGTCTCTGTATTCCACATAACCTCAATATTCTCAGCCTGCTTAACTCTTTCTTGCATAATTTTAGATGCCCTCATTTCATCTCTCCTTACCAACATGTATACTTTGGTGCATAATTTAGATAAATACAATGCCTCTTCGGCTGCTGTATCACCTGCTCCTACGACAGCTACGTCTCTTCCTTTATAGAAAAATCCATCACATACCGCACAAGCAGAAACTCCCCCACCAGCATCTCTTAAACGAATTTCTGATTCCAAACCAAGCCATTTTGCGGTTGCTCCGGTTGCAATAATTACTGTTTCAGCCAACAGTTCTTCTTTTTCGTCAACCTTAACTTTATGAACATCTCCACTAAAGTCTACTGAACTTACCCAACCAAAGCGAATGTCTGTTCCGAAACGTTCTGCTTGTTTCTTGAAATCTTCCATCATCTCAGGGCCCATTATTCCATCAGGATAGCCAGGGTAATTTTCAACATCGGTCGTATCCATTAATTGACCACCCTGTTTCATTCCTGTTACCATTACAGGGTTTAAACCTGCTCTGGCAGCATAAATTGCAGCAGTATATCCTGCAGGTCCTGATCCAATTATTAAACATTTAATTACGTCATTCATATTTCCTATTCTAAATTTTTGATTTCAGATAAACTAAGAAGCGACAAAAATAAGCATTTCACTCTTATAATAGACTTTAGATGCTAGATTTTAGACTTGAGTACTTGACAATTTCGCCCAAAACAACAATTGGCTTTCTTTGGTCTTACGAGCTTCTTTTGGTCTTGTGACCGAATTGCAGCAGATTATTCCCTAAGCTTTCTAACAAAAAGCTGTCTAGATTGCTTGCCTAAATAACAAAAAGCCACTCTGCGTAGTGCAAAGTGGCTTCATTTATTTTTGAAATTTATTTTAATTTAACTTTTTCAAACTGGCTTCAGTTTCAGTAGAAACCAACTCTAAAGGGAATCTAACCGTCATTTTATCCAATTTCAAAAGTTTTAATTCTGTATTTATTTCATCTGTTTTGGATGAAATGGTTTCAGCAGATTGATACAATTGGTAGGGGATTTTCAACTTAACAGGGCTTTTAAAACCAGGTACATAATCACCTATCAAGGCAGGATTCAAACTTTTCAATGATTGTGGGCTAATACCCAAATCATCAGAGAATTTGTTGATCTCCAAATCTTGATCTACTTCCAAAACATAATCAAAGGACATATCCAGTGAAGTAGACGGCGGAGCCATATTGTGAAATGGATAGTAATTGGCAACGTAAGTAGCTGCAATAAAACGAGGAACATAATAACGCGTCTCTCTTGGTAAGTACTTACGGATTTCCCAGAAATCCTTTTTGCCACCTGCTCTTCTGATTGCCTTAGAAACATTTCCTGGACCACAGTTATAAGCTGCCAAAGCCAACAACCAGTTGTCAAAGCGGTCATTTAACTGCTTTAAGTATTTTGCAGCCGCTCTGGTAGCCTTTTCAGGGTCTTTACGCTCGTCAATCTCATCGTCAATTCTCAATCCGAAAATAGAAGCTGTTGGCGCCATAAATTGCCACAAGCCCATGGCACCTTTATGTGAAAGGGCCTCAACTTCCAATTTAGATTCGATAATCGGCAAATTGGCCAATTCCCTTGGCACACCCTCTTCTTCCAATATTCTAGTAAACAAAGGAGAATAGGCATTGCACAAGCTAATTATTTTCTCTGTGCTTGAAGGATTGTTAACATAAGCCAACAAGCTTTTCTTAACCAATTGGTTAAAAGGCAAAGGAAAATCAGAGTTTAAATTCTGAAGTCGTTCTTCAAATAGATTATCTTGAATAACAGAAACATCGAATGATTCAATCTTTGAATCGGCTGCGTACAAATTCTGTGAAGAAAATTCTGTACGAAGGTTTAAGTTATCTACGGTTCCCAGACCAAAAATCGCAAGGGTACTTAATAATGTATAGGTTACGCGTTTGGAGTCCATAAAAAGTTTTAAAGTGAGCAAAAACAATGGAAAAATTCTTATCATTTAAACTTGAAAAATTCGTAAAATCACTGCCTTGCTTAAATCGGCTGCAAAAGTACTTGCAATTACTTCAAAAGTCAAATAAATTAAACTTAATAAGCCATAATTAAATTGCGAAATTCAATAATCTTTCAGATAATCTATTGATTTTCAAATATTTAGTAAAGGCGATTTTCATAAATAACTCTTCAATACTTGTCAAAAAATGTTAATATTTTAACACTATTTCCATACTTTCTTAAAGAACAGATCTAATAATCTCGTGGATAAAAATTGCCTTGGTTTATTCAGACTTAAATTAGCTTGGCACGAAAACATATCAATAGTTAATATTTTATTATTTTAAAATGTAAACAGTTATTGGATTAAATTTTCAATAAAATCTTGTTTATTATTTGAATGAAATCTTAAATCCATACAATTTGGACTTTAGCAGATCACCTGTCGTCCTTTGATTTAGGATATTGGTGGTGGATCTGGTTTTGCCAGTCCTTAATTACCAAATCACCTTTTATGTAATTGCATTTAAAAATTATTTTTTTCTTATTTCTGTTAACAAAATATCAAGCCGATCGTCTTGCGACTGAACTATGACAATGAATGAATTCAATAAACTGGTGTTGCCACTCAAAAACAAGCTGTTTCGCTTTGCTTTGAGCATCGTGGCGAATAGGGAGTTGGCCGAAGATTTGGTGCAGGACACATTTCTCAAATTATGGAAAAAACGCCAGGACCTGAGTGATGTAAGAAATTTGGAGGCTTGGAGCATGAGAATGATCAAAAATCAATGTTTAGATTACTTTAAATCAAAATATGTTCAAACTAAATCCAATCTATTAGACGCAGAAAAACACACTTTTGGAATTTCACCACTAAAAATTGCTGAAATATCAGATTCTCTGGAGAAAGTTAATAAGATTATGGACGGTTTACCTGAACAACAAAGGATGATAATGAAGATGAGGAATTTCCAGGAATACTCTTATAAAGAAATTGCTGAAGTGCTTGAAATAGAGATGAATGTGGTGAAAGTGCAAATTTACCGAGCAAGACAAACGATAAAGGCAAAAATTGAAAAGGAGGAGTCTTATGGCTTATAAAAAAGATAATAAAATGGATTATAAAAATATTTCACAATTACTTCATAAATACTGGGAGGCAACAAGCAGCATAGCTGAAGAACAGGAAATCATCCAATTTTATCAGAACAACCCTACTGAACTAAGAAAAGACATTGAGCAGTATAGAGCTTTTTTCCTGGAAATCGCCACTGACAGTCAATTTGAGGAATTAGAGGATGCTTTTGATGAAAGACTCCTCAAAAAGCTTTTAGAAAGTGAAGGTGAGCATAGAAGTGAAAGTATCAATCAAAGTGTCCATAAAAAAGGAAATGGTTTTGAAAGCAGCTCATTGATCAGTAGCATGGGAAGCTTAGAGATGGAAATGGATTCTACCAATACCAACAGCAAAACAAAGAAAACCAACAGAATGCTTTGGCTAAAACCATTGACAAGCATTGCTGCTATCTTGGCCCTGTTTGTTGGGCTTTCCATTATCATGGATTCAGTGAATAATACTGTGAAACCAAAACAAAAAACTTTATTGGTTATAAATAACGAAAAAATAGACGATCCAGAAAAGGCCTATGAGCTCATGAAAGCCTCTTTGGGATATATTTCAAATAAGATGAAATCCGGAAATAAACAATTGAAGCATCTTAAAAAATTTAATCAGGCGCCCCAACTCATTTTAAAATCTAAAAAATAAATAATAGTAAATATGAAAAAATTAATAGCAAGTTTGTTTTTATTCGGTTTTTTGTTCAGCAATTCACAAGCTCAACTCAAAGCAGGTACCAGTAATGATATTTTCGACTTTTACGAAGAATACGCTGGGAAGGAAGGATTCACCACCGTTTATATTTCATCAAAAATGTTCCAACTTTTAGGCAGCATGGAGCTGGATGATGAGGATGCTGAAGATTTCATTGAAATTGCAAAAGACTTAAAAGGTATCAGAATTTTATACTACGGTGAATATGAATTGGACAAAGATGATTTGGAGGAAATTGATGTGAGAAAAAAAGAGACTTTAGTATACAATCCAGCCAAACTCTATAAAGAAGTTTATGCTAAAATTCCGAAAAACAAATACGAAGACTTGATGGTGGTAAAGTCTGACGGTACTGATGTAAAGTTTATGGTTCAGGAAAGCAGGCCGGGAGTCATTGAAGAATTGTTAATGTTGGTTGGAGATGAGAGCAATTTTGTTTTCATGAGTATTGTTGGGACGATCGATCTCAAGAAGATCTCAAGAATCGCCAACTCAATCGATGTGGATGGCTTGGAATACTTGGAAAATTTGGACGACAGCGGGAAGTAAGTTTAAGTCGAAACTTAAACTAAAACCTCCATTGCTAATTAAAATTATTTACTCAAAGGCATCATTGCAAAGGCTAAAACCTTTACAATGGTGCCGCCAAACAAAAATAAAATCCCATGAAACGACCGCATATTTTTATACTTAGTTTCTTCCTTTTAATTTTATTTCAATCAGAAATAAACGCACAAAAGAACACTGTTGAATCGACAGAAACCAATAGATCATTGATAGCAGAAGCCATTGGCGACGATGCTCCAAAACTGCGTGACCGGATAGAAAAAAGAGGCATGTTCCTTTCTCTTTGGATTCCAGGAATTTGGTTAAAGACAGCAGGCTTGTTTGTACCGAAAGACGAAGAACCAGAAGCCAGAGAACTATTGATGCATATTTCCAGCGTTAGACTATTGGTCCGCGAAGGCTTGCTTCCCAATAAAAGATTTAACAGAAAATTTGCCAGAATCAACAAACGCATGCAAAGGAAAAAGTTTGAAAACTTGATCAAGGTAAAGTCTGATGATGACAATATTACTGTCGATATAAAGACGGACAAAAAAGATCGAGTGCGTCAAGCAGTGATCATGGTGGAATCTGAAGGGACCTTTGTTTTACTAAAAACCAGAGGAAAGATTGACATACAAAAGTTGATAAACTTAGTAGAAGAAGAAATTTAAATCTATTGTCTTTAGTAAATATGAGTGGCTTGTGAATTGAAAAATTTGCAGGCCCTTTTTTTTTGCCAAACCAAGTACGATGTCAAACAAGTTCTGTCCCTTTTGACTGCTTAATTTAAAATCATTCTCCCTTGACAAAAAACATTTAGGCTTCGGCCATGATTTGAATAGAGCTTAGATGATTGATGGCTTGTTGTATCCTTCTATTCGCAAACATTAGTTATTGATCAAATTAAAGAGTGAATCACATTTTTCATTGGCACTTAAAACGAGCGTATAAAATCCAGTTCTTATAGTATACTCCGACAGCAAATTTGACTTAATGGAATCTGGCTTAGCCGCTTCCACCTCATTCGATTGGTAAGATTCATTTAAAAAGGTTTTGAACAATTCAACTTTACCAGTCATGTCCACAATTTTTTGATTCACCGTAGCTTCTTCAATGATCATTACGGATTCACTTTGTGTATTTTTATAGTGAAATTTTTGTTTCGAATAATCACCCTTTGAATCAAAAGTTTTTTTCTGTATAAAAATTTCATCCGCATTTATAATTTCAAACATTTTTTGCTCGGCACTTGGAATGCAGGCGGTAAAAGAGAGGACAAATAAAATATAAAATAAATGCTTGGCTACTTTCATTGTGATTATTAATTACTCTGATAACAATTCGAATGAAACAGAAACGGCGACAGAAATTTCTAACTGGCCAATGGCAAAACTTGAGCTTGTTTCAGCCGCACCAGTACTTGCCTTAGCACCACCACTATAGGCGTTAAATCCCCTAGAATTATCCTTGGAAACATCACTAATCAATTTTGCCGGGCCAATTTTTTGCCCCAGTTCCCCAGCCAGCGCAATGGCTTTTTGTTTGGCATCAAGCATCGCTTTTTTATTCGCTTCCATTTTGGCTTTTTCCAGTTCAGTGCTTTTGAAATTCGGACCGTTAAAGGATTCGATATCCATTAGCAACAAACCATCTGCAATTTCATCGTATTTACTAATATCTGATAGACAAACATAAACGTTTTGTCTGGCTATAAATCCATCTTTATCAGGCCAGTTTCCTCTGTTATTTCTCCTTTGATGGATATAATTCGGTCGAATGGACATGTATTGAGATTGGATGTATTTTTCTTCAATTCCCTGCTTTTTCAAAAACTGAAAAACTTTTTCGGCTATGTCCCTATTCGACTGCCGCGCATTTGAAATTTGCTCACCAAACTTTTCAATGACTATACTGAAATGAACCTCATTGGGTTTGACATAAACAGTGGCATTTCCATGAACTGTAACCAAAGGAATGTTCAAACTTTGGGCAAAGACTTGAAAGCTTAGAAAAAGCGTAAAAAATATCGGAAGGATTTTCATTGTCGTGAAATTTATGCATTGATTAATAGTACCATTTACCAATTCCAGCTTTTTTAAAAGAGCATTTTAAAGAGCATTAATGATGTCGAGATCATTGGTAAACTTATCCAACAATTCATTGCTGAGCTTGGCAATCTTTTCTCCTTCTTTTTCATCGATTCCCGAACTGGCATTGGCCACATCTCTCAATACATCCAATAGAAAATCATATTCAGGATCTGGACCATGATCTCTACAAAAAAAGACAACTTTCTTATACAAATCCTCTATCGAATTGCTTTTTTTCATTTCATAATTAAAAGACCATTTCAAGCTCTTTCCCCAAGGATGACCTTGCATCTTCTCTTCTACAACAGCCAATTCTTCCTTTTGGATAACTCCATCACTCATGGCCACAACGTAAATCATTTCACCAAAAGCCTCAAACAACAATTCAGTTTCTTTCATACAATTCGTTTTACTGTTTTTGTTTTACTGTTATAAAGACGAAAAAATCTTAACAAGGATACAGGTTTTGCAATTCTAAACAGCTTAAACTTGTCTATTATTTCTTTTGTAAAAAAAAACGCCACTTAGAATGTATTTTACAAGCATCAATTTAAACAAATATTTTGGATTCGAGTTTTTTTCAAAAAAAACCAAAAGGATCAAGCTTATAAAATTTTGAAGGAAACGCCCGAGCGCCCTTTAAATACCGACGGTAATCTTCAATCCAAAATAAGAAATTACCATTACAGAAGCAGCCATCAGCAAATTGACATTTCTAAGATCAAAATTACCAGTAGTATGAAAGGAATAAGCTTCGTATAAAACATACAAAATCCAACAAATCAAAACAAAGATACCGGCATAAATATAAGCTATGATGATTCCGCTATTTCCACCGTCATAGCCTCCCAGACCTGGATTTGGATTTGGTGTTTGAGAACTTTTATCCCTAAAAAATATCCAAGCCGAAACAACTGCATAAATGGCAAAGAGCGCCAATATTCTGTATAAAATATGAGTAGCCATTGTCGGGTGTGAGCATTATTTTGGTCTTATGTGCATTCTTTGGGTCTTATGACGCTTACTTCTGGACTTATGACGCTTACTTTGGTCTTATGACGCTTACTTTTGGACTTATGACGCTTACTTTTGGACTTATGAAGCTTACTTTTGGACTTATGAAGCTTACTTTTGGTCTTATGACGCTTACTTTTGGACTTATGACGATTACTTTTGGTCTTATGACGCTTACTTTTGGTCTTATGACGCTTACTTTTGGTCTTATGACGCTTACTTTTGGTCTTATGACCAAAAGGGCATTGATTAATTAATTACGCCCCAAAATTTAGCATTTTTGCTTCGTTTTATAAAAGTTCACCAGGTCCTTTGGTAAAAACACCAAAAGAAAGCCATGATTTGTCTAGTGCTCAATAAAAGAATCTAAATTTAAAAATCAACTCATACTGAATAGCCTAAAATAGATTTCAAATCTACCTTTAATTGTTTAGGACTCGTGAAATGAATACCATGAATACCAACATCATTGGCTCCTTGAACATTGTCAAGACTGTCATCGATAAACACAGATTCATCTGCATTTAAACCATATCTATTCAAAATTAATTTATAAATTGCAGGATCAGGCTTGATCATTTTTTCAGTTCCAGAAACAACAATCCCTTCAAACCATTGCAAAAATTCGAATCTGTCCAAAGCAATAGGAAAGCTCTCGGCCGACCAATTGGTCAAGGCATAAACATTTAATTTTTCATTCGCAAGGCAAGATTTTAAAATTTCAACCGACCCCTCAATGGCACCACCCAACATTTCTGACCAACGCCCATAATAGGCTTTGATGTAGGGTTCCCATTCGGGATATTCAGCAATTTTCATTGCAGTAGCATCTGCGAATGTTCTGCCTGCATCTTGTTCAACATTCCATGCATAGGTACAAACATGGTCAAAAAAGAACTTCCTTTTTTCATCCTCAGGAATCATTTCATTGAAAACATTAAGAGGATCCCATTTTATAAGGACATTGCCGAGGTCAAAAATTATGTTCTTTATCATATGCTTGGTATTATTTTCGGTGTTCGGTTTTCGGTGTTTGCTGTTCGGTTTCAAATGAATTCACATAAAAAATAGGTGTTGGTTTAACATAATTCCAACACCTATTATTATTTGTTTTATAAAAGCATTCCAATACCAAATGCCGAAAACCGAAAACCCTATTTAACTACAAAGACTTCTTTTTCATCAACGATTGTCAATGAATCTTCATCCATCAATATTTTAGACAATGAAAGCGTTTTGGTCAATTCGTATTTAAAGTAAAATTTCATTGCGTGAATTTTAGCTTCGTAAAATTCCTCACTGTAAGTTTTATCTCCTTTTATCAATGCATGTTTTGCCACAACAGCCATATCCAACCACAACCATGCCATCACTATTTTACTGAAAAACTCCATAAACATATTTGCATCAGCCAAGTACCTTTCGTACTCTCCATTTTGTGCAAATCCTGAAAGGTGGCCCAAAACTTTTTGAGTGGTTTGTAAATTCAAAGCCAATTTGTCTGCATATGATTTCAACTCAGAAATATCCAATGCTTTGCTGATGGTTTGCATCACTTCTCCAGACAAATGCTGAAGTGCCTGACCATTGGCCATTGTTACTTTTCTACCCAACAAGTCCATCGACTGAATACCAGTTGTTCCTTCGTATATAGAGAAGATTCTGATGTCTCTGTAATATTGTTGCAATACAAATTCAGAACAGAAACCATATCCACCCAATACTTGCAAACCATTGGAAACGGATTCAGAACCCATTTCAGCCGGATACGTTTTTACGATTGGTGTTAAAAGTTCAAGCAGTAAATGATACTTTTCTCTTTCTGCCTCATCAGAATGAGCAATTGAAAGGTCGTAATATTTGGAAGCCAAAGCAACTAAATACAGCGAACCTTCTGAAACACATTTTTGCAATAAAAGCATCCTTCTAACATCAGGGTGATTGATGATCAAGGTTGGTTTTTCATTGGCATTTTTCTTTCCATGATCGCTCACTCTCCTACCCTGTGGTCTCTCCTGAGCATATTCCAAGGAAGCCAAATAAGCAGCAGTTGCGATAGAAGCTCCTCCACGACCAACAGCAATTCTTGCGCCGTTCATCATTTTGAACATGTATTTCAATCCCATGTTTTCGGCTCCAACTACCCATCCTTGACAGTTGTCATTTTCACCAAAAACAAGATGGGTTGTACAGTATCCTTTTTGACCCAATTTCTGATAATCACCACCTGTTATAACATCGTTTGATTCGTAATCACCTTTGCCATCTGGTCTAAATTTAGGAACAACAAACAATGAAATTCCTTTTGTCCCAGAAGGAGCACCTTCAATACGTGCAAGCAATAAATGTACGAAGTTTGATGCATAAGGATGATCGCCACCTGAGATGAAAATCTTTTGACCTTTTATTGCATAAGAGCCATCACCATTTGGTTTAGCACTGGTTGTTAAATCAGACAAAGATGAACCAGCATCTGGTTCAGTCAAACACATTGTCCCTCCCCATTTACCTTCTAGCATTTTGGGTGTATAGGTATCTTTCAATTCTTGGGCCCCAAATTCCAGAATCAACTCAGCCGCTCCTTGAGTCAAGCCGGCATAACCAACCGCATGGTTGTTGGCACATTCCTGAATGAAGCCAGCAGCTGTGTGAACCAAAAGTGGTAATTGTAAACCTCCATGTTCAGCACTAATGAAACTGGAGATTAGGCCCAATTCACCGCTTTGTTCCATAATGGTCTTTACCTGAGGGTGAACCTCAATAATCCCATCTTTAAAGTGAGCTGGATTTTCATCCATTTCACGAAAACAAGGATACAATTCCTTAGCCGAGAAGTCAAAAACAGAGGAGAGAAACATATCGATGGATTCAGAGTCGTGGTCTGAAAAACGATCAAGTTCCAAGAGTGAATTTAGATCAAGGACATCATTGAGTATAAATTTCAATGTTGCAAGATCGACAAATTTATTTGCCATAATATTTTAAGTATTTATTTGGTGAAATAGAATTCTAATGATTGCCAGGTATTTTGTTTACACCTGACAAGCAGTTTCATTAATAAAACAAAACAAGAAAATGTAAACCCCTCTTGTTCAGGTCATTTTTACTAATTAAAACAGCATCAATTTTACGAAAAAAAAATGGCCTTACCAAAAGATACATTGTATTATTAGTGGATGCCTCCCAAGACCTTCTATTGTTGACAAGCTAAGGACGAAGACAATTAAGAAATGAACATTCGGTATTGAATTTCATACGAAATAAAATGAAAAAATGAAACGAAACGAATCAAAATGAAACGATTCAAAATGAATCAAAATTAAAGAGGCCCCACGATTCCTTTGGAATCGTGGGGCCTCAATATATTTTAGAATAAAATTGTCAACAGCCAATGGCCAATAGCCAATAGCTTTTCCAATATTATTTTATTACTACTTTTTGGCTACTAACACCATTTTCCAATATAACCTTGATCATGTAGGTTCCAGCATCTAAGCTTTGAACGTCCATAACGTATTGGTTGGTTGCATTAACTCTTAGATCACTTACCAAACGGCCATCAATTGCAAATACTTGAATTTGATTGATCGTTCCTCCAACATTTCCTGATTGAATGACAAATCTCTCCTCGGCAGGATTTGGATACATTGAAATATCAGCATCAATCTTGTCGATTCCTAGATCAGGTAAACTATAATAAGCTCTAAATTCTTCTTCTGTGTACAAGCCCATTGCTAATGCTCCACGAGGGGCAAAGTAAGCCATAATTGTATCAATGTAAGCTCTTGCTTTTTCAGCACTCATATCAGGGTTCCCTTCTAAACCACCCATACTGTTAGGATTAACATTAGGATCATCTTCATCTGAATTCCAAAAATCCCATGGAGAAGAATCAAATGGATCATCTGCATTAGGGAAAGGGCAAAGTCCGTTGAACCCATCATTTCGAGCATTAATAATATCGTGAATTGGATCTGACAATAAATCGGCAGTTTCAAAAACACTGTTTACTCCTAACTCATCTAATTTCTCTTGAACTAAGTAACTTCCAATTACATCAATAACAGGTATACCGGCACCAATCGGAACCAAAACAGTTCCATCCGTATATGGAGCAAATGGATCATCAGTGGTCTGGAAAGAAATTGTTGGTACAGAGTTTTCATCAATCCAAGTAATATCACCACAAGCACCACCGACATTTACAGCTAAATTAAATTCAGAAGTGTAATCAACATAATTAGCATAACAGAAAGTATCTTGATCTGCAGGATTTATTCCGTATTCTACTCCATTAACATCACCATTGAGCGCTTCTAAGACCATCGGCGCAAATGTCGTGTCCGTTCCAGTTACAACTGTTTTAAAGAACTTTGGAATCAATACTTCTTCATACTCATCTAGGGTAGCACAACCCAATGAAATATAACCACCAGTTCCCTGACCCCATAATCCAATTTTATCTGGATCTATTTTGTATGGATTTCCAGACTCATTGGCTTCTTTTCTAAACCAACGAATACAAGTTCTTGCATCCTGAAGACCACGGTAAGCGGCATTTATTATTGAATTGGTTCTAGCCTCTTGTGGGCTTAAGCCTGGGTTCCATCCAATACGATAATCCATGATTGCAGCTACATATCCCAATTTTGCCAATCTGATAGCCCATTCAACCGTAGTTGAATCTCTCATAGTACCACTTGGACTTCCACTTACCGGCCAAGGTAAAAAGTTTCCTGTTGGTTGAATAATCATCAAGGGCCTGTCTTCTTCTGTATCTCCTTCAGGTTGATAAATTTCAACATATAATTCTTGTGGAACAGCTTCACCGTCCGATGCATATGCTAATACAGAAGCATTAACACCGTAAACCATGGAATCTGATCTTGTTACCTCTGTAAACACATTTTCAAGATATCTTTGAGCTGAAACAGTATCACTGAGGAAAACCGCTCCAAAAACTAAAAAACATAAAATGTAGATTTTTTTCATAATCGATTTGTTTTATAAATATTTTATTAAATAATTGTTTAAATTTTCTTCAAATCCAGAAGCACAGAAAAATAAGCCAATCTACCTATTCTTGGGCCTCCATATGTTTGAAATTGTTTGTTGTTTAAGATATTGGTTGCACCCAATTTAAAAGTAGTTTTTAATTTCGGAGCAGTGTAATTGATTTGTGCATCAACCAAACTATAAGTAGGAATAAATCCTGTAAACTGTGGAGACCCTTCAAATAGGAAACCTTCTATCCATTTGTAGTTGATATTAAATCCCCAATTTTTCATATCTCTTCCCGAAATACTTAAGTTAAATTTATGTTCTGGTGTATTAAAAGCTGGAACAATCGGATCATTTTCTTCAGTGATCAACTTATTCCAAGAATAATTACCTGCCGCCATGAAATATTTAGCAAAATAGTAATTTAGACCAATAGAAAATCCTTGAGTATTTACCACACCCGCTGCGTTTGCCGCATAACGGTACACATCAGCAGATTTTAATAAACTTCCGTTTTCTGGTGTATCAAATTCAGCATCAACCAAAATTTTATAGCCTATAAAGTCATTATAAATACTGTAATAATAACTTGCATCTACATATAGTTTTTGGAACAATGTCGTTCTGTAACCCAACTCAAGAGACTTCGCTTTTTCCGGTCTGATCCCTGTTAATGGATCATCATCAAATTCAATAATACCTTTGCCTATACCTTCAAGAAAATCATCCACCGGAATCAATCCAAAAGTAGTGTCGCCAGATTCTTGTAAATTTCCACGCAAGGTCGCAGGACCAACATTAAAATTAAGATATTGATCGGATAAAGTAGGATTTCGGATAGCAGCAGAAAAAGAGGCTCTTAAAAAATTGCCTGGTCTCGGTTTGTAAACGAGTGATACGGCTGGAGTAGAAATAAAATTAAAATTCTGATTTTTATCCAGACGAATGGTTGCATTAACTTTTAATCGGTCATCCATGAACTCTTGCTGTAATCCCAAATATGCACCATATTCGAAATTTGTTATGTTTGCTCTTACAGTGTCGCCTGATGTTGGATCAACCATCAAAGTGTCGGAAAAAACTGTTCCTTCCGTTTTAGGGGTATAAAGCCTAGCATTGGCTCCTACAATAATTTTATCAATAAAACTAGGTTCAAAAATGTATTCCCCATGAACGTGGTACAAAGCAGATTTATCATAAATCAGCGTCCCATTTTCTTCATTGTTTGATTTGCTAGAAGAAATTCTGTCAAACTCTGTTTGGAACCTTTCTGTTCCTGGTTCAAAAAAGTTTTTATTGGGATCGTCTTCAGAATCTGTTCTGCCGATGCCACCAAAATTTACCGAATCTCTTGTTTCATTGTACCAGTTGACAAGGTTATCCTCGTTATCTAATACCCATTGATTATAAGCTGCATAATCATACTCAGCTGAAACTTCGCCTGTTTCCGGGTCAAATATCACCTCAAGTTCCGGGAAACCAGAATCTTCAACTTGATCTTTTATGTTCTCGTTCCAATAAGTCAGAAAATCCGAAAAGTATCCAGAATGTTTTTTTGACAAATCAGTCAATTTTAATGCTGTAAAATATGGATCAAAAGAATCACCAGCATCTTCATGAGTGGCATATGCTCTTATGAAAAACTTATCTTTTTTTCTGTATTCCAATCTATTTTGAAAGAATAGAATATTCCGTAAGCTGAATCTATTATCCCCCTGATATACAGTCGTACCGCTACCAAAATTTGAAGCAACAATTATTTCAGGAGATTTGTCTTTTGCTTTGGGTTTTGTTCTGAAATGGAGGGCAATGTTACCTTTGTAATTTTCAGTATTGTAATCCACCAAATCAACTTCTTTGTAGCCAGGTCTATGGAAAGTTGAAATCAATCCTTTTTCTGTACTATTGGCCGGATCGTTCAATGATCTGTCAAACAAAGAGACATATTCATCACCGTAAATGTTTACAGCGTCGTATCCACCTGGATTGTCCAAGCCAGTATCAGTTTCATAAACAGGATCGTAATTATCGGCCACCCAATCATCAGCTCTTAAGTAAAATGCATTTACTTTGTAGCCAAGAACTGGATCTCCGTCCTTATTTTTGACATAATCGGCATACCTTGCTGAACCCTCCGCCATATTTCTTTCTCCTACTTTGGCCATGGCCGAAAATCCTCTGTGGTAAAATGGACTTTTCGTTTCCATAGCAATCACCCCATTGAATGCATTTGGCCCATAAAAAGCAGAGGCTGCACCAGCGATAATATCAACTTTAAGAATGTCCAATTCAGGAGAACCCAAGAAATTACCCAAAGAGAAATTCAAACCGGGAGATTGATTGTCCACCCCATCAATAATTTGGAGGGAACGAACAGGACTGGTGCTGTTAAAACCACGCGTATTGATGATTTTAAATCCAAGACTTGCCGCAGTAAGATCGACACCTTTCATATTTCCTAAACCATCGTAAAAGTTATCTGAAGGCGTTGATTTTATGGCTTTGATATCCATTGACTCCACTGTCAGCGGAGCTGATTTTTGCTTATCTGAAATTCTTTGACCTTTTACTACGACCTCAGGCATAACAGCAGAATTTTCCTCCAACTCTTCTCGAATGGTTTGTTTATTCTGTGTAATTTCTATTTCTTTCGGACTATATCCAACATAGGACAAAACGACCGTAAAAGGTGGTTCTTGCTTGACTTTAAGGATAAAATTACCATCAAAATCAGTAACTGTTCCTATCGTTGTTCCTTTGACCACTATTGTCGCACCGATTAGTCCGTCACCATAGGTTTTATCCAATAATTTGCCATCAATAACCGTTTGAGCGTTAATTCCTAAGCCAAGACAAAGCAGCACAAAGCTTAACAAAAAGGGTAATTTTATTTTCATAAAGTAAAGTTTCAGTAAAAGTAAAGTGTAATCTGAGATCAATTTATAAAAATCTCCCTGTAATAAAGAGATATTTCATCAGTTTTTTAAACATTTGACAATAAAATACCAACACAATTGACTCGCTTCGAAAGTAATTTGGAATCAAATACTGTATAAATGACACTAAGTCTATTGTATGCGCTCATTTTTCAATTATATCACTGAATTTTCTTTTTCCTGAAAGGAAGTAATCTTTTAGTATACTGCCGCTATAAATTTGATTACTCCTGGGTGGACCTAAGCGATTTTCTTTAACCAAATTATTGGCTGCTTTTCTGCTTCTCCAATACTTAAAAATACCCAATTCGAATGACCAATGTGCTTTTACAACAGCCTTGAAACTGGCAAACTTTCCGCTAAACAAGAATCGCAAAGCTGCTATACCATCAAGACACAATCGAACGAATAGTCGTTGCAACAATTGATTGCCAGGGACATTTTTTAACATCATTATCAGGTTATTCCTGAAATTAAGGTAGGTTTTGAACGGACTTTCAGCAGATAAGGTCGCTCCACCAACATGAAAAACAGATGCCTCTGGATAAACCATAACCTTGTAGCCTGCCCTTCTCAACCTCCAGCAAAGGTCTATTTCCTCAAAATGAGCAAAGAAATTTT
The DNA here is from genome assembly GCA_937927195.1 of uncultured Chitinophagales bacterium. Taxonomy (GTDB): domain Bacteria; phylum Bacteroidota; class Bacteroidia; order Chitinophagales; family UBA2359; genus JAHDGP01. The sequence continues at coordinate 21,105 of CALBCY010000168.1, forward strand.
CATCAAGACCACCTACTTTGAAGTACAAAGAACTCTTAATAAACAAGGAGCAACCTGAGGCCCAATCCACCTCCATCTTTTCATCGTATTGTCCCTCGTCTCTTTCATAGTCGTCAAACAATCGTCCTCTACAGAAGCTGTATCCCCATTTATCTAAAAATCCTCCACAAGCTCCAGCATATTCAAAATGTGTTTTTTGTTTTTGAGCCAAAATTTTAGGTTGTGCCGCTCCAACAGTCGGATCTTTTTTCATTTCACCAATCACCACCTCAATCCAATCTTTGCTGACCTCCACATCCGAATTAAGCAAAACAAAGTAATCTGCTGGAATCTCTTTCAGGCCTCGGTTGTAACCACCAACAAATCCGTAGTTATCATCAAGTTTGACAATTTTGACTGTAGGGAACTTACTGGCAAGCATTTCAAGAGAATTGTCTGTAGAGCCATTGTCGATCACATAGGTTTCAAAATTGTCATATTCGGTCGCCAAAACAGAAGGCAAAAAGTCCTTCATCAATTCTTCATTGTTCCAATTCAAAATGGCTACCGCTACTAAGGGTGATTTTTCAACACTCATAAATTAAGATAAAGCTTAAGTCGAAGGATAAAATTAAGGAAAATAAACTTAAGTGCTAGGCTGCTAACAGAAGGCGCGATGAATGGCCGTGCTACTTTTAGTTTTGACAACTGAATTAAGGATTTCTTTGGTGCTTCCACCTTCTGTGAGACCACAACCAATTGGCTGGATTTTCCATAATATTGGCCTCCAATTTAGCCATGAATTTCTTGGTTATTTCCCCTTCTTCCAATTGATCTGGATCCGGGCAAATTTCATCCAAAGCACATTGATAATGGCCTTTGCTCAGTCTTTCGAGATGAATATAAAATACAGGCAATTTATATTTTCTAGCATATTTTTCTGGGCCATGAATGCAGGCTGTATCAATCCCCATAAAATCTGTCCAAACTGCCTGATCAAGGTTGGTGGGACTTTGATCAGCTACCATGAAATAAGCAGTAGCTTCATTTTTTTCTATTTCCGTTTGGTGAAATGCAGAGGCGGTCTCTTTCAAACTTTTTAACTGCATACCATGCCTTTCACGGCTTTCATAAACAGCCTTGTCGATCAACGGATTCTGGATTCTTTTGTAGAAACCGATGGATTTTTGTGAAATGAAAGTTGGCCCAATAATGACCCCTAATTCCCAGTTTGCATAATGACCAGTCACTAAAATAACGGACTGATTCTTTTCATAAAATGGAAGCAAGACCTCTGGATTGACTATGAGCATGCGATCCAACAATTCCTTTTTAGAAATATTGAAACACTTCAAACTTTCTATGAAAAGTTGAGACAAATGACTGTAAAAATCTTGGGCAATTTTCTTTCTTTCCAGACTTGAAAGCTGAGGCAAGGCTCTTTCTATATTCGATTCAATAACTTTTTTTCGGTATTTCAGCACATCTTGCAAAATGAATTTTACAAAACCAGACAAGCCAAACAATAGGCTAGACGGCAATGCTGATAAAGGGAATACCAATATCCGAAAAAGAACAAAAGTCAGGTATTGGCCCATACAAAAAATAAAAAATTGTTGAATACTTTATATTAAAAATCGCCCGTTCTTGATCCAGACCTGCTTCCATCAGATCTGACATTTTTATAGATAATCTCTTCCCAATCAGGATTGCTAATTTCCCCTCTTGCATCGGAGTGTAAAATCCGATAGTCATTCTCTCCGGGAAAAGGATCATAGAAAACAAATTTCACATTGCTTTGTCCATTGGTCAATTGGTAATATTGCCAGATTTCATATGGATAAGCTCCTGGATCAAAATCTGTCTTTGCCACCACATGATTGGGCTTGCCATATTTTAGATAGGTATATCCCCTATCTGACTCGTAGCCTTTTTTGATGAAATTTCCATACTTTTCTTGTACCTGGTCAACCACATATTTGTAATTTTGGTATCCAGCATAAGGGTCAAGTGGCTCTGTAACTACCCAAAAGTTGTAGAGAAAACGTTTCATGTTTTCCAGATTGGCTTCTTCCAAAACATTGTATACAAATACTTTTTGATTTTCTGGTACAATTGGAACGACTGAACCGATGCAAAAATCCAGATCTTTCATTTCCATTTTGTTCACAAAAGTATTCGTGATGTCAACCAATTGAAGATCATCTATTGTATTGACCATCTTTTTTTCTGTCGAATTATGTCTTTGAAAAGAGGTTCGTTTGCGCTGAATCAACTCGTTGGTTTTGCTTCTAATTTCAACATTCAAATCATAATTACCAGAAGCCAATTCCCCGATGTCAAATTCACCAATGACAATGTTTACTGCTGTGGATTTTTCTTTTCGAAAACGCTTCAAATTTTTAATGGGATTATTTCTACCCGATTGGGTTACATAGTATTGAATTAGATGATCCTCTCCTTCCAATAGATCTGTATTGTATGTCTCAGCGTAAAATTTTAGTTTGGTAAATTTATCCCTATAATATGGAAACACAAAGGGAAGCATTTCCAAACCACTTTTATTAAATTCGGTTTCTTTTTCTGAGGGTAAAATACTTTCCATTAAAGTAATATCCGATATTCCAGCTTCTACAATTTTCTCTATTTCAATGCTGTCTTTAATTTGCACCTTTGAATCAGGTTTATTGATATCAATGAAAGAGGCTTCAAAACCATATTTACCGGGTTTCAAAGAGAAGCGCTTGAGGTCCAAAATATTAAGTCGTAACTGAGAGCTGTCTTTAATTTCAGGGCTCTTCAACAAGTATTTATCGAAGCTAACAATCTCCTCACCTTGAGAGAAAGTAGTCAAAATTTCTATTTCACCCTGTTTAAACCCTTCCTTTTGAATCAATTCCACATTGCTGATTGGAATGGCCGCATAAGTCTCAATGTAAGGATCACCATCCGGATTTTGAAAGACAGAATAATTGAATAAGACTTCTTGTGCTTGAGAAACTTCAGAAAACACCAAAACACCGAACAAAAGAGTCAATAGGAAACAATTGTAATTCATCATTTTTAATTTAAACAGACTTCAAAAAAAATTAATCTGTTATTCTGAATTATACACAATACCAACCATGTGAAATAGGAAACCATCCCTTGATCAGCGCAAGGCTAAGGTTTGGATTTCAGTAAATCTATCCAACCAAGACCGAATAGGAATGATCTTCTAGCTTACAATTCACTTAATTGCTATTATATATCATCAAAAATAAGGAATTTAGCAGACTAATTTTTGAAAAGGAGAATTGAAGATATAATGGAAATGTCAAAAAACAAGTTACTCGTTGAGAGTCAATACTGGGGCTGCGTTGATTTTTATAGATATTCTAAGGATTTTAATGAAATAGTTTTCGAGAAACACGAACATTTCGTTAAAGCCAGCTATAGAAATAGATGTGAAATTGCAACACCTGATGGAGTATTAAAATTGAGTGTTCCAATCAAAAATGGTCGAAACAAAAAACAGATCGTCTCTGACACAGAAATATTCTATGTTGAGAATTGGCAAAAACAGCATTGGGACAGTCTTTGTTCAGCCTACAGAAGTTCTCCTTACTTTGAATACTATGAGGATGATTTGCAGCCTTTGTATGAAAAGAAGTTCAAATATCTGCTGGATTTAAACGAAGCCACATTTAACTGGGCCAAAGAAAGATTGGACTTTAGCATGAAGCATTCTTACTCAGAGAAATTTTCAAAAGTCCCAACTGAAGATTATACGGATTTTAGATCTTTCATTTTACCGAAAGCAGAAAAAAGCAAAAATCCATTTAAAAACAATCCTGTCAAATACATTCAGGTTTTCGGTGAAAGAACAGGATTTTTCCCCAACCTTTGCATCCTAGACCTCTTATTTGCTGAAGGGCCCAATGCTGCTAATCTGCTTGGAATGGAATAGCGCTCTGGTTAAATGAGAAAATTTAATGAAAAGATGTATAAATGAGTAAATGCTTAATTGACGGTTTTGTATCTACCATTGTTTAGAGGCTTGAGTAAAATATAAAATCCTTTGAAAATCCTTAGATCAATGAATCGCTTTTTCTTGATTGGAACCTCCTGCATAGAAGCTCATTGCAAGTTCAATCCAAGTTCAATCCAAGTTCATTGCAAGTTCATTCCCAAAAGAATTGGATATTTTTTTTTTTGAGGGCCAATTCAGTTTGAAAGGAAAAGCAAAGTCGCTACTTTTGCATCAAGTTTTAAATCCGTTGAGAGTTTCAAGTATAGAATAAAAAATCAAATCGAGAATGGGCCGCTTAGAAGAAATGAATAAAAGGCGAACTTTTGCCATCGTCAGTCACCCGGATGCGGGAAAAACTACCTTGACAGAGAAGCTGTTGCTTTTTGGTGGAGCAATCCAAGTTGCAGGAGCTGTTAAATCTAATAAGATAAAAAAGCATGCCACTTCGGATTTCATGGAAATTGAAAGACAAAGAGGTATTTCCGTTGCCACTTCGGTAATGGGTTTTGAATACAGAGGTTTACAAATCAATATTTTGGACACTCCTGGTCACCAGGATTTTGCTGAAGATACTTTTCGAACATTGACTGCAGCCGATAGTGTGATTGTGGTCATTGACGTGGCAAAAGGTGTGGAGATACAGACTGAAAAGTTGGTTAAGGTTTGTAGAATGCGTAAAATTCCAATCATCGTTTTCATCAACAAACTGGACAGGGAAGGAAAAGACCCCATGATATTGTGCGATGAAGTGGAGCAAAAATTGGGCTTAACTGTAACTCCTTTGAGCTGGAATATTGGAATGGGAAGGACTTTTAAGGGCATCTATGATTTATACAAAAAAAATCTAAGACTCTTTTCTCCGCATGGGAAACAAGAAGAAGAAGACACCATTGAGTTTAAAGATTTGTCTGATGCGAACCTTGAAGGACTTATAGGTGAACGATTGAGTGAAACTTTGAGAGAAGAAGTTGAAATGGTGACAACGGTTTATCCGGAATTTGAAGTTGAGGAATATTTGAAAGGTGATTTGTCACCCGTATTTTTTGGTTCTGCAGTCAACAATTTTGGTGTGGCGGAATTGTTGGATTGCTTTTGTGAAATTGCTCCCGCTCCGACTCCAAGAATTACAGAGGAAAGAATTGTACGACCAGAGGAGGAAAAGTTTAGTGGATTTGTTTTTAAAATCCATGCCAATATTGACCCTAAGCACAGAGACCGAATTGCCTTTTTAAGGATTTGTTCTGGTACTTTTGAAAGGAACAAATATTATTACAATTCGAGGACTGGAAAAAAAGTGCGTTTCTCCAATCCAACGGCCTTTATGGCCTCGAAAAAGTCGGTAGTTGATGAGGCCTTCCCTGGGGACATTGTCGGTTTGTATGACAGCGGCAACTTTAAAATTGGCGACTCTTTGAGTGAGGGCGAAGTGCTTAATTTCAAGGGCATTCCTCAGTTTAGTCCAGAAATGTTCCGATATGTCGACAATGACGATCCAATGAAGTCGAAACAATTGCACAAAGGAATCGATCAGTTAATGGACGAAGGACTGGCCCAACTTTTTACCAGAACCAGCAACAATAGAAAAATCATTGGAACGGTTGGAGCACTTCAGTATGATGTTATCCAATACCGTCTCAAACATGAATACGGTGCTTCTTGCCTGTTTGAACCGATCAATCTTCACAAGGCTTGCTGGATAAGTAGTGAGGATCCTGAAGCACTCAAAACTTTCATTAAAAGGCAAAGCAGATTAATGGCTGTTGACAAAGACAAACGTCCTGTATTCTTAGCAGAATCCAAGTTTACTTTACAAATGTTGTCGACCCAATCTCCTGAGATTAAATTTCACTTTACTTCGGAATTCTA
>CALBCY010000169.1 GCA_937927195.1 uncultured Chitinophagales bacterium
TCAATCGCACAAGCATCAGCAATGTAATTGCAAGCAGTTGGATCGGTGCAGCCTAAAACTATATTACAAGGATCAGGGCAAGATGTATCTCCATAATCACATGAACCATCGTCACAGTTTGCCGTCGCATCATAATTGCAAGCAGTAGCATCTGTGCAACCATCAGGTTCTATGCAAGATCCATCTTCACAGTTGGCGTTTGGATCATAATTGCATGCAAACAGGTTGGTGCAACCAATGAGCGCGTTGCAAGGATCCGGACAACTGGTATTGCCATATTCGCAAAAACCACTGCAAGTTGCATTTAGGTCATAATTGCAAGCTGTAGGATCAAGGCAACCTGCATTGTAATCACAATTAAAATCATTGCAATTCGCAGTTACATCATAATTACAAGCGGTCATATCAGTACATCCCAAAATGGCATTGCATGGATCAGGGCAATTTGTGTTTCCATCATCGCATGAACCATCGTCACAGTTTGCCGTCGCATCATAATTGCAAGCAGTAGCATCGGTGCAACCGAGAATGAAATTACAAGGATCAGGACAGGTAGTGTTTCCATATTCGCAAGAACCATTGTCAATGGCACAAGCGTCAGAATTGTAATTGCAAGCAGTTGGATCGGTACAAGCCTCAATGGTAGATGTACAACTTCCATCGTCGCAATTCGCATTCGCATCAAAATTACAAGCGTTGAGATCTGTACATCCCAAAACGGTGCTACAAGGATTAGGGCATCCAAGAACTCCGTACTCACAAGAGCCATCATCACAATTCGCACTTGGATTGAAATTGCAGGCTGTGGCATCAGTACATCCTGTTGTTGCATTGCATGGATCAGGGCATCCAATAATTCCATACTCACAAGATCCATCATCGCAAGTAGCAGCTGGATTGTAATTGCAGGCTGAGGCATCTATACATCCTGTTGTTGCATTGCATGGATCAGGGCATCCAATAATTCCATACTCACAAGATCCATCATCGCAAGTAACAGCTGGATTGTAATTGCAGGCTGTGGCATCCGTGCAAGCACAGATTTCAACACAAGAACAAGTAAGTGTACCTGTTAAATTTGTAGAGCAATCAGATGGGTCCAAATCGGTAAAATCATAATTTAAGTTTGTTCCATCGGTGCAATTTGTTTGGGGGGCAAATTGTGCAATCGCACAAGCATCATCTATGGTAATTGCTCCATCTTCATTTATATCAACTTGAATGCCGCTTGTGTCAACCACCATTGCTCCAGCTGTCGGACTGCATCCATCAGAGAGCTCTTCCAATACCTCAAAAGTTGGATAAACCAATACATCAACAATGGCTGATTGGCAGCCACCATCGGCTGGGGTTAAAACGTCTCCAACAGAACCGTCAGAATTTATGTCACTGTCATAATCTATTGGAATGATCAGTAAGGATACGGTGATTGGATCGCAAGTTTTATTTTCAAATATTGGACCTAAATTAATACTTGTATTGCATTGGCTTCCCAAGCTGAATCCAGATTGACTTGAGGTAGTAGAAAGGAAATCTATTTCACTAATGCTATTTAAATAGGCAACATAGTTATTCACAGGCGTACTGGTAATAACTGGATCATAATTAGCTGGAGCCTGAGCGGGTTCATCATTTTCATCTTTATAGATCCCTATCAAATAATCATAGCGATCCTCATTTGCGAAAAATATTGATTCAGTATTTGTGCAGTCAGGGCCTGGTGTTAAAATTGTATTTTCTCCTGAACATTGAGCAGTTGCAGAGTAATCTGAATTTGCTTCACATACTATAGGTGCACAATTACAGGTCAATGTGCCGGCCAAACTTGTAGAACAGAAACCTGTATCGAAAGAGCCGAAATTGTAATTAAGGCTTTCACCATCATTGCAATCAGCGGTAGGTTCAAGCGTTAAAATTGAACAGGCATCTGCAAACTCAACGGTTCCATTTCCATTAACATCTACAAAGCTTCCAAGAGTATCAATAACAAAAACACCAACCGCAGGATCGCAACCATTTTGATTGTCCTCTACTGCAAAAAATGTTGGGTGAACAACCACATCAATAATTTGTATTGGGCAACCACCATCGGCAACAGCCACGGTTTCACCTATGCTATCGTCGCCATTTGTATCAGCATCATTGTCAAACGGAATAACTACAATTGAATAAGTTACTGCTTCACAAGTATTGTTTACAAAAATGTTTCCCATGTCAAATGTATTGTTACATTGGTCTCCATCTGATGTTCCTGTTTGTTCACTAACCAATCCCACATAAGAAAATCCACTTGCTGGATTTGTTAGTATATTGGAACTAAGAGTGTTGAAATCCATAGTGCTCGTTATCGGATCATAATTTGCTGGTGCTTGTGCTGGGTTTCCTTGCGCGTCGACATAAAATCCAACCCAGTATTCAAAACGTTCAAACAATCCAAAAGATGTTTCACTTGGAAGGTTGACACAATTTGGGCCAGGTGTAATGGTGGTATTGGCTCCCGAACATTGTGGAGGCGCAGAATAGTCTGGAGTGGCGGCACAGACATATGGACAATCACAAGTTAGTGTTGTGCTTAAATCAGCAGAACAATCTCCTTCGTCAAGGTCATTGAAATCGAAAGTAGTACTTGTGTTATCAGCGCAATTGTTGCCATTGCTAAGTTGAGCAAGCTCACAAGCATCAGCAATGCTGATGCTTCCATTTTGATCAATATCATAAATGACTCCATTTCCATCAGTAGAATATGCTCCGGCAATTGGGGCGCAAGGATCAGTGAAATCTTCGACTATTTCATATTTCGGATAGACCACAATGTCTACAATTGTGGTAGGGCAACCTCCATCGACTAATGTTACAACATCACCAGTAGTATTGTCATCGTTGCTGTCTGAGTTAAAGTCAACAGGAATGATCACAATTGAAACGGTTTGTGCTTCGCAGCTGTTAATTGTTTCAAATGCAGGAATTTCAAGCGCCTCTAAACAATGAACACCTAAGTCTCTGCCTATTAGGTTTTGAGAGTTGGAAACAATGCTTAATTCATTTAGTCCAGAAGCAGTTGTCGTGATAAAATCGTTTGCATCTTCAGTAATGCTTATTGGATCATAGTTTGCTGGTGCTTGGATTGCATTTCCGTCAGCATCAACATAAAGACCAATTAGATAAACGAATCGGTCTTCTCCTGGGCTAAATGCTGCTTCCGAATTCGTGCAATTAGTACCAGGGACAAGGCTTACTCCCTCTCCTGAACAGATTGGTGCGGAAGAGTAATCTGGATTGCCAGTACAGCCAGCCTCTACAGGGCAACTGCAGGTAAGTGTTCCCGATAAATCTGCAGAACAGTCTCCAGTATCCAGGCTATTAAAATCATAATCTAATGCAGCACCATCAATGCAATTGTCAGTGGGGTCCAATTCGGCAAGCATGCAATTGTCTAAAATTGTTATTTCACCATCATTGTCCATGTCATAGAAGCCACCGTTGTTGTCCATGACAAAGGCACCTGCTTGTGGATTGCACTCATCTGCAATAAACTCAATGGTTTCAAAGATTGGATAAATAACAATGTCAACAATCATTGAAGCGCAACCATCATCAGCTACTGATAAGACATCTCCGAAGTTGGTATCGCTATTTACATCACTATCCAAATCGACTGGAATAACAACGATGGAAACTGTTTTAGGCTCGCAGGTACCATTGGTGAAAATGCTGCCCAAATCAAGAGGGTTGTTGCACAGATCAGTTGGATTTGGTCCCGTCAAAGAAGAGGCAGTGATGAGTGTTAAATTGTTAATATTTGGCAGTGTGTTGTTTTGAAATGCGGTAAGATCTTCAGAGGAGTCTATTGGGTCATAATTAGTTGGTGCTTGTGTGGGTATTCCATTTTCGTCAACATAAGCAGCAATCAAATAAATGTAACGTTGATTGTCTGGGTTAACGATTGATTGTGGAGCTGTACAATTGACGCCAGGGGTAAGAACAGTATTCTCTTCAGCGCATTGGGCCGCAGCTGTGTAATCGGGGGTGCCATTGCAAGGACAGCCACTGCAGTTTGAAACTTCAACAGAACCTGCAATGGGAGCTGCTCCGCAATCTGGAAAATTTCCAGGATCTCCAAGTAAGATATCCAAAGAAGCTCCTAAACTGTTGGTTGCATTATTGTATTCAAAAACAACTAAAACAGGTCTGGAATAGAATGTTTGGCTTTCAGAATTACATCCAAGGTATTGCAAAGAGCCACTAGAAACTCCGTCGCCTCCAAGAATATCTCCTAATTCTATTGCTACAAAGTATTCGCCAAATGCTGGTGAAATGGCATAAATTGCATAGGCCGGAGCCAAAAGAATATCGGGGAAATTAGCTGGATCGATTGGTGTTCCGTATGTCCCATCATTGAGTCCAATATTGATGAGCACATCTTGTTCTAATTCCGTGTCTAAGTTGGGAAGGGTAAAAGTAATTTCATCGCCATTACATGCTGCAGTTGGGCTAAAAGTAATACCAGTTGCAGGTGCTGATTCGTCGAAAACTTCAATCGTGCAGACGGCTCCAAGATTATTTGTCAAACAAATAACAGAGAAAATAGAAATAAAATAAATGATAAATAATCTCATTGAACTGTATTGAGCATTAAAATTAAATTGCTGGTCTTTTGATTTAGAATCAAATAGAAGTAGGGATAGCATATTTGGGAGTTGAATTATAAATAATTTGTATATAATGACATTTGTAATTGTTCCTGATCCAAGACTGATTAGAGAAATAAAACGATTTCTAATCAGTCTATAGACTTGTTTTTCAAGCTATTATCTTTGGAAAAAGATGGATTGTATATCATTGCCTTGAAGGAGGGGGGAGAGGCTGATAAATTTAACAAAAAGGTAATTTGTGTTTTTATCGAAACTGTTGACTATTGATTTAGAGTACGATATGGTTAGTTGAAATTATTTACGTTTTTGAATTAAGTTTGTTCCCTAAATACAATGTGGCTAGGCTCTTCAAATTCGATTGGTTTTATTGTTATTCCTTGAGTGAAATAAATAGTTGCTTTTATAGATGAAACAAAAAGCGAATTTGGCCTGTCTAAAATCAAAGCATAAGTTTGAGCTTTAATTGAGATGTAAATGCATTTTAGATGCTGGAATTAAATTCGACACATTGCTTAAAAAGTGGTTAATTGCTATTAATCAGTATCTTATGGTCTTTGCCTATAACAAGCGTTTTCAGTAAAAAAAACAAGCTATCTGTTTATTGGCTGTGTTTAAGCCTGTTTTTATTACATTAATAAAATCTTTATATTTGTTCATGTATCAAAGGGGCGTCTCATAATCGCTCCTTAAGTTAATAATTCGAAGGTCGTCGATTTTGCATGGATTGGCGACCTTTTTCTTTTGCCTTT
>CALBCY010000170.1 GCA_937927195.1 uncultured Chitinophagales bacterium
TATTACAATTAATATTGTGAAAGCACTTTCAGTCTGTAGGAAAAGTTTTAAAACAGTAGTTGGGGAAAGCCCTTGGATTGTTAAGTGCTTACTTTTTGTTTTTACCATCACTTACTTAACGAAGACATTCATTTTTGTCACAACGAATAGCTTGTACAATCCAGACATAACTCAGTTGTTAAAGCCTGTCAGGTTTTTAGTCTTGGGATGTATCGGTATTTCATGCTTAATTACCTTCCTTTATTTTTTTAGAAAAGCTCTTTTGACTAATTATTTTATTGTAATTTTTGCTATGATTTTATTGGTCAATATAAGCTTGGGAACTTTGATTTTCGAACCTTGTTTTTTTGAACACAGCAATTCATTTCAAGATCACATTCATCCACATACAAATGCATACATTCTGAAGCAATCTTTTCTTTGCCCTTCCTATTCAAATAGATCAATTTTGCACCTACTATTTTGGGGATCGACTTCGTTTTTAATATTGGCAGCTTTGGTTGTCTGTACAATCAAAAAGCAAAAAAGTTTTGATGCATGAAATGCTTAAATTGCAATAAAGTATGACGCTAACTGAATTTGAAAAACGAGCAAAAAATCAAGGTGGATGCGATAGAGCATTTGATGATTGGAAAATTATTGACATTCATGAAATTCCATTAGAATTTAAAGAATACCATGAAATTGATTTTTATTGTTCCAATGGAAAGCAAGTATATCTTTTGAGGCTTAGAAATAGACAGACTGAATTCTACGATTTTAAGGAAGGCGCAGAAGGATTGGGCTTTCCGGTTTATTTAATAGCTGAATTTCCCATACAAGAAATAGACGATAAAATATTAGCGGCAATCATAAACAAATTTAATCTATAATGGACTTGGAAGCAATCAAAAAAGAAGCACTGGAATATGAATTTCTAGACTTAGAAACTCTTGCCCAAAAAGTCCAGGAGCTTAAAAATAGTGGGATTTCATTCCTTGCATGCATTGCTTTTGTTCAATTCAATCAGCGTATTTCACTAGCCGAGGCACGCAAGCTAACTTTGGAATTAGCAGTCTATTCTGATATAGAAAAAAAGAAAATAGATGACATGAATAGATTAATGTACAGTGAGTTTGAAGAAGAGTAAACGAACAGTGCAGCTAAGACCTCTATTTTTTTACGGCTATTCACGATTGTCTAAAATAGGATAGCAGCAGTTGAAATAGTGGAAATGAAAATTCCGAATATTTCAACAATAAAACCCAAAGAATGGTTATATTAATTACAATATAAATTAAATCTATTAAACTATGATTGTAACGAAAATAATAACAGCGATCTGTAGTGTCCTTTTCTTATCGGTAGGAGCAGATAAGTTCCTCTTCTTTTTGGAACCACCCTGTTCCATGATGACTAGCATTCATCCATTGGTTTGGAAGGGGATAGGCGTCCTACAAATTGCGGCTGGATTCCTAATCTGGTCGACAAAGTTCAGAAAGTATGTTGCTGGTTTCTTTGCTGTTTTTATGATTGTATTTTCGATTATACACTTGATAAACAATACCTATGATATTGGAGGGTCTGCTTTCATGGCGGTTTTGTTGGGTTTCTTAGCTTGGGATCCAGGTTTTTTAAAAGGGAAAAAAAATGAAATAAAATAGCTTTTCATTTCCAGAGCTCAAAAAACTTGCAAAACACAAAAGCAAAGGGAAATCTGGACTTTGGGAGCAGGCGCACATTGTGTATTCAAAAAAGGACTCGAGAAAAAAGATGTGAAAAAAGTATTTAGGGTTTTAATCAGAATGGCCAATTCCAAAGACTAAGAAATAGGACAAGGACTTGGCTGGACAGCCAAAACCACTGCCAGATTTCATTCTGACCTTTTAGAATATTTCATAGAAGCCATACAAAATAAAGCAACAGTAGACAATTGGTTTAGAAAGAGAATTGAAATTGGTCTTGAGAGACATCGAATAAGCTAAACAGGCTTCTGTTTAATGATTTATCAATTGTAAGAGCTAAGCTTAAACTGCCATTTCATTCATTCCACCAAGTTAAAATCACTTTGTTATTTAGCAGACATTACAGGATGAATGTGCTGAATTGTTTCAAAAAAAAATACGCCCTTTTTTGATAGAAAGCATTTATTCAACTAATTTCCTTTTTGTAAAATGCCTTTATACGCAGCCGGTTGATTTTTGTGATCTAAAACCTTATTCAATGAAAGTTTACTCACACAAAATCCTTCACAATTTTCCATGTTTTTTGTCAAGTTGTATCAAGATTAAATCTTTTTCACTTATTATATTTTTCTTGCTAAATACTTGGTTTATATCAGCTCAAACTTCTTTTGGGCCCATGCAAGTGATTAGCTCTGATGCAGTAAATGCCAGTTCTGTTTTTGCAATTGATTTAAACGGCGATGGTTTGCCTGATGTTCTTTCTGCCTCTGAAGGTGATAACAAACTTGCTTGGTATGAGAATTTAGGCTTTGGAAACTTTGGTCCACAATTAATTATTAGTCTAGAGGTTGGTTTTAATTGCATCGTGTTTGCCATAGATTTTGATGCGGATGGAGACGCAGATGTTCTTTCTGGTGCAGATGGAAAAATTGCTTGGTATGAAAATGATGGTCTAGGAAACTTTAGCCCTGAGCAAATTATCAACACTTTAGTTTTTGGAAACATCGATATTTATGCTGTTGATTTGGATCAGGATGGCGATCCCGATGTCCTTTCTTCTTCTTCAAGCTCTGGCGTCATTGCTTGGTATGAAAATGATGGTCTTGGGAATTTTGGGCCTTTTCAAATAGTCGTTAATAACCTGGAAGAACCTTTTTCAGTTTTTGCTGAAGACTTGGATGGAGATGCGGATATGGATGTGATATCCGGCTCTGGAATTTATTCAGATTTAAATTTTGTTGGCTGGTATGAAAATGACGGAGACGGGAATTTTGGAACATCTCAAATTATCAATTCTGATGTCAACGCTCCAAGCAGTGTACATGCCATCGACTTGGATGGCGACCAAGATAATGATGTTGTTTGGACCAGTGGAGCTAGTTTAAATAAAATTGGTTACAATATAAATAATGGAGACGGTACTTTTGGTCCACAAGTAATAATATCTCAAAGTTTTGTTAATTCACGATCGCTGGTCGCAAAGGATCTTGATAAAGACGGAGATCCAGACCTTTTACTGACTTCTTTTAGTGATGATAATATTTTTTGGTTTGAAAACGATGGAGCTGCCAATTTTGGTCCACCACAGATCATCGATGATGCTATCAATGGAGCCATATCAGTTTTTGCGATAGATCTAGATGCCGATGGAGATGAAGATGTCCTTGGCTGTTCCTTGATAAATAATGAAGTCTTCTGGTATGAAAATTTGGGTTTTCTGGTTGATGCCTTTCCCAATAATCCCTCCTGTATAGGATTGGACAATGCATCGATCCAAGTCATCGTCAATTCTTTTACCATCCCCCAATATTCCTATGAATGGACGCTTGATGGAGGAGTGGCAAGTGGAAGTGGAACCAGCAACGAAGATCAATTTGTGATCGAAGACTTGGCGGCTGGGACTTATGATTTGATAGTCGTCAATGCCTTGCAAGATACAGCAATTATTAATGGAATAGATTTGGGAGCCCTTCCAGGTACTTTCTTCGAAATACTTGAAATCAATACAGTTAATGCCTCCAATGGTGAGCCTAATGGCAGCATAAGCATCTTGACAAATTTGGGCCAAGCAGATTTTGCCATAACATGGACAGGAACTTCTTCTGGTTCACAAACCATAAGCGACGACTTATTTGAATTGAACAATATTTTTGCTGGAAATTATTTCTTTGAAATAACAGATGCCAATGGCAATGTCATTGAGCAGGAAATTACTATTTTAGATGAGACAGTCCCTCAAGAAACTTGTAATACTCCACTTGATATTGTGATCCTGAATGATGTTTCTTTGTCTGTTGACAATGTAGAATACATTGAATCAAAATTCTTTTTTATTGATTTGATCAATGCCTTGAATATAGGATTTGGTGATGATGAAAGTTGGGCAGCCATCGTTGAATGGGCCGGTTACAATGAACAAGAAGTCATGGTTCCTTTGACAGGCAACCTTCCCCAATTGCAGAATTATATAAATGTGTCTTCAGGTCTTTCTGGAGGAACCAATCCCAATGATGCTTTAACTTTTGGCTATGATTATCTCGAAGAATTTGGAAGACCTTTTGCGACAAAGATTTTGATCCTTTCAACAGATGGCAATGAAGATCAGATTAGTCCTTCTTTGATCGCTCTCGCAGAAATTTACAAAGCCCAAGGATATGTAATCTCAACCATTGCCTTTGATGGAGCCTTTGGTAATCCCAGTTCACTCGAGATTTTACAACAAACTGCTTCTTATGATTTTTTGGTTCCGGGTGCTCCAGCCTATTCACAATTGACCCAAGATTTGGCCAATCAAATTGTCAATCTATACATTTGCACTTCCGATCCTGGAAGCAGTAATACGGTCTTTTTCAATCTTGATGGCAGCATCGAAATTTTAGATTATACACTGGATGGCAATTGTCCTTTTCCGGACTTTGTTGAAATTACGGTCAATGTGACTGCGGAGCAACAATTGTCGGTTCCTGCAGGAACACCCATAACTTTTTATTACAACAATCCTGAACTTTTTGGTGCCACTCCAATTCTGACTACTTTTATTCCTTGTGCGATTCAGGCAGGATCATCCGAACAATATACCTTTACTTTGCCCATTTCTGGACCAGCAAATGTTTGGGCTGTCTTAAATGACGATGGATCAGGCTCGCCACCGATTAGCTTTCCAATTACAGAAATCGAAGAATCAATTTATATCAATAACATAGATCAAATAGAAGTCTGTACAGATTTACTCGCCACTCTTTCAGTATTGAAATCTACCAGCACGCCGATTCCAGTTTGTGACAACTTGGTTTACTACACAGTTGACATTTGCAATATCAGCAGCGTCGATGCATTTGATGTATTGGTCAGTGATGAAGCAGCTCTTGGTTTTGATTTGCTGAATATCAACACCAATGACAACGGTTGTGCTACAATATCAGGACCAGAAGGGCCTTTTGATATTCCCGTTGCTTGCTGTGTTACCTTAACTTATGAATACGATGCATCCAATGCAGCTTCAGATGAATACTTTGATCAGGATGTCATTTTATCCGGACCCTCCAATCAGGAATACATCAACTTTGAAGGGGCTAGTGGAAATTCGGAAGATGTAACAATAGGCGAGGGGATAGACTGTCCGTCTGACATTGTTCTATTCGAAAAGTCCGTCACCAATAATGTAATTTGTGAGGATGCTTTTTTAACTTTTACTTTCAATATAATCAACGAAAGCAATCTGAATATACAGGGTGTACAGTTCATAGATGTTCTGCCATTACCCGCAATCTGGGCTGCTGAACCTTACCTTGTTGAGGGCCTCAGTATTGGGTCAAGCAACATAACAGGTTCTAATATTGCTGATTTCATCATTGATGAAATTCCCGCTGGTGCAAATGCAATTTTTTACATGGATGCTTACATACCTTCTTGGGAAGGGAATGTTGATCTAATCAACACTGCTACTCTGAGTAACTTGCCGAGTTTTACCAATGGAACAGGCGCCGATATATCGAGTACAAGTGATCCGGTTGATATTGTTTCCTTGCCAGAAATTGATACGCAAACGGAAATAAGCATTTGTGTAGGGGCTACAGAAGTGATGCTCTCTGCCACAATTGTTGATGGTGATATCGACCAATGGATAAGTGTTGGTGATGGACAATTCTCTGATCCCAATTCGTTGAATACTATTTATACTTTGGGAGCAGAAGATCTTGAAGCGGATAGTATTTACCTTTCTATTGTGGCAAATTCGTCGGCAGGCTGTGGTGAAACTTCTTCAAATATTGTTTTGATTAAAAATGAAAATTTTAGCAATTATGAATCAACGGAGGAATTAATTTCCTGTAATGGAGCAGCAGTCGTCTTTGATGGGCAAAGCCTTGCTTCAGGCTCCTCAACTGAAATTTTCTATACCAGTGTTTATGGTTGTGATTCAATCATTACTGTCAATGTTCTGGCTGGCACGGTGTCATTGGACACCATTGTTATAAATGCATGCTCTGGAGAGTCGGCCATGTTTGACGGACAGAGTTTGATAGCAGGAAGCAATCAAGAATTTGTCTATCAATCGAGTCTGGGAAGTCAGGGCTGTGATAGTATTGTTTTTGTAATCGTGGAAGAGCTGTTCCCATCTTTGGATTCCATTGAACTTTCAACTTGCGACGGCTTTCCAATAGAATATAATGGTGCAACTTTGTTTGGAGGAATGAGCATGGACTTTGCTTATACAAAGGCAAATGGTTGTGACAGTATCATAAATGTAAGCGTTGTTTCTATAGATGGTTTTACGGACACGCTTTTATTGGAAACTTGTTCTGGTACCACGATCTCATTTGATGGGCAGAACTTGGAACCCAATACCAGTACAGATTTTTCTTATGTTTCAAGCAATGGCTGTGACAGTATTGTAAATGTCAGCGTTGTTTCTATAGATGGCTTTATGGACACGCTTTTGTTTGAAACCTGTTCGGGCACTACGATCCCATTTGATGGACAAAATCTGGAAGCGAATACCAGCACAGATTTTTCTTATGTTTCAGCAAATGGCTGCGACAGTACAATTACAGTGCTTGTTTCTGAAATAGTTGCTGTTGTTAATGAAATAAATCTTTCAGCCTGTGAAAATGCCTCAATTTTTTATGAAGGTCAGGAATTGTTTCCTGGGCAAGAGGTCGACATCATGCTTGTCTCTTCTTTAGGCTGCGATAGCATTCTTCAAGTGGAAGTGGAGGAGATATTGATTAGTGAAGAGGATCAAAGTTTTGTAGTTTGTGGGAATGAAATGATCAATTTTGAGGGGAATTTATTTGGAGCGGGAACAGATACAACATTTATTTATACTGCTCAAACTGGTTGTGATTCGCTTGTAAATGTACTTGTCAATGGTAGCACTGAATATTTGGACAGCATAGTTCTAAATGCTTGTGTTGGAGAATCTGTTTTGTTTGATGGTGAAAGTTTGATGGCTGGAAGCAGTCAGGAATTTGTGTATCAGTCGAGTTTGGGGAGTCAGGGCTGTGATAGTGTTGTCTTTGTAATGGTGGAAGAACAAGTTTCATTTTACGAAAACATAGAAATCTCAACTTGTGCGGGCGTTCCCGTTGAGTTTGATGGAATCAGTTTGTCTGATGGGATGAGCATGGAATTTTCATATTTGTCAGAATTTGGATGCGATAGCATCGTAAATGTAAATGTTATTGAAGCAGACAGTATAGAAGTTACGGTTTCCTTTCAAACTTGCGCAGGTACTTCAATTCTTTTTGAAGGGGTAGATCTTGCTCCAAATACGAGCACAGAGTTTTCTTTCAATTCGACAACAGGTTGCGATAGTATTGTGACTGTTGTGGTTTCTGAAATATTGGCCACGATCAATAACATCAATCTATCTGCTTGTGAAAATACCAGCATATTTTTTCAGGGGCAAGAATTGTTTCCCGGCGATGAAGTCGAGATTACCTTAACTTCCTCTTTGGGCTGTGATAGCCTGCTACAGATATTTGTGGAAGAAGTGGTTCAATTTGAAGAAGATCAAAATTATGTGGTTTGCGATGGTGAAATGATTGCTATTGAAGGCAATTTGTATGGGGCTGGAACCAATGCGACTTTATCCTACGTTTCCAGTTTGGGCTGCGACAGCCTGATCAATATAATTGTTGAAGGCTCAGAAAGCTATTATGAGGATCTTGAAATAAGTGCATGTGATGGAGCGCCAGCAATTTACCAAGGGCAATCCATTGCAGCGGGGACTTCTGAAAGTTTTGTCTATCAAACATCAACAGGTTGTGATAGTACAATTGTGGTATCCGTTGTTGACAATTTGGGGACGATCGAAGAACTCTTTTTCCAGGCCTGTGAAGGCAGTGCTATTGAATTCAATCAACAAAGTTTGTTGCCCAATACGACTACAATTTTTGAATACCAAAATGCTTTGGGTTGCGATAGTACAATTGTTGTAAATGTTGAAGAAACCCTCGTTCTCAATGAGGAGCTGATTTTAAATGTTTGCGATGGAACTTCTGTCGAATACGATGGCCAATTTCTTTTAGGGAATAGTACTACCGACTTCACTTATACTTCCAGTGGAGGTTGCGACAGCATCATGACGGTGATTGTAGAAGAGGCCATTGCTTATGAAGAAGCAATTGTTCTTGATGCTTGTCAAGGCAGTTTTGCCACATACGATGGAACTGAAATAATGGCTGGTACTGAAATGATTTTCGAATTTCAAACTGTGGAGGGTTGTGACAGTTTGATTTATGTAAGTGTTAGTGAATTGCCGATTTACTTCGATACTTTAAGTATTGAAATTTGTGACAATGAAACTCAAGAAATAAATGGAATTACTTTCGAATCAGGAATGCAAGAAACTGTTTTGCTAAGCAATGTTTATGGCTGCGACAGCTCTGTGATGGTCGAAGTCATTGATTTGCCTTCCTATGAAATTGATCAAATAATTGATCCTTGTGAAGCATCGGATGTATTGATGGAAGGATCAAGCCTACAGATAGGATCGCAGTTGACCTTGACAATGGTTTCCAGCCTGGGTTGCGATAGTTTGATTAACTATAAAGTAGAAAATAAAGAGGAGAATCTATTCATGCTGCCGAATGCCTTTTCTCCAAATGGAGATGGCATCAATGATCAAATTTGTCTATTGCTTGATCCAGCTGTGAATCAGGTAGAGCTTTCAATTTATAATCGCTGGGGTGAACAAGTGTTTTATACACGAGATTTGAATGCTTGCTGGGATGGGACTTATAAGGGTGTTGAGCAAGATGTCCAAACATTTGTTTGGTCTGCAAGCCTTGAGGCAACAGTTTGCGATCAGGCTGTCATGAAATTTCACAAAGGCTCCTTTACTTTGGTTCGCTAAACAACTTGTGCTTTTGGTTTCCGCACAGCAACTGTTCTTTCGACCGCTAGGTAGAAAACTTGTTTGAATCTGAGAATCTGAATGATTTGCAAACATTGTGAGGAGGAACAAATGCAGTTTTGTAAACAGTGGAGAGATACAAAAAACTTATCGAGACCATGTTTTGCTGAACAATAAATTTTTAACCTGACGGCAATGATGATAAGACCAAAAGAAAGCTATCTGCTTTTGGTCTTTTTTGTGCTTTGTAGAATGCTCAAATTGTAATTGATAAATCCAGGGTAAAGCCAACAGAATTTCGTTAAAACACTAATCTGTAATTTTATTTAAGCATAACAAAAAAACGGCGAATAATCTGTTCTAAATCAATGGTTTGGCTTCCGTGAAATGCATTGCACCATCACAATTTATAACTATTTAATGAAACAAGCTAAGTCCTTAGCTTATACATTTGTAGATTAACGCAGAGTAGACTTTGTTGTCTATTCTTAAATTTTAGCTGATTCGATCAATCGAGCTATTCAAGAGTGTAAATTCGCGACAAATTGTATGATAGATAAATTTAGTGAAATAAAAATCGAATCTTCTGTAGATAAGATTATCCGTCAATTGAAGTCTCTTATCGTGAGTGGGGATTTAAATCCAGGTGATACTTTGCCTCCGGAAAGACTGCTGGCAGAAAAGCTTGGTGTAGGAAGATCTGCAATTCGTGATGCGATTAAAAAGTTAGAATTTTATGGAATAGTAAAAACTCTACCGCAATCAGGAACGGTGATAAAAGGCACGGGCTTAGTAGCATTGGAAGGCTTAATTATTGACATCCTCAATTTTGAAGAAACAGACTTTGCTTCATTGGTCGATACTAGAAATCTGCTTGAAATAGAATCGGCTGGTAGGGCAGCTAACAGAAGGACCGAACAAGATATCTCAATGATTAAAGAGGCTTTAGAGGCCTTTGAATATAAAATAGCTGAAGGGGATTCTGCGGAAGAAGAGGATTTTCTTTTACACCTTCAAATAGCCGAAGTCAGTGGTAATTCAGTATTGAAGACACTCATGCGCATCATTACCCCAGATATATTGAAAAACTTTAAAAAGAGGCATTTCAGCAAAGAAGAACGCAACAATGCTATATTGACTGAGCACCGAGAGATTGTCGATCAGATCATAGCCCAAAATGCAAAGGGGGCAAGCGATGCCATGAGAAACCATCTCAAAGGTATTTCGGACTTATGTAACATGAGATTTTGAGAGGACTTTGGATGGCGTGATGGGATATTGGTCGGAGCGGGGAGGAAGGATTTAGTTTTTTTTTACAGCGCATAAGTTGATTCAGCTGAATCAAGAATCCATCTTATAGTTTGAGCAATTGGAACTCTTGTCTTCTTATTTAAATCTATACAAAGCATATCCAATTAATAAAATAAATATCCCTATTACATCAATCTTCATTACTTTATTCAGTTCTGAATTTATTTCACCATTGCTGAGTATTAAAAGTATTACAAAGGAGACCATACTGATGAGACCAATACATACGGCCATTGAGTAATTTTTTTTGCTAATCGAGGAGTATATTATTAATCCTCCGATAATCCCAAACAAGACTGCTCTGTGTCTCAGAAGGAGTTCGTAGTTTTGGTTTGGTATTTCAATTCCATAAGATTCTGAAATCTTGTTTGGAAGAAATGCCAATACGGATGGAGCAATGTTAATTAGGCCGACAATGAACAAACAAACTCTAAATATTTTTTCCTTCATCGAATTGTATTTTTGATCCTACTAAAAAGTACCAATATGTTTGAGAATTATAGCATCAAAAATGTTTAGAAGTAAATGGCTTCGAAGCTGGCTAAGCTTTTTTCTTTTCCCTCAAGAAGTTGGAGTCTGTCACCATCAATTTTATAATTGTCAGTTGAATAAAAGACATTCAAAAAAGCATCTTCCTTTACTTTTAGGTCAGCGCAAGCATTTAATGTTGTTATCCTGGTTTCATTGAACTCGATGCGATTGCCATTCGTCAATTTAAATGTTCCAATGAAATGATTACAGCCTCCAAATCCTGCAAGGCTTCCATCACTTCTTAGTATGAAATTTTGTTCTCTTTCTTGATCGACGCTCATTTCAACCTCTTCACCGTTCAATGTTTTTAGTTTCCAGTACTTGTTTACTATTTCCTCGGTTGTCATTTCACGAAAAATCGCCAAGGCTGATTTGCTACCAATATTGAGCATCAATTTTCCATCGTCTATCGTGAAACCATCACTTGAGTTTAATATTTCTAAAACGCGTCTTTCCAATTTCATATCCCGACAAGCCATCCGGGTTGTAGACAATTGATTGAACTTTATTTGGTTGCCATTTTCAATAGTATAAGATCCCATGAGTCGATTGCAACCTGCAAAACCATTGACTTTATTGTCATTGTTTAGCTCAATATAGACTGGTTGTTTTGCTCTTATCTCATTGCCATCTAAAACGCTGAGCTCCCATTTTTTCTGGATGTCGTTTTTGTCCATTTCCTTCACTTTGTTCGTGGTTCCACAACTTACTAAAAGGCTTGCGAGTATTAAGTTGATAAAAAATTTCATTTCGATATTTTAAAGATTACCTCAATGGGCATGTGATCAGACAAATCGTTTCTATCCTTTTTCCATTCATATTTAAGATTGGGAACTCCAGTTTCAAAATCCGAGACTTGGTCATTGGGACAGTACAACATTCCAAGATCTAAAACGTGTGATCCATCTGTTTTTCGGAAAGTTTCACTTGGCCAAGTAATGGTAGTTGGCATTGTTTTAGGATGCGTGATTTTAAGCAAGTCCGTCAAAGAAAAATTGTCAAAAGCTGAACCAGCTTCCATGTTCCAATCTCCAGCAAACAAAACAGTCTTTTTTTGATCGATAAACGGTTCGACTAGTTCTTCTTGGATTTGTAAACTTTGCCCCTTACGAACGGCAGTTTCTCCTATGCCATCAGCTGACTGAAAGTGGGTATTAATAAAATGCAAATTCTTTATCCCATCCATTTCAAAAAGAATGGCACCCTTAGATACATATTTCTCCAAACCTATCTTGTCTTTAAACTTTATTTCCTTTATTTTATTGATCGGTCGTTTGCTTAGTATCCAAAGTCCTTTCGTTGATTCAGCTGATTTTTCTTTATCGCCCTCACCAATTTGAAATGGATATTGCTCTTTTAATCCTTTCAATATAATTTTACGAAAGCCCTTATGATATGCTTCTTGAAAACAGATTACATCGTACTTTCCATTTTTCAAAACTTCTACCATTCCTTTGGCTCGTTTTTTTTGATGCGTAAAAATTGGAAAAGCTGGAAGCATATAAGCATTCCATGAAAGCAATTTTATTTCGCTGGTATCTAAATCTTGAGAAGCGGCATTGTTGCTTGTAAAAAGAATGATTATAGAAATGAAAGTATAAATGAATAGGATTCGCATGTTTGATTTTTATAAAATGTCTATCTAGAGTTTGAAACAAAGATAAGATTACATTTTATGAAAATGCTAAATTTAATTCTACAGTCCTTGGAATTGGCTTTTATCAATTTGAAAGCCCTTTAATTTTAGTATGACTGTGTCTGATAAAATACTGAAAATGTGAAGTTTGCAATGTTTGTTTACAACCAGACTTTAGATAATATATTTTAGAATCGACTGTCCAAGAATTACAGATAGAATGGCTTGTTTAGAATGGCATGTTTTTTTTAAATCTAAGGTCATGGTTTTCCTGTGCTGTTATCTCAGGTCATAAGACCAAAAGAAAGCAAATACCCAAAAGAAAGCATCCAAAACCAAAAGAAATCAAATAAGACCGAAAGAGCCTTGTTTTTGTTTTGTTAAAATGAAATTTTGTAGCTCAAATTTGGGATGACAATCACTTCACTTGTTTCATCAATTTTCTTAGTTTGAAGGTTGTATTTAAATCCTTGGAAATCTCCGTAGCCAGTTGCATTCAATATTTTCAAAGCAAATTCATGTGTGGTTTTTTCTTTGTTGATCTTATAATTGCTGGAAAAATGAAGAATAAAGTTTGGGTCGAATTGTGATGAAAAGGCATTGTCGTAATCAAGGCTGACACTTTGATTGCTGATTGATTCTTCTAAACTATATGGGACATATCGATCTCCACCTTGAGAAGTCATTCTAATATTTACTCCAAATACATTCTGATTGTTTTTTCCTATATACCATTCCTTGCCAGCTAGGAAGTTCACGATGTATTTTTTATTGTATCGTGTATTCCGCCAAACATTGTCACCTCCTAAATATTTGGAATCAAACAAGGAGGCGGTTGTTATGAAATAGAAGCCTTTGGATAAGAATTTTTCAAGCGTGAAATCTATACCATAATTTCTCCCTTTGCCTGTGTTTTGAAACTTGTCATTGATGAACCAGTCATCATCGCTTTTTTGATTGATGAAAGAGTAATAAGTATTTTCAATGACGGGTACATCAAACAGACTTTGGTAATAGGGTTCTACTTTCAACAATAAATGGTCTGATAATTTTACAGAATAACTCAGAACAAAATGATGTGATTTCGTGAAATCCATTTCTTTGTTGTTATACGTTCCGGTAATTTCATCCTTAGTGAAAAAATAATTCAACATTTCTAAACGACTGTGTAAGCCATAAGCAAAACCCAATTCTTGAGAAGAGTTTAAATCCCATTTCATGGCCAACCTCGGTTCAATTGTATAGTTGTTGTTTAGCGTAAACAATTGAGCATTGATTCCAAGGTTGATGGTAAAAGCATCACTCAATCTGAAATTAGAACTACTGAATGCCGCAAGTAAGAAACTGTTGCCATTTTCATCGACCAATGTTTCTATATCTGAATTGGAATCCACATTAGAATCTGAGCGAATTTGAAGAAGCGTTTTGTAGTCCAAGCTGGTAGCCAAAAGACCTGTTCGGTTTTTGTGTTTTTTATTGAATTTAGTATTTAAAGTTGATTTTACCAGGTAAGTAGAATTAGTGGTCAATACATTGCTCTTGGCTTGCAAAAGCGAAGAATTGTCTAATTGCTTAACGGTCCAATCAGTATGGTTCGTAGTAAATCCTAAAGTAGTCTGCAAGTTGGTTCGCTTGTTTAAAATTAGCTTATTGTTGATTCCTCCTGCAAACATATACTGGTCGGCAACATATCTTTCTCCATCTGTTTTGTACGCCCATTTTGTCGTGTCTGGTTCTTCTGAAACTATTATTTCATCCAATAGACCAATTCCCCAAACTGAAAATACTCCTGCCTTTTTAGTTGGAAAGTTAAACTTAAAAGAGGCATCTTGATATTTTATCCCTTCTTCTGCTCCCGTTATTTGACCAACCAAACCAAAGGTTGAATACCGATAATTAAAAAGATAGGAGGCGTCTTTTCCTTTTTTGAATGGCCCCTCAGAACCCAAGTCAATCCCCAATGCTCCCAATTGTAAAGTATGCTCCCGCTCCTTGTTGTTCCCCTTCCGCATTTTAATATCAAAGACAGCAGATAAAGCATTGTTGTACTGAGAAGGAAATGCCCCTGTTAGAAAATCTGAATTTGACAACAACTGACTGCTTAGGGCAGTCAAAGCGCCTCCTCCAAAGCTTGCCAAATTTGCGAAGTGGTTCGGATTGGGAATCTCTATTCCTTCCATTTTCCATTGCAATGATTTAGGAGCATTGCCTCTTACAACAATTCCATTGTTATTGACACCACTTGATACACCAGCAAAAGAACTTGCCAATCGAGCAGGATCATCAAAGCCTCCTGCATAACGATTCGCTTCTTCCACGCTTAGCATTCGAGCGCTTATTAATGCCATAGAATTTTGTGCATGTTCTTTGTCAATATTGGGTTTGACCACAACTTCGTCTAAGGTGTTTACGGATTCTTGAAGCGTAATTTCTAAATAAGTCGTCTTTGACGAACTTACTTCAATGTCTTTTTTTATAGAACTTTCATAACCAATAAAAGAGGCTTGAATGTCATAGCGACCGAGGGGAATATCTTCGATTGTGAACTTTCCATTTTCATCTGAGGTCGTTCCTAAGACAGGATTGGTGTTCAATAAATATACATTTGAGAAAGGAACTGGCAGGCTGGAATCTTGATCCAATACAATTCCATTGATGCTTTGCGATGCTGCAATGCTAGAAAAAACTACTAGGCAAAGTAGGATGGTCAACAATTTTCTTAAAGTCATTTTTTTGTTTTTCATGCTGATTAATGAACCAAAGTTCAGCGATAAAAAACACAATGACTTAGCAAATCTTGCTATCCTTGGTTTATGTTGAGAAATTAAGGACATTTCATTCCAAATGATCCTTGCTTGGCAATCCTTATTATGCTCGTTTTATTTTCATCAGGATTTCTCTTTTGGTCTTCCTGTAATCAAAGGGGATTTTCTTGTTTGCATTGATTTTTTCATATCCAATTAAAGAATCAATGACGTATCCCTTATTGATGATTTGATTATTCTTTGCAACTAATTTTTCTTTTAAATGATCGAAATTTCCTTGAATAATCATGGTGGTATAATAGCCAGCGGGAATGGTTAAAACGGTATTGTCTTTTTCAGAAAGTGAAGTTTCTAAGCCGATAAAATACCTGCATTTTTCAAGAGGAACATGAAATGGAACATCCATAAATACTCCAAATAGAATTTGGTTTGAGGATGTGGAATTTATGATTTTTTGATATCCTTGATTCAGTCTTTTTTCTATGAGTGATACTTTTTTAACGACTATGTTTTTCTTTGTAAGGTACTGAATCTGGATCGGCTTTGTTTTTTCTAACTTTATGTTTTCAGGCTCTAAATCAGAATTAAGTTTGTGCTGGGAAGGTGTAATTCCATAATATTTTTTAAAAGCTCTGCTAAAAATTCCAGGGGAAGAATATCCACTCTCGAAAGCAACATCAATCAATGACCAATTTGGAAATATTTTTATTAGGTGTGAAGCATGTTGCATTCTTATGTTCTCCAAATAGTTTTGTGGCGTACAGTTATTTTCTTCGACAAATTTTCTATGGAAATGAAATGGGGAAACACCTGCCACCTTTGCAATTTCTTCCAAAGTGATTTTCTTTCTAAAATGTTTAGAAAGGTACAGGATTGCTTTTTCTGAGTATTGGTTCATTCTATCATGTTGGTTGGCCTCTGCTTTCCCATGCAAACATTTCAAGCCAAAGAATGTAGAAGTGAATCAAGGCTATGAGTCCGATTAATATATTTGCTGCTGTTAACATCTTTCTATTTTGTTTTACTTGAAATAGAACAGCTATTTCTTCGGTGCATGCATCATGAGTTTTATGGCTTCCAAGGCGTTCTTGGCTGAAATGTTGTTGGGATTGATCTTCAATGATTTTTTATACAATTCTTCTGATTCCAAAAACTTTCCTTGTTTAAAACGCAATTCTCCCATGCTGTCATAAACATTCCACGATTCAGGATAAAGAGCTATGTTCAATTTGAAAATTTCATCCGCTTCCAAAAACCTTTCAGCTTCCATTAACCGGTAAGCAACAGCATTGATGTCAAATTCTTCAAAGGTGAATTGTTGTTCGAAAACTTCAATGTTGTTTGAGATAGAATCGCTTAGTTCTAATATAGTGTTTTCTCCACAAGCCTCAAAAAGAAGCTTTGACAATTTGGGTTTAATTTCTTTCACTTGTTCTTCAATCAATGCCGACCAAATTCTGTTTTTTATGGTTTGCAACTCTTGGCTGTAAGAATTGTCAAGTAGGATCACCACTTGTTTGGACGGAATTCTTCTGAGAATGAAAGCGTGATATCCTTTTATCATTCCACCGTGAAAATGGCGTTCATATATTTCACCCTCATCATCGAATCCTTTCTTTACATACCAACCGCAGGCATAATCGTTTTTGACTGGAGTGAAAAGAATGGACTTCGAAGCATTCGATAACAATTGATTTGTGTACAATGCCTGGTTCCATTTGAATAAATTTTCCGCTGTAGAATAAATACCACCAGAAGAAAATAGGCTGCTTAACGAATAAGTCGGCATGGGGCTCAAACCGTCAATCGTGTTTAAAAATCCCTTCGCTACTTTACTGTCAGCAGCATCGGAAGCATTAGAACTGTCAGGACCATATAGCCAAGCTTTTTCATAAGCGGTGTTGTGCATTTTTAGTGGATCAAATATCATTTCAGCCAAGAGCTCGCTATAAGTTTTATTGCATGTTTTTTGGGCTATTAGGCCCAAAATATAGTAAGCAGTATTGCTGTAACTCCAACTGCTTCCAGGTTCAAACAACAATGGTCTTTTAATAAAGGCCAAGAATTCTGATTCTGAATAATCTTTGGAACGATCGAAATCGGGAAAGGAAGTATAATTGGCAAGTCCGGAAGTATGAGTCAGCAATTGATGAATGGTAATGCGGTTGTATTCAGGATGATCAAACTCTGAAAGGTGTTTTGAAATGGCGTCGCTTATATTAATAAGTCCCTGTTCTTGAAGCAACAGTATTAATGCACTGGTAAACTGTTTAGTCAGGGAACCAATGTAAAATCGATCAGACCGCTCTAGCGGAGTTTGGCTTTTAAAATCAGCAATTCCATAACTTTTGTGTAAAATTACAGCTCCCTCATCTGCGACCAGAGCAACTCCATTAAAAATTCCCTGATCGTAACATTGACTCAATAAACTGTCTATTACAATTGCTTTTGGATTCTTGACCATCTGATTATTCTGACAATCTGAATGACTCCAAACACTTAAAAGAAATAATATTGTTAGACTTGTTCTCATTTCAAATTTTCCACAATTACATTGTTCTTTTGAGTACTGGACATTTTCTCAAATCAAAAAATAGCTTTTGGTCTTATGACGCTTACTTTTGGTCTTATGTGCATTCTTTTGGTCTTATGTGCATTCTTTTGGTCTTATGACGCTTACTTTTGGTCTTATGACCAAAAGGGGGGGGCTTTGTTTATGCCCCATAAATTAAGCATTTTTGCTTCTTTTCATAAAAGTTCACCAGGTCCTTTGGTGATAACACCAAAGGAAAGCAATGATTTGTATAGTACTCAAATTGTCCTTACTGATTTCCCAATCACCAAGAAATTTTTCTGTTCACCTTTTTAATGCATTCAATAAGGTTCAATTGAAATGGCTAATTTTTCAATCTTTTTTAGTTTTGACAGAATCCCGTTTTCAGTATTTGCTAAAATAGCAAGTTTTACATTGTTATGCGGAATATACATTAAAACTGAGTTGAAACCTGCAATGTCTCCTCCGTGTGAAACAACCTTCTGTCCAAAGTTTTCAATAATCTGAAAGCCTAAACCATAGCCGAATTTTTTAAGGTTACTGGGAAAGCTCATCGCTTCTCCATTATGAGCATAAAGAGATTCATGCACCGGAGCCCCATTTTTGAGTGTAGAATAGGAAGTCATTTTTGCAAACATATTTTTACTGATTAGCTTTCCACTTTCTAATGCATTTAAAAATAACAATAGATCTTCTGTTGTAGAGCGTAAACCTCCAGCGGAGAAGGGCATGTGATATCCGTCTGGTTTTGAAAACACTTCTTTTGTATCGTCTTTCTTACTGTTTCCTTTGACGTACCCTTTGACCCAATTTTCTTTAGGGCTTTCAATATACTCCATTTCTGTATTTGTCATACCAGCGGGTAAGAAAATATTCTGCTCAAGATAGACTTCATATTTTATTTTTGAGATGATCTCAATTATTTCACCAAGCAGAACATAACCAGTGTTTGAATAACTAAAGAAGGTCCCAGGCTCGAATAACTCAGTCTTTTTCATTTGCTGTAGGTACTGGTGAGGCTTGGGACACATTGGGAAATTCTCAGGTTCAATTTTTGGCATTTCACCATTCCACCAATTGGGAATTCCAGAAGTGTGAGAAAGCAAATGATAAATGGTGATGTGATCCCCATTCGGAAAATCTGGAAAAAACATTGTCAATTTATCATCAAATGCAAGTTGATTCGATTCAATTAGTTGTAAAATGGCAGTAGCAGTAAATGGCTTAGTAATAGAAGCAATTCTGAATTTTGAATTCGGGTTTAAGGATTCTTTGCTTTCGTAATTTGCAAATCCAAAAACTTTATTTAGTGGAGTTATACTATCAACCTCGATGCCAAATGCGATACCCACAGAAGATTGGTCTTCAACTAAAGCTCGATTTAAGGCCGCTATCTTTTTTGTGTTCTTTACAGGGTCTTTACCCGTACAAGAGTGCAAGGCAAAGACGATAATTAGTACTCCAAGTAAGTTGCTTAATTTCATGATATATTGTTTTTTGTAAAGAACAATATTCACTAAAACTCAATTGATTTTAGGCATTCTTCCTAGGACAATTAGGAGACATTCGCTGGACAGTATTTGATTTACAGCAAGTTAGGTAATTGCAACTCTGTCTCTCTCCTGTTGGCAAACATATAGGATATCCAAAGAATCAATGTTATGTTAAACAATACTGTAAGGTAATAGATTGGAATAAACAGTGGGATTCCTCCTGAATGAGTATAACCCAAAGACAGAAGCATTAAGGGCAAAAAAATCATCAATACCAGGGAGGCGAGGGTCCAAAGGATTTGAATGGAAATTACCTTTTTGCCATAGAAATTAACAAAAGAGTCATCACTGTTTTTTCTTAGTATTATGGAGGGAAGAAGAATATTGGACAATGGAATCAAGACAATAAACAAGGTGCTTAGGTTCAATAATTTTAAAGTGCTTAAGCCATTTTGGGTTTCTAAATTGCTTTCGACATGATTGCTATTGATTTCTGATAACTCAATTGGATCAACAGCTAAAGCTTCTGCCAGCTGTTTTATAGAATAAGAACTTCCGACCGATTTATTCGATTCAATTCTTTGAATGGTTTTGGCAGAAACACCTGACATTTCAGCCAACTCCACTTGTGATAAAAAGTTGGCTGTCCGTATGCTTTTTAATCTTGATTCTTTCATGTTGCTTTTTCTTTGTGTGAATGATTTTGTATCAGCTGGCTCTTTTTGTCAAGCACCTTTACCGAATGCTGAATTGGGCTTGGGCTTGCTAAAATAGCAAGATTTGGCTTATTACAGGAATTTAGTGTTGGCTCATGAGAAAAAGCAGAACTTCTAGAGATTGAACAAGGATAAAATTAGAAAGCATCAAGGCTAAAGGATCTTGCTAGAATCAAGTAATATAGAATGTTGATGTAAAAGGCGAGTGCTTTTCCCCATATGCGAAGAAACAAAAACGAAAGGTGGCAAGGCCATCTGTGTTTCACAAAGAAAAATCTTCCCTTATGATACAAGGGTTTGACTTGTAAATGAGGACAAAAAAAGAGAAGAGTAGTGGTTTAAAAGTAGTTGGTTTGTGTTTAAATCAGCCTAGAAACAGAAGTTTATGATTGAGTCTATTTATCAATAAACGAAAAAAGGTCCTGACGGAGCTGAAATCCGCCAGAACCTATAGAAATACTTATACAAGGTATTTATCTCTTTACTTATTGGCCCCATTGGCCCCATTGGCCACATTGGCTGTTTGCCTTTAGCCTTTAGCTGTTTGCTGTTAAATGTATTAGCTTCACTAACAACATCTAATCTAACAGCTAAATGTCTAGAATGTATTTTATCTTAAAACTTCAATGAAACCGGCTCTCATTGCATCCGGGTCATTCTGTGGATCAAGCAAAAGTATGTAGTAATATGTACCGTCTGGAACATCTCTTCCGCTGCTTCCGTTTCCACTTTGCCATTCACCATTCCAAGAGGCAGGGCCATCAAATCCGGTATAACCAACCATTCTGAAGACCACATTACCCCATCTGTTGTAAATAATCATTTCAGGGAAATTGTCACCGTAGCATTCGTTCAATCCAGGAATTGCAAAGTAATCATTCATGCCATCCATGTTAGGAGACAATGCATCTGGAATGACCAAATCACAACCGAGAACATTAAAGAATATAATGGCTGTATCACAGATGCCTTCGAAACAAAGTTCGTAAACAGCAAAATCTGAATCATTCATAAATCCTTCATCCGGACAGTATTCCATTAAACCAAGACCATTGTCAGTCAATGTTCCGTTTATCGGTTGAGCGATTATTGAAATTTCCAATTCAGTAACATCAGTCGTTGGGAAGCTATCGTTTAGTAAAACTTGAACCTGAACACAAGCTCCAGTCAAAACATCTACTGAGTCATTTACAGCAACTACGATTGTATCCGTTGGATTCACAATGTCGATGGTATCAGTTACTATCAATTTGATATAAGAAGTATCACATAAACTTGGTAGACCATCATCACAAACTATGTAAGTGAAATAATCAGTTCCATCAAAACCATCGAAAGGTGCATAAGCTGCTGTTCCACTTAGAGGATCAATGGCCACATCACCAAATACAGATGGAGTTGCCAATTGATAAATCAAATTGTCTCCATCAGGATCGCTGGTCAATAATTGTAGATCAATCACGACTGATGTGTTGTTAACTATGACACAACTGTCATTGGCAACAGGAGGATGATTTGGTGCGTCAACACCTCCGACCTTAATGACAACTTGTCCACTGTCACAAAGCGCAGTTCCACCTGGCTCAAAGAAGCCGTCGCAAACATTGTAATTGAATACCTCTACTCCCACAAATCCTGCAGGTGGTGTATATTCCAATGAACCATCAAATGACAATACACTTATTAGTCCGCCTGCTCCTGGAGCATCGTGGCCTTGGAATATCAATGCAGAGTTTTCTGGATCAACATCATTGGCCAATACGTTAATCGTGATTGGTGTGTCAGTATCTGTTTCAAAACAATCATTCGTTGTCGCTGGCGGTCTGTTGTCTCCATCAAATACTTCTATAGCAACCAAAGTTGAATCGCATTGAGCAAATTCATCACAGATCGTGTACCAGAAATAGTCAATACCAGTGAAATCAAGATCTGGAACATAAGTGATAACGCCACCATCAATGACGATGATGCTTCCATTTTCCGGATCCTCAATATCTGTTATTGTAATATTCGTTCCAATGTCGTTTACAAGAATATCTAATGAAATGGTATCATTGATGTAAACTTGTCCAACATCAGGATTTGCTACAATTGGAGGAAGGTTTGAAATTGTTATTGTATCAATTGTAATAAATACAGTGGCCGTATCACAAAGTGACGGGAAGCCATCATCACATATTACATAGACGAACTGATCTTCACCCATATAACCAGGATTAGGCGTGTAATTTCCTAAACCAAATTCATTGACGATCACTTCTCCAAACAATGGATTGGTGTTAAAGGTCAATGAGAAATTGTCTCCATTAGGATCTGAATCGTTGTTCAATAATAAAATTGAAATTGTTGAATCCTGTGCGCCTACATAATAATCATCCACAGCAAGTGGAGGATCATTGCTAAGATCAACGCCTACTGCAATAACCACAGTTGCGGTATCACAAAGTGGAGGAATGGCTGTGTCACAAACTATGTAATCAAAGCTGTCTTCACCGATGAATCCATCATCTGGTGTATAACTGATTGTACCATCTGCATTGATGATTACTGAACCATTGCTTGGTCCATTGATCACGTTTGTTACAACCAAAGGAAGGTTTTCAGGATCACTGTCATTTGCCAATACATTGATGACAACTGTTTCTCCTGGTGACGTTGTTTCTTGATCGTTATCAGCATTTGGTGGAAGGTTGGGTTCATTGAAAACTAAGATGGCTACTGTCGCACTATCACAGGCTCCAGAATCATCGGTAATCCAATACATGAAGTAATCTTCCCCAGTATAATTCAATGCAGGAACATAAACCAACGAATTGGTCAATTCATCCAATACAACCAAACCATTGATTGGATCAGAAAAAGATTTTATTGTAATGTTTCCGTCCCAAGTATCATTGTCCAAAACAAATATTGGAATAGAAGTGTTGATCGGAGTTTGAACAATGTCCACTTGAGCATCTAAAGAGCTGGTTGGGTTGATTCCATCACCTTCAACAGTAATCGTTACAAGGGCAGTGTCCTGTAAGGCAGGATTCCCATTGTCACACAATATATAAAGGAAATAATCTGTTCCTTCAAAGTTTTCATCTGGCGTATATAAAGCCAAACCGTTTTCATCTAATTGAAGTGTTCCATTTGCAGGAGCAGTTCCCAATTTTACAGTCATGGTTTCGCCATCCCCAACACTATCGTTGTCTGTTACATTGAATATAATGAAATCATTTTCAGCAACAGTATAAGCATCATCAACAGCCAAAGGAGGATCGTTGCTCAAAGGTACATTTACAGAAATAACAACTGTGGCAGTATCACAAAGAGGAGGATCAGCTTCATCGCAAACAACGTATTGGAATTCATCTTCTCCTTCAAAACCAGTATCTGGAGTATAAGTCAAAGTTCCATCATCGTTGATTACAACTGTACCGTTGTCCGGTCCGTTTATAATTTCAGTAATAACTAAATTACCATTTTCAGGATCACTATCATTGGCAGTAACATTGATTGTAATTGGTGTGTCAAGATCTGTCATGGCAACATCATTGGCCGCCGTAGGTGCTTGATTTGGACCATCAAATATCGTGATTCCTACAACGGTAATATCGCAATTGCCGTCGGGGTCGCAAATGGTGTAAGTGAAAAAGTCAGTCCCGACAAATCCATCGAATGGTGTGTAATAGATCAAGTCGCCTATGATGACTAAAGCACCATTTTCTGGCTCAGTAGCATTGCTAATGAAAATGCCTTCTCCAACATCATTGACCATCACATCAATCTCAACTTCAGTGTTGATTGGTGTTGTTACAACGTCTGGGTTGGCAATAACCAAACCGTTATTTGAAACGTCAATATAAACCCATGCCGTATCACACAGTGGTGGATTTCCATCATCACAAATTACATAGAATAGCGAATCGACTCCCGTAAATCCAGGCACTGGAATATAGGTTATGGTTCCGTCATCGTTTAAGGTGGCGTCACCAAATGGAGGATCACTAATTTCAGTTACCGTCAAATTGTTTCCTTCCAAATCAGTATCGTTCAATAAAACATTGATTGTTACTGTGTCTCCTGGGTTTACATTGGCAAAGTCATCCACAGCCATAGGTGGTGTATTAGACAAGTCAATCCCTACCGCAATAACAACCGTTGCTGTATCACACAAAGCAGTCGCAGTTGTGTCATCACAAATTACATATTGGAACGTGTATTCTCCTGGCCCAGCTGTTGTATCAGCGATGTAAGTCAAAGTACCATCATCATTGATGATAACAGTTCCAGCATCTGGACCAATAATTTCAGTAATGTAAAGAGTATCGCCATTTGGATCAAAGTCATTGATCAATACATCCAAAGTAACCGAATCACCCTCAGCAATCACGTACTGGTCATTTCCAGCAATTGGTGCCTCGTTTTGAGTGCCAACTTGAATGACAACGGTAGCAGTTGTACATTCTCCGAATATATCGCAAATGGTATAAATGATGGTCTCTGTTCCTTCAAATCCTTCATCAGGCGTATAAACCAACATTCCGTCTATCACTTCAACAGTTCCGTTTTCAGGCTGCGTTACAGCTGTAATTTCAATCTGAGTACCTGTATCATTTGCTAAAACGTCAATGGTTACAGTTGAATTAATCGGAGTTAAAACAGTGTCATTGTTGGCAACCAAATCTTCGGCTTCCAAAACATCCACAACAACATTGGCCGATACGCAATTTCCACATTCATTACAAACAATGTAGTTGAAAGTAGCGGTACCTGTAAATCCATCTGCTGGCGTGAAGTCCACTGCAGAACTATCTGCGTTTATTACGATGCTTCCTTCTCCTGTTATCAATGATCCAATAGAATCAACATAAATGAATTGGTCGCAAATTTCTTCGTCATTTAATAAAACATCTAAAGAACTGGTTGTGTTCCATGCAGCGAAGAATTGATCATTCATTGCGATTGGATCTTGACAACCAATAATTACATTGTAAAATACTGTGTCACAAATGCCTTCTGAATTGCAAGCAACTGCTTCCAAAATATCATTTTCCAATCCTGGTAATGGAAGGAATGTGAAACATACACTGTCTGGCTGAATTTCAACTGAACAGTTAAATATTGATGTCACATATTGCAAGGTGAAATCGTCATCTTCTAAATTGCAGAATGTTGGACAAACAAGTGTTGGAGTTGTACTTTCAAAGATTGAAGGAGTACAAATATCATAGTTGTTTACACAAACTTCAGCAATTACAAAATCATAAGTTAATGGATTAATGTCCGCACAAACTAAGCCGTCATCAATCAAGTCTTGAATATCAGAAATGGTTGTTACTCCTAATCCAGATAGATCGTCAACATTTCCAAGGATCGAGATTCCATAAATAGAATAAGCTCCTGGTAATAAATTTAATTCTTCCAAATTGAAAGCACCTGTTTGGCTAACAATCACAATGTTGTCTGTACTTAAATCTGTTGTATCAGCATCGGTCGTAAGCACAAAAGAGTAATTGAACCCAGGCTCTGTTGATTGCCCATTAACTACAGGAGCTAAAGTGGTTTCATCTGCATTGTATTCTGTGTCATTCGGAATGGTCAATATCCCAGCATTTGCAAAACAGGTGATTTCCTCACCAATAAATAGTGTAACAGATTGGTCAGTAACATGTGCACATAAACCATCTTCAATTGCTGCATTAATTCCTTCAATTGATCCTAAATCCAGATCCATTAATTCTTCAATGCTCAATGTTGTTGAAATTCCAAATACATTGTAGGTTCCATCTTCCAAGCCTAAAAGTGGCAAGTTAAAAGAACCAGTATCACTTACCAAAATAAGGTCGTATACAATTGCATCTCCCTCTTCTGCATCTGCAGTAAGGATATAATAAAAGTTGAAATCTCCCACTTGGTTTTCTCCAGCTACTTCAATAGCAACTGTCACTTGAGGTTCAGGGTAAAATGTTACACTTGGAGTGATCAATGTTCCTGCCTCAGCAAAACAAACTGCATTTCCCGTATAATCGTAAACAATTGTATTGCTACTTAAATCTGCACAAACAGATTCATCAGCAATAGCTGCTTCTAATTCTTCTATAGTTCCATAAGCTAAAACTTCTTCTGCAGTCAATGCAGTTGAAATTCCGATCACAGAAAAGTCTCCACTCGAAACTCCAAACAAAGTCAAATCAAATGAACTGCTGTCTTCAACTTGAATAATATTTAATGCTGTTTCACCATCAAAAGCCAAAACAAAGTAGTAGCTCAAGTCTTCTATAGAATCTTGATCGAAAACATCGATGACTGGAGTAACAACACTGCCATCAATAACTAGATCATCAGGAGCTACCAAGGTTCCAGCGTCTGCGAAACACAGGCCGTCCGGTTCTCCGATAATGAAATCAAAACTTCCGATTACAACATCTACACAAATATCAGCATTGCCTTCTAATGCTAGTAAGTCCTCACCAGTAGCAATTCCGTTGGCCATCAATTCATCTAGTGACAAATCAGTAGAAACTCCTATCACATTGAAAATTACATTCGGAACACCGATCATGTTCAAATCGAAAGAACCAGATGTTGAGGTTAATATAATATTGTAGGCTATTTCATCGTCTCCATTCACATCTGTCGTTAGGAAATAATAGTAGTTAAATCCTGCGTTGGTCGCATTGTTTTCAACTTCTAAAGTATCAGTGATTTCAAATCCTTCATAGTTTAATGTTTCAGGCTCTACAAAATTTCCAGCCTGTGCAAAACAAAGGTTAACATTGAAATTAATTGGGTCTGCTGTTATTTCAGCACAATATCCTTGGTTAATTGCTTCTTGTAATGCTTCTAAATTCTCAAACATTTCAGGAACCAAATCCAATTCCATATCAATTGAAATTCCATAAACACTTACGTCTTCCATTGGGATTCCCAATTGAGATAAGTCAAATTCTCCAAGCGTATCGATTGCTATGATATTGGTCGTAATTCCATCATCTTCAATTGCATCAACAACCAATACATAATAGAATGGTAAATCGTCTTCTGCATCTTCTGAAATTACATTTTCAATTACCCCATTGGCATTTAAATTAGTTGGTCCATCATAAGATAATGTTCCTGCGCTTGCATCGCATGTATCGTTTTCAAGGCCAACAAAAAGAGTAATAGGATTGGACAAGTCCGCACACCAGCCATTCGCTTGATTGTTTTCAATCATTGTGATGGTCGCAAATCCTGCATCACCAAACTCTGCTTGGTCAATTTCAAAATTCAAAGCAAATATTTGATAATCTGCATCAGGCAACTCTAAATCACCAAAGTCAAAAGAACCCAAGTCATTGAAGCTCAGAACCATTTGAGTCGTTGTATCAGCCATTGTTGAATCTGTTACCAATAAAAAGATGGTTGCATATTCTTCCGAATCATTATCGCCAATCAAATTGGGTGCTTCAACAATCCCACCTGAAGGAATAATGATCATACTAGGTGAAAATAAGATACCCGCATCCGCCAAACAAGAATCGTTTGGTTCAACGACATCTTCGAAGTAAGAAACTTGGAAAGCTGCAATCACAAAGTCAGCACATAAACCATCTTCAATGGCTATGGCTAGTTCTTCACCTGTGGTAATATCCAAGGCAAGAATGTCTTCAGCAGTTCCTTCAAAGTTGACAACATGAACATCAAAAGGTCCGGCCAAAGCCGTGTCTACTTGTCCAAGGTCAAATTCCCCTGTACTGCTCAATTGAACAATATCGTAAGAAATGTCATCCTCAGAATCCAAATCAGTTGTCAGTACATATAATTGAGTAAAAGTAGAGTCTGTGTTTTGACCATCCACCAATGGAGCATCGGTTGTGTCGCCACTCATATAAATTAATGTTTCAGGAATGCTGATTGTTCCAGCATTTGCCAAACAAGAATCGTTTGGTTCAACGACATCTTCAAAGTAAGAAACTTGGAAAGCCGCAATTACAAAATCAGCACATAAACCATCTTCAATGGCTGTGGCTAATTCTTCACCTGTTGTTATATCCAAAGCAAGGAGGTCTTCAGTAGTTCCTTCAAAGTTCACAACATGAACATCGAAAGGTCCTGCCAAAGCAGTATCAACTTGTCCTAGATCAAATGCTCCAGTACTGCTCAATTGAACAATATCGTAAGAAATGTCATCCTCAGAATCTAAATCAGTTGTCAATACATATAATTGAGTAAAAGTAGAATCCGTATTTTGACCATCTACTACAGGAGCATTGGTTGTATCTCCTTCTAGGTAAATTAATGTTTCTGGAATCGCAATGTTTCCAGCATTTGCCAAGCAAGAATCTACTGGCTCAACTACCCCGTATGAAATGGAATATGCTGCAGTTATCACATCAGCACAGAGACCATCTTCGATGGCAGTGGTTAATGCTTCAATGCTGTTATAATCCCATGCTACGATGTCTTCTGTAGTCCCTTCAAAGTTGACCACATGAACATCAAATGGTCCTTCCAATGCTGGATCAAGACTTCCAAGATTAAATTGACCAGTACTGCTGAATTGAACAAAGTTGTATGAAATTTCATCAGCGGTATCCAAATCAGTTGTCAATATTAAAAAATGAACAAAATCAAAACTGTTAGTGAATTCGTCCATTAATGGTACATTGGTTGTATCTCCTTCCATGTAAACTAAAACTTCCGGTGGGCTTACAATCCCAGCAGTTGCCAAACAAGAATCACCAGGCTCGACAACATCTTCAAAATAAGAGATTTGATACGCTTCAATAATAAAGTCTGCACACAAACCATCCGCAATTGCATCAAGCAATTCTTCACCTGTTGTCAATTCCAATGCTTGAATGTCTGCAACTGTTCCTTCAAGGTTAAAAGCATGAACATAAAATGGTCCAGCGAAACTTGTGTCCAATTGACCCAAATCGAATTGTCCATTATCGCTCAATTGAACAATATTGTATAAAACATCATCTTCTGGATCTAGGTCAGCTGTAAGTACATAAAACTGAAGGAAAGTAGAGTCGGTATTTTGACCTTCAACAATTGGAGCTGCCGAAGTATCACCCATCATGTATATTAATGTTTCAGGAGCTGTTAAAGTCCCAACATTTGCCAAACAAGAATCAACTGGTTCAACAACGTCTTCTAAAATTGAAATTTGATAAACTGCAACTTCAAAATCTGCGCAAAATCCATCTGCTAATGCAGCAAGAACATCTTCGCCGCTTGATAGATCCATTTGAACAAAGTCAAGAGCTGTTCCTTCTAGGTTCAAAACATGAACATCAAATGGCCCAGCCAAACTCGTATCTATTACGTTTAAATCAAACTCGCCATTGAAACTGGCTTGTATCAAATTGTATAAAGTCTCATCTGTCTCATCCAAATCTGTCGTTAATAAGAATACCGTTGTGTATGTTGAATCGGTATTGTTTCCATCTAGAGTTGGAGCGTCAGTCAAAGCACCTGAAGCATAGATCAAAGTTTCAGGTGCAGTTATATTTCCAACTTCAGCCAAACAACTGTCTACTGGCTCTACAA
Organism: uncultured Chitinophagales bacterium; assembly: GCA_937927195.1. Taxonomy (GTDB): domain Bacteria; phylum Bacteroidota; class Bacteroidia; order Chitinophagales; family UBA2359; genus JAHDGP01. The sequence continues at coordinate 29,556 of CALBCY010000170.1, forward strand.
CATCCATTGTATTAAAACCAAAATCAAGATTGTCAACATCCTCTCCTGATCCTAAATCAAAAGAATAGGAAAGAGAATCTGAGCTAACCACTAAACTAGGAGGAATAACTGGTATGATTTTATATATACCAGGAATCAACCCTGTCAATGAAAATAGTCCAAGACTATCTGTAACCAATATTGAGGTGTCTCCGGATTGATCAACCAATTCGAATTCTATGTTTTCTAAATTTGCTTCTGTTGAGTCCACGATTCCATCAGAATTCATATCCCACCAAGCGAAACCTGAAATTGAAGCCAATGCAAAAAATCCAGCGTCAATACTCAAATCAGCAGATTCAGCGCCAACAAGTATTGTATCAGAAAATCCAGTTATTGGATCAAAATTGCTGTCCGCTTTATCATCTGTTCCTTGGTATTGTGGTGAGAAATAAATAGTATCAGAGCCTGCAGGGAAAATTTGCATAACATATAATCCAGAATCAACTGCTGGAAAATGATAAGTTCCAAAAGAACTGAAACCAGAAATTGTATCATTGCTTTCTACATTGATCAACAATATTTCTGCTCCATCTATTCCATCTTCTTCTTCAAGGTCTTGAATCCCATTGGCATTTATATCATGCCAAATTCTGTCCCCCACAGTTGCCGTTAAGCTGGCAAAGTTTGCAAGTGCAGTTTTCTCTGGAGGACAATTCTCAGGACCATCCTCAAGACCATCCTCAAGACAATCCAAAAATGAATTTGTTTTTGCGGGGGAAGATTCGACGATTGAATCGTCTGGTTCCCAATTTGTACAATTTTCTTCATTTTCGGCAGATAGATTTAATCCCATGCCTGTAAATAAAACGAGGAAAATTATGCCGTACAAATGACCGTAGATTCGAGCATATTCAGCTTTTGCTTCGAATGAGTCTGTAGGGGATTTCCCCTTTTGGTTAAACAGCATATTATTCAGTTTGTATAGGTATTTCATATTTTCAACTTAATCTGTACTCATACTTCCCTTGTAAGAAGTCTATAAAAAATAATGCGAAGTAGATTAGTTTCTTTATAATAAGATAGAAACAAGCTCGAAAGAGGATTCGACCTATGTTTAAAAATATCTCGGTGAAATAATTCTTTGATTTTTTAAATTGATATCATATCCTAGCATCACTTCGTGGGTATGCAAAGTGGTCGCAGTGGATATTTTTGTAGTTATAAGATCGAAGGCGTAACCAACCTTCAATGATTTTGTGATATTTACACCAACCAACATATCGAAGGAATCTTGGGTCCTGTACGCGACTCCTGCCCAAAATACATCGTTGAAATAACCAACAAGGCTTAAATCAACTTCAACGGGAGCAAATGATCCAACAGTTTTAACTAAAACTGCAGGCTTCAATTTCACCATATTTCCAAGTCCCAATACATATCCAGCAGTCAAGTAATAATGTCTATATTGCCTTGCATTGTTTGACAATGCACTCAATTTATTGTTTACTATTTGTGGAATGGAAAATCCGATGTAGTGTTTATTGGAGTAATGGAAAACACCAAATCCGAAGTTTGGAAGGAATTTGTTATTGTTTTGAGCAAACAATGCATCTCCTGCACCGCTATCAAGTTCGGTGAAGTTTGATTGCAAATACATTAAACTGGTGTTCAAACCAATGGAAATCTTGGTTTTGGGACTCACATAAAATTTATAAGAGTAATCTCCTCTTAATAAATTCCAATTGTGAACGCCCCACTGATCATTCTGAAGGGTAAGTCCTATTCCAATTTTTTCACGAATAGGTCCATGAGCTGAGATATTGATGTTTTTGGGTGCCCCATCAAAATCAACCCACTGGTTCCTGTAAATAGCTTGAAGGCTCACAGCATCCTTGGTTCCTGCATAGGCAGGATTGTACATCAAAGTATTGTACATATACTGAGTGTACATAGCATCTTGTTGAGCATCCAGGCCTAAGGACCCACATAACAGTATCAAGGCAAGAAGCCATCTTAGTCTTTTGACTAGTAAAAGTTTGCACATAATAAACTTGAGTTTATGCAATGATCTTATAAATTTAATTTGGCGGTGTTGGCTTTTCTAAGCCCAAAAACAATATTTCTAACAAAAAAAATGGCTTTTAGGATTAACTAAGGGATTTTCCCTTTTCTTTAGCTTTTTATCCGAACTATTAACATACACCGCAAATGAAATGCCAAAATCATTTTTAATTATTCTTTACTTATATCTTTACAGCCTAATATGCAATACAATATTCAAATAAGGATAAATACAGAGGACATTAACAATCAAGAATTGATTTGTAAGTCGGCTGCTAAACAATTGAATATCAATCCATCCGAAATAACCGGATTTCTAGTACAAAAGAGATCCCTCGATGCTCGAAGAAACCCAATAAAATTTCAATTAGACCTAATTATTTACGTTTCAGAAACCCCCAAAAATTACGTCCAAAAGAATAAAAAGTTTCACAAAGTGCATCGTAATCAAGGAGTTCTGATAATTGGGGCAGGCCCTGCCGGGTATTTTGCAGCCTTAAAATGCCTTGAAACAGGACTTAAACCCATTATTTTTGAAAGGGGTAAAATGGTAAGAGACAGGAGAAGGGATCTAGCTGCAATCAGTAAAAATCAACTAGTTAACCCTGATTCTAACTATTGTTTCGGGGAAGGAGGTGCTGGAACCTATTCCGATGGAAAACTCTATACTCGTTCAAAAAAAAGGGGATCGGTGGCCGAAGTACTTGAATTATTTATTCAACATGGGGCAGAAAATGATATCAATATAGACGCGCATCCCCATATTGGGACAAATAAGCTACCTGGGATCATTGAAAAAATGCGAGAGCAAATCTTGGAAGCAGGCGGAGAGATTCATTTCAACAGTAAAGTAGTCGATTTTTTGATTGACAATAATAAAATAAAAGGCCTGTTGCTTGAAAATGGGAAAGAATTTTTTGGCGAAGCGGTGATTTTAGCAACCGGACATTCCGCAAGGGATATTTATAGCTTATTTTATGAAAAAAAATGGGCCATTGAATACAAAACCTTTGCAGTTGGTCTGCGAGTTGAGCATCCACAGAGGATTATTGATAAAATACAATACCGAAAAGAAGATCGAGGGGAGTATTTACCTCCTGCAGCTTATAAATTGGTTAAGCAGATTGGAGGCTATGGAAAGAGAAAAACACGTGGCGTTTATTCGTTTTGTATGTGCCCTGGAGGAATCATTGCGCCTTGTGCTACCCAACCTGGCGAAATCGTAACGAATGGCTGGTCTCCATCTAAAAGAAACAATCCATTTGCCAACTCAGGGATCGTCGTTGGAATCGAAGAATCCGATTGCAAGCATTATGCAGCGTTTGGGCCTTTGGCTGGGATGAAATTTCAAGAAGAACTAGAAAAAAAGGCTTGGGAAGCGGGAGGGAAAACGCAAGTAGCTCCAGCTCAAAGATTGTTGGATTTTATAAATCAAAAAACCTCTATTGATTTACCGAAGTGTTCTTATATGGCTGGAGTGAAATCCTATGATCTGAATAAAATTTTTCCAAAATGGCTCAGTCATTACCTCAGAAATTCTTTTGTTGAATTTGGTAAAAACATGAAATCATTCCTCACCAATGAAGCGATTGTTGTGGGCGTTGAATCGAGAAGCTCTGCGCCAGTTAGAATTCCACGGGATAAAGAAAGTTTGGAACATACAGAAATCGAAAACTTGTATCCTTGTGGTGAAGGAGCTGGTTATGCGGGTGGGATTGTGTCTGCTGCGATAGATGGGATGAGGTGTGTTGAGAAGATCGCTGAAAAAATAGCAGAGAAAACTTTATAAATGATCAATGTTGAACAAAAAGGACAATATATTTGTGGGGAAGAAACCTGTTTTTTCAATTCGTTTTAGTCTAATCCTATTACTGAAATCTAATAAATAAAAATCCAGCAATGCAAAAACTAATAGAATGCGTACCTAATTTTTCTGAAGGCCGAGACATGGGTGTAATTAAACAAATCACAGATGCAATAGAAGCGGTTGATGGAGTGAAATTATTGGATGTTGATCCTGGAAAAGCCACCAATAGAACGGTCGTTACTTTTGTTGGCGACCAAGATGCTGTGGTCGAAGGCGCATTTCAAGCCATAAAGAAAGCTTACGAAGTGATTGATATGTCAAAACACAGTGGAGAGCATCCCCGTTTCGGCGCAACGGATGTTTGTCCCTTCATTCCCATTTCGGGAGCAAGTATGCAAGATTGCATCGACTGCGCTCACAGATTAGGTAAAAGAGTAGGGGAGGAATTGGGATTGTCAGGTTATTTCTATGAAAATGCTGCCACCAAAAAAGATAGAAAAAATCTAGCAACTGTTCGTTCTGGGGAATATGAGGGCATTGCGAAAAAGATTCAAAATAAAAACTGGACGGTGGATTATGGTCCTAATGAATTCAATCCAAAATACGGCTTAACTGCGATTGGAGCTAGAGATTTTTTGGTGGCTTATAATGTCAACTTAAACACCACCTCAACTCGTAGAGCCAATGCCATCGCTTTTGATGTGCGAGAAAATGGAAGAATCAAAAGAAAAGGAAATAAGGTCGGAGGTGAAATTTTAAGAGACAAAAAAGGCGATGCGATTCGAATTCCTGGAATGCTTAAAGCAGTAAAAGCGATTGGTTGGTATATTGAAGAATATGGCGTTGCCCAGATTTCTATGAACTTGACCAATATCAGCATTACTTCTGTACACGAGGCCTTTGATGCCGTTTGTGAATCTGCCCAAAAAAGAGGAATGCGGGTTTCCGGTTCAGAATTGGTTGGGCTGATTCCATTGAATGCTATGTTGGACGCAGGCCGCCACTATCTTAAAAAACAAAAGCGTTCCTTGGGTGTAAGCGAAAGTGAATTGATTAAGATTGCTATAAAATCAATGGGATTGGATGAGCTAGGGCCATTTGATCCAGCGCAAAAAATCATTGAATACAAGCTCAAAGGTGCCGATGCTAAACTGTTGGTTGACAATGATCTCGTTGCCTTTGCTGATGAAACAGCTTCAGAATCTCCCGCTCCTGGTGGAGGATCAATTTCTGCTTATTTGGGCGTATTGGGTGCCAGTCTTGGAACAATGGTCGCCAATCTATCTTCTCATAAAAGAGGTTGGGATAAAAAGTGGGAGTTTTATTCTAAATGGGCACAGGTTGGACAAAAAAGTAAAGAAGAATTGTTGTTTTTAGTAGATGAAGATACTCGAGCTTTCACAAAAATCATGGATGCTTTCCGTCTTCCAAAAGGCTCTGCTGAAGAGAAAAAAGCACGAAGTGAAGCCATTCAGTCTGCTACAAAATATGCGATTGAAATTCCATTTCAGGTTATGAAAAAATCTTTTGAATCTATGGAAATGATGAAAGCCATGGCCGAAGAAGGATTGGCGGCCAGTGTTTCCGATGCGGGTGTAGGCGCTTTATGTGCCAGGTCTGCCGTTATGGGGGCATTTTTGAACGTCAAGATCAATGCCGGAGATTTGAAAGATAAAAAGTATGTCGCAAAAGTCTTAAAGGAAGGCAAGAAGATTGAGCGAGAGGCGATTAAAATGGAAAAGGAAATCTTGAAAATTGTGGAAGCGAAGATTGGATAGCGGTTGGGGGCTTTTGGCCTTTAGCTTTTGGCCTTTGGCTTTTCACTGAAAGTACTTACATGTTTATTGTCTACAAAAAAATAGCCAAAGGCTAACGGCCAAAAGCTAAAGGCTTAAAGTTAAACAGCCAAAGGCTGACGGCCAACAGCTAAAGGCTGAAAGTTAAAAAGCCAAAGGCAAAAGGCCAACAGCTAAAGGCTAAAAGTTAAAAAGCCAACAGCCAACAGCTTAAAAAAAAAATAACCATGAAAAAAGCCATAATAATTATTTCATTGCTAAGCGCATTTATTTCAAATGGGTATGCTGGTGAAAGTTTAAAAGACCATGTGAAATTTGCTACTGTTGAATTGGCAAATGAGCTCTTGCTTCAAGAGGATGAATTTACCAATAGCTGGAGTCAGTTTGATATTGACTCGAGAATGCAAAAGCCAAATAGCAGTAAGAAAGAACTCTTTGATTACATTATAACTCAAACTTTAGAGTGGAGCCAAGAAGAGAAAAAAAAGATCAATACCATATTCGATAGAATCGACGATCAAATTAAAAATTTAAAAATTAAAATTGATTTTCCGAAGGAGATTGTTTTTATAAAAACTACCGCTTTGGAAGAAGGAGGAGCAAACGGTTATACCCGAGCAAACTATGTGGTTTTGAAAAACGAGCTGGTATCAAAACCCATTGAAGAGTTGGAGCACACCGTAGTGCATGAACTTTTTCATATTTTATCGAGATCCAATCAAGATTTCAGGGAAGCAATTTATAAAACAATAGGCTTTCATATGATGGAGCCTCTTGAGTACCCTGACCATTTAAAAGATTTCCGGATAACAAATCCCGATGCTCCACAGACAGACAGCTATATAGAATTGGAAGTTGATGGAATTAGCAAGCCTTGCATGATGATTTTGTTCGCTGATAAAAAATATGAGGATGGTAGTTTTTTTGATTACCTGAAAGTGGGTTTTCTGCCTGTCCATTGCGATCAAAAAAATTCAAAAGTGGATGCAATTGAAATATACGAAATGAGCAATGTTAAGGGGTTTTTTGAACAAGTTGGATCAAATACCAATTATATAATTCATCCAGAAGAAATTTTGGCTGAGAATTTTACCCATCTAATTTTAGGAACCTCAGAATTGCCTAATCCAGAGATTCTTGATAAAATTAAGGAAGTCCTTGTTAAATAAGTACTTGAAATGTCAATTAAATAAATGCCAAACGTGGAAAATTGTGTAATCTGTGGAAGACCATTTGGTCGTCCGGAGCTGCTTTCCAAACATCATTTAATTCCCAAATCTAAAGGCGGGAAAAATACGGAGACCATATTGATCCATAATATTTGTCATCAGAAAATTCATTCTGTGTTTACGGAAAAGGAATTGCGAGATGAATTTCACACAGTGAAAAAATTGGTTGAGCAGGAGGAGATTGTGAAATTCGTGAAGTGGATTTCCAAGAAAGATCCCGACTTTTATGAGCGGAATAAAAGAATGAAAAGGAAATGAAGGAGGGATTGAAAGGCTGCTGGCTATTGGCCTTTGGCATTCTGCTATATGCAAATGGAAATTCATGGGCTATTGATGTTTTTGCCTTTTGTAATGGGCAATTCAAAGCTAAAGGCCAATAGCCAATGGCTAAAAGCTTTTCAGTAAAACTTCGTGCATGAGAGATCAATATACCAATCATATTCTGTTTGAGAAAAGTTCAAAAGCTAAAGGCCAATAGCCAATGGCTAAAAGCTTTTCAGTGCACGAGAGATCAATATACCAATCATATTCTGTTTGAGAAAAGTTCAAAAGCTAAAGGCCAATAGCCAATGGCAAAAAGCTTTTCCAGCTATCTAAAACACTCATCATCGCGACAATTAAAGAATTTAATTTGAAAAAGGAATTACAGATATTTTAATAATCGTATTTTCGCGGCCAAAATTTAATTGTTCATCTTTTATTGTCATTACCATAAGCGAAAAAATGAAAAGCAGAACACCGGCCAAGCTTATTCTTGTTTCCCTATTTTTATTGTTGAAATTTAATAGCTACGCGCAATTTAGCCTTGATACCATTGAAATAAGTACGGGGCAAATTCCAGTTAAATCATCCAATACAGGACGAAACATTACCGTCTTAAAAGCAGCTCAAATAGATAAAATGATTTTCAGTTCAATGGATGACTTGTTACAGCGTCTTCCTGGAATTGAAGTGCAAATGAGAAATGCCTTTGGGGCGCAAGGCGATATATCGATGCGTGGGAGTACCTTTTCACAAGTCTTGATTTTAATAAATGGCATGAAGTTAAACGATCCTTTAACAGGCCACTTTAATGCTTATATACCAGTTAGTTCCGGTGAAATTGAACGGATTGAAGTCCTTCGAGGGGCGGCTTCTTCCATATATGGGGCGGATGCAGTTGGAGGGGTTATCAACATCATTACCAAAGGCTTTGGCCAAAGTGAAAAAAAGAAGGTCAAGGTCGGCGGAGAACTGGGTTTCGGAAGCAATAAATTGATCAATGCCCAAAACCACTTTCAGCTACAAGAAAATAAATTGTTTGTTTCAGGAGGTTTCAGCATCATTAAAAGTGATGGAGAGTTTGTGGAGGCCAAGGAAATAGGAGAGACTGTTCTTGATCCATTTTACAATTATTTTGACAACAGAAATTATGCCTTGGCGATCGGTTATAAATTGAGTCAATCATGGAGTTTGAAAGCAAGAGCTTCGTTTGATGACAGGGATTTCAGTGCCAGGTATTTTTATACCAATAGCACCTTCGATAAGTCGCTTGAAAAGGTAAAGAATTGGTTCAATCAAATTCAAGTCAAGCACATTGGAAGCAAAAGTTCTACCAATATCAATTTGGCTTATAGAAGAGGAACCGATGAATTTGTTTTCAGTCCAGATTTTTCTTCAACTAATTTTCATACCAGTCAATTTTGGAATTTCAATGCCAATCATATGATGGTGTTTAATCCTAAAATGTCCGTAAATATTGGATTGCAAATGGACCATAGATCCATAGAAAGTACAGACCGTGGCAACCACAGCGATTGGCATTCTGGTTTGGTAGGGGTGATTGTTTACAAACCGCTAGACAGATTAAATTTGGTAGGATCTGGTAGAGTGGATTATGATGAGAATTATGGTGTTGAATTTACACCTCAATTGAACCTTTCCTATGCGATGGAAAAACTGAGTTTTAGAGCCTCAGCTGGAAAGAGTATTCGAGCGGCTGATTATACGGAAAGATTTGTCTCCTACAATCTTGAGAACTTGACACCAGGCAGGAGCTTGGGGAATCCTAATCTAGAAGCTGAGAGATCATGGTCCGAAGAAATTGGTTTGGACTATAAAATCTCTAAAAACTGGACAATGAAATCTACTGTTTTTTCAAGGCAGTCTGATAATTTGATTGACTATGTACAAACCAATCAAAGTGAGATCGAAAGAAGCGAAAATCTGCAGGAGGGTGCAGACTACTTTTATGCGAAGAACATTAGTGATGTTGTAACCAATGGTTTTGAAATTGAATCTTGGTTTAAAGCGCAGTTATCAGAGCAAATGAATATTAATTTCAATTTAGCTTATACTTTCCTGAAAACGGGGAATGATGAAGACGAAGTTTCTGTATACATTTCCAGTCACGCCAGACATTTGTTCTCTAGCAATATAAATTTTGAATGGGCTAAATTCGGTCTTTCTGTAAGTGGTCTTCTGAAAGAGCGTGAAGCAAGATTTGCAGACGCGTTGGGGGAGGGGATAGATGGATTGTCCAACACTTGGGATTTGAAATTGAATTATCAGGCCTTTGACAATTTGCAGTTTCTTTTTAAGTGTTACAATGTTTTTGATGCGGACAATCAGGACATTCTAGGTGCTAAACTTCCTGGGAGATGGTTGAATGGAGCGGTGAAATTTGATTTTTAATATTTATTAATATTAAGCCTTTTGTGATAAAAAAATGTAGCTTGAAATTTTCAAGCTGCATTTTTTTATTTTATTTGGCTAACGGCTAACGGCTAACGGCTAACGGCTAACGGCTAACACGGACTATCTCCCTCCTTTCTTAATCGGCTTAACCGAGTTCTTCTTTTTCTTCGTGTCAGGGTTAGTATTGGTATCCGTTTTCGTCGGCTTAACTCCTCCTGTTTTTGGAGGCTTTACTCCGCCAGTTTTAGGGCTAGTTCCAGAATTACCTTTTGAAGCGGAACCTCTGGATGCATTGCCATTGTAATACACCATTGCAGTAGGCATATTTTCTTGCAAATCTGAAATTCTGGTATCGTGGCTAGGGTGTGTGCTAATAAATTCTGGTGGTTGTCCTCCTCCGCTGTTGCTAGCCATTCTTTGCCAGAAATCTACCGCTTCATTGGGATCATAACCGGCCATGGCCATAAACATCAATCCCATTTTGTCTGCTTCAGATTCGTGCTTTCTTGAAAATTTTAAAATTCCCAAATTTCCAACCACTCCATAAGCCTGATTGAAAATATCTTGGGTTTGTTGAGCTTTTGTGCCCAATGCAGTCGAGAGACCAATTCCTCCCAATTGAAGGGCTAAGCCTTGGCTGGTTCTTTCGTTTCCATGCCTAGCAATTGCGTGGGCAATTTCATGCCCCATAACAACGGCTGTTCCAGCTTCGGTGGCAGTTATAGGCATTATTCCAGTGTAAAATGCAACTTTACCACCAGGCATGCACCAGGCATTGGCGGTGGTGTCATTTTTTATTAGATTGAACTCCCATTTAAAGTCTTTTATCCTTTTTGCTTGTTTGCCGTTGTTTCTCAAATAGCTTTCTACAGCTGCAGATATTCTTGAGCCGGTGTTTTTTACCATTTCATACTGCGCTCCAGAATTGATGACATTGCTTGTCCCTAAAACTTCATTGTAAGCGTCAAGACTCATCGCCATCATTTGGCTTTCAGGTAATAAATTGACTTGTTTCCTATTGGTAATTGGTACCTTAGAACAAGATGCCATTAGTATCCCTATTGTAATTATTGATGCAATTAATCCTCTCATAGTCAGTAGTTTGATTTGTTGTTTTAAATGTTATTTTTCTTTAATGGTTTAATGTACTTAAGCCTTTTTAACCCATTTGTTGACTGATATTTTCATCCGAAGGAACAACAAATAGCTAATTTTTTTCAAATATTTCTTTTCTGTTATGGAATGATAGTTGTAATACCATGAAGTATATGGAAATATTATTTTTTTTTCATATTAAAATTAATGATACAATATTTTTCATTTCATGTTAAAAATCACTACTTTGTATAACTGACAGCCAGGTTTGTGGAGTATTCCCCCGTATTCTCGATATTGATTTTGTGAAATTTATTTCATGAAATTAATACAAATTTAGAGTTTATGATACACTCAACAAAGTGAGATTTGGATAAACATATCTAATACTGCTTTAATTGATCGAAGATAAACTATATCGACAAGAATCAGATATTCAGCGCATCTCTGCACTTTTGTGTCTAGCAAGGGATTTAAGTGAATATGACCCTGTCAAAACCCGCCGAATTTGTATGACTGCCATCCAACTGGCCAAAAGTTGCGATCGCGATTTCGAATTAGCCGAATCCTTGTTTTTAATTGGAAAGACCTATGAATCAGATAATCCAACTAAGGCTTTAGATTGCTATAAATCAGTTCATCTGATTTGTGGAAGAATGTTGAAATCCAAAATTATTGGTTTGGATTGGGATGATATTTTGGCTGCTTATGTAAAAATGGAGAGGAAGATCAAGCGTCTAAAAAAAGTCCTCAAAAAAGAGAAAAAGGCCAATGAAGCACGAATCAAATCTAAACTCATTGAAACCAATAAAAAGGCTCAGGCCAAACTTTTAAACAATGAAGCCTCCGCTTTTGATAGCATCATTTTTCAAATCAATGAAATCTCAGGTGGTCTCGAAAAACTGTCCAAAGACAATACACAAACCAAAATGGAAGTACTAGGAAAAGGCCAATCTTTTCAGTCCTCCATTCGCAAGATCGAAAATTGCATAAAAATTGTCAAAGCAAGACACAAAGATTCTCTTAAAAAAGAGGTCAAAGGTTACCTCGATAGTATCCTCGTAGAAGTCGATCAACTCAAAAAAAATCTAGATAATTTGTTGACAGATTTGATCTAGTATGAGTCATTGTCGATAGCCATAAATACTGGTGCACAATGAATTTGGTGAAGGCGAGGGTGGTGAAATGATCTAGGATAAAATGAGAACTGCTTGTCTGCCTCCAAATAAAAAAACTATGTGAACTATGTGAACTATGTGGTTTAAAATCACAAACCAAGCACAAACCACGCTCACAAACCAAGCACAAACCACACGCTCACAAACCACACGCTCACAAACCACAGCGCCCCCCATAAGATTTCACGAATAAAAACTGCCCTTTACGACCTCTAAAACAGCTTGATGGATGGCAGGGTTGCCTGCGATAACCTGTCCTGAAAAAACGTGGTTGTCGCCACCTTCATAATCTGTCGCTATACCACCAGCTTCCTGAACAATAAAAGCACCTGCAGAAATATCATAGGGTTGTAGACTGTATTCATAATAGGCTTCGTATCGCCCACAAGCAACATAAACAAGATCAATTGCTGCGGCTCCGTGTCTGCGAAGTCCTCTGGTATTTAGCATGAAATATTCAAGCGTTTCCAAATAAGGCTTTAATCCCGAAAAGTCATAGTAGGGGAAACCAGTTGCCAACAAACTTTCCTTCAGATCATTGGTATCAGAAACCTTAATAGACTTTCCATCCAACCAGGCGCCACCATCTTTCCAAGCATAGAAACATTCGTTCAGATTAACTTCATGAACAACGCCCATGATTGGCGAACCTTTGTAATTCAGGCCAACACTAACTGCGTATGGTGGAATGCTGTGGAGAAAATTAGTCGTTCCGTCCAAGGGATCAACCAACCATTCATAATCAGATGAACTGCGCTCAACCGTTCCTTCTTCGACCAAAAAGCTACTGTCGGGTAGGAGCTTGGAAAGTCCTGCCACCAAAATTTCTTCAGCGCCTTTGTCAACAAAGCTGACCAAACTGTTTAAGCTCTTAAATTCTATTTTTTCTTTGCCAACTTTATTGCTGTGGCCTTTGATGAAATCTGCTGCTTCTTTTACTACTTTTTGGGTCTGAAAGCAAAGCTCTTCTAAGTTGATAGGTGGATTCATTGTACGGTATTCGGTATTCGTGATTCGATTTGCTATTGGGATTTCAAACTAATTAGCAATGAGTTTTAACGCATCAATTCAAAAAAGAAAGTCTATATAGAATACCTAGATTTTAGTGTTCTTCGAATTGTTCGAATTGTTCGAGTTTGAATTGTTTCTGTTAGCGTTATTTCTATTGCGATTCGAATTAGACGTTTTGTTTTGGTTCCCACCAGAACCGCCTGAATTATTGTCATTCTTCGGTCCAGAAGTCCGGTTATTGGATGATTGACCACCTCCGTTGCCACTTCCATCAGACTTTTTCTTACCAGACCAAGATTTCTTCTTGCCCCATTTTTTGTTTCCTCCAGAGCGATTGTTTCCTCCGCCACCTGAGTGACCTCTTCCACCACCACCTCTAGAAGGTTTTCCATCTTTGTATTCAGGACCCTCACCAAGTTCCTTTGGTAAAGCAGGCTTCTCAACCGTCCTTTTCATCAACTTTTCGATATTCTTGAATTTGTAAGCATCTCTATCTGTAATGAAAGTAACGGCTTCTCCTTCTGATTTGGCTCTTGCTGTACGGCCAATTCTGTGGATGTAATCTTCTGCATCGTGTGGTACATCATAATTGATAACCATGCCAATGTTATTGATATCAATTCCACGGGACATCACATCGGTTGCAACCAAAATTCTGATTCTGTTTGCACGGAATTTTTGAATGGCAATTTCACGATCTTCTTGTGCCAATTCGGAATGCATTTCAGCAACAGAGAATTTTTCTTTTTTCAACTGTCTCGCGATCAGTTTCGTGCTCTTTTTTGAAGAGCAGAAAATAACGATGTTTATGTCTTTTTTGTCTTTGAGAATGGTTCTAAGAAGTGGCAGTTTTTGAGGCTCATAAGCCATGTAAGCCGTTTGGGTGATTCCTTCTGCAGGTTGAGAAAGCGCGATTGTTATTTCACCCGGATCCGTTAATATCTCCTTGGCCAGCGTCCTGATTTTAGGTGGCATGGTTGCAGAAAACATCAGTGTTTGTTTACGATTGGGAAGTCTTTTTATTATTTTAACAAGATCTTCAGAAAAGCCCATGTCGAGCATTCGGTCAGCCTCGTCAAGTACCAAATGTTCAACCGCATCAAGATTGGCATATTTGAAATCTAAATGGGCAAGCAGTCTTCCAGGAGTTCCAATAATTAATTGTGTTCCTTGCTTCAAGGCTCTTTGTTGATTCCCCCAAGCCCCAGGATTCTTTCCTCCGTAAATGGCGATGGAAGTAACATTCATTGTATAAGCAAATCCTTCCATTTGCCTGTCAATTTGTTGGGCCAATTCTCTGGTTGGAACAACAATTAAGGTATTGGAATTTTGAATGTTTTCTTTTTGAATTTTGTTGATAATTGGCAGTAAAAAGGCTGCGGTTTTACCAGTTCCTGTTTGAGCACAAGCGATTAAATCTCTGCCTTCTTGAATGAGTGGAATGGCTTGTTGTTGAATTGGGGTGGGATTGATAAAGCGCATCATTTGCAAGCTGTCGAGCAATTCTTCCTCAAAGCCAAAGTCTGCAAAGACCATTTCAGGTTTCTCAGTGCTTTCGGTATTTTCTTTTTTCGATCCTTCTTCAGGTTGAGCGGCTTTCTCTAAAGCTTCTCTTTCTATTCTTTCTAACTTAGTTTCTTCGCTCATAATCTTGTATCATCTTTTTTCGTGAAATTCTATATTGATCTTCATTTTAAAATCCAATGTAGAATCCGCCATTTTGTTTGGCCATATTTTTCATAAATGTCACTTTGGGATCTTTACTTCCCTGGTTTCTGTAGCCTTCACCAACCCCGATTGTGTTGATGACTTTCTTACCAGTGTTTAATTTTTTTATATAACTCAATACATCTTTTGGTGGATCGTCGGGACAATCCGTGCTACCAGCAACTGATTTTGTTGGCAATCCGTCAGAAAGAAAGGTAATGGTACCTGCATCTTTATAGGCGGGGCTGGTCAAAACATGTTCTAAAACAGCCCTGGTTGGGGTGCAATTTCGTGCAAATATAGGAGATAAATGACGGTAAATGGCATATTTCTGTTTATCTGTTACTGGAGCGAGTCTGTTATACAAGGCATCCCAGTCCTCTTTTGGGCTTTTTGGGAAGATAACTATGTCTATTTTATAGCTTTCATCCATCGATGCAACCAACATTTTAAGGCCAGCTTTTACCTGATCCAGCTTTTCTGGTTCTGGCTCATCGTCCATACTACCCGAGACATCCACTACAAAAACCATGCTTTTACCAGAGAATTTCAATCCAGTTTTAGATTCCTTGGTTCCTCCAGTATCTTTTTCATCTTTCTTGGCCAACTCATTTTGCGCATTTTCGAGTTGCTTTTGTAAAACTGCATTGGATTTTTTCAGTTTAGCATTCTGACTTTCCAATGTTTCTATCTTTTTAACCATTTTCTCAACCGCAGTCTCTACATATTCGCGATCATCACTGGTTTTGGATAATTCTTTAGACAATTCTTTATTTTGCGAGACCAATTCTTCAATTTTAGCACGCATTTCAGCCAAAGCATCTGTCAATGCCTTCTTGTCTTCCAAACATTTCATTAAATCCGCCTTTTGATTGACAAGTTGAGTGTTCAATTTACTGGTAGCAGAAGAGGCATCTGTTTGTGCCAATTGCAGTGCTTCCAGCATTTTTTGGGATTCAGATTGGTTCTTTTTGAGGTTTTCCAGCTCCGATTTAAGTTTTTTGTTTTCCACAGCCAATTTATTGCCATCTTTCATTTGACTTTTCAGGGTTTTCACCTGTTCTGTCAATTTAACGCTTCTTTCCTCCGCAGTTGTTTTGGCTTCATCGAGCTTGGCCATTTGCGTTTGCAATTGTTTAACCTGGTTCTTTAAATCCCCCAAGTTGCTTTCCAAACTGTTCAAATCTCCTTTCAAGCTGCTCAATTGCTCTTTTGGGACCGATCCCTCTAACTTAGAAAGTTTGTTTTGAATTTCGGTAACGTCCATTGAGAGTTCCTTGAAAGTCTCTAGTTCCTGCAACTGTTGCCTTATTTTACTGTCTAGTTTTGGAACAATCACAAAAAGGATAAGAACCGCTCCTAAAGCTCCTGAAAGTAAGTCCAGAAAAGAAACATTAAATACGTTGATTTCTTTTTTTGCCATGTAGCCTCGCTGTCTAAATTTTTATTGGGACTATTTTTCGTGAAATGTAGTCCTTTTAATAGGGTAAAGATAAGGATTTAATCTATGGATTTTTGTTGTTGTCTAAGAAAGTAGTTTTATGGTAAAATGGTATATTTTTCTAGCTTTCTTTTATCTTAAACTTGAAATTATGCCCAATCATTGTTCATCATTAATACTTCTCATCGTATTTACTTAGGATTTACTTAATATTTACTCATTATTTTGAAATCATCGTGTCCGATTTTCTGCTTTTCTACAACACTTCATTTCCTGCGGCGCCTCCTTGCTGACTTGATCGGGCTGCGCTTTCATTCCTGATCCCGCACAAGCATCACTGTATTAAAAAATGCTTGATTTGTGCGCTGTTTTAGTTGTATTTTATAATTTTGAGAAATTACTGAGCTATCCAAAAAAATGACTATTTTCGAAGCAAATAAGTAATGCTTTAAATGTTAACAATCCAAAAACTAAAGTCCAAAATCTAGCATCAAAAAATTCTAGAGTGAAATGAAGTTCAAAATAGACCAGCCAATGTTCTTAAATGAACAAGGTAAAAGGCAAAACAATGAGGACAGTATCTTCCCTGCTCCTGAAAACGCTACATCAGCCGATAGACTATTCTTGGTCTGCGACGGAGTAGGTGGTTCAGAAAAAGGAGAGATCGCTTCAAAAATGGTTTGTGAAACCTTTAGCCAATCTCTGCTTAGCCGAACGGAATCAAATCCACAAAAAGACTTCTTTGAAAAAGCGGTTCTTGATGCCGAGGCTGCAATGTCTGCTCACATTAAAAAGTTGCCTTCTTGCAATGGAATGAAAACTACTTTGACCTATTTATGGCTGAGAGCTGAAGGTGCTTACATCGGATGGGTAGGGGACAGCAGGATTTATCATTTTAGGAATGGTAAAATTATATACAGAAGTGAAGATCATTCTTTGGTGAATGAAATGGTGAAAAGAGGAGAAATTACTGAAGAAGAAGCACAATGGCATCCACATTCAAATTTGATCCTTCGAGCAGTTGCTGGACAACATGAACCAACTGAATTGGATTTGCTTCAAATCAGTGACATTCAGCCGGGAGATATTTTTATGCTTTGCACTGACGGTGTTACAGAAAATTTAACAGAAACGAACCTGGCCGAATTGTCCAGTTTGGGTGATTTGGAAATGATGAAAGAGCAAATCCAAATATTTTGTGAAGATTTCTCTAAAGACAATTACTCTCTTTATTTGATTAAAATTGACGAAGTCGAACAGTCAAAACCAGAGGCAGTTGGAACGAACAATAAATTGGGAAGCGATTCAGCAGGTTCAGAATCCGATACGCAAAGCAACTTGCGTGAAGAAAATCAAACTGAATTAAAAGAGGATAAAAAAGAAACCGTAAAAAGTGGGAACAATCTGGTTAAATACATGGTTGCCGGACTTGGATTGATTGGGCTTTTCATTGGCAGTTTTATATTTTACAACAAACAAAAAGAAAACGCCGCTTTTGAAAGGGTCAATGGTTTCGTCTCAAAATCTGTATTCCATGAGCAACAAGGAAATCTGGATTCAGCGATGCATTATTTAGAATTGGCCGATGCTGAAAAAGTAGCAGGCAATGACATCAAGGCCAAGATTTTTGATTTGGACAATAAAGAAAATGAACTGGCAAGACAAGATTCATTGAAGGTGGTTAATGCTTACAGAGATTCCATTAGTCGAAGTTTTAATGAACAAATTTCTACAATAGGTTCAGACATCAATTTCATCAAAGCCGATGACCTAATTTCTTCCAAAGACAAAGAACGAAAAATTGTCGCTTTGGAATATCAGCGTGAAATTATTGAAGCAAAAAAACAATTGCAACTCGGTGAATTAGAACTGTCTTTTGACCTATTGCATAAAATTAGAAAGGACAGTTTTGCCATTCAATTCCTCGATAAAGAAGCATGGTTGATTTTAGGTAAACTGGTTCCAAGCTTTGTTAAGAATGATTCGATTCGTAAAGTGGAAGTAGCGTTTTGTCGTGAAATGGCGAACAATTTGTAGCCTTTTAATAGACAGTTTTTAAAAGCTTTTTTCTATATAAAAGTTAATAATCGCTAGTAAACTAGAAATGAAATTGAATAAAGAGGAAATTGAATACCTTTTCAAGCATTATTTTCATCTTTTGCCATTGGATTTAAAGCATACGATAAAATATCCATACTTGAATGAGGTAGATTTAGAAGAAGAGAAGGTAAAGCTCTCGGCTATACTGATTGAAAAATATGGCGATAAAGTGTTTTGGAATCTTTGTCCTGAATGCAATAAATTAGCCAGAACTCCGAAGGCCAAACAGTGTAGATTTTGTGGGCACAATTGGCATTAATACATTTAACTGAAAATAAGTTCAAACTTCAACAAATGATTGAGCGTTTTCCAAACCTATGACAGATCAATTATTGAAAGTGAATGTTTGATGCATTAAATACATATAATTGTATTACAATCCCCATTTCACCATCATAGAAATAACCAGTTTCATTTTTCTTGCCCTTTTTTTGTATTTTAGATACCTCAATACCTCAATATAAATTTCACGAAAAAACGTCCTCCAGATGCTAAAGAATCTATTCTTCCTTATACTCTGCTTAAATACATTGCTTGCATATGCAAATGACTCCACTTACTTGGAGCGACAATTGGAATATGTGGATGCTGCCCTACAAAGCAGCACCGGAAATAAATTGACTTTGCAAGCCTTTCGCGATGAACCGATCGACCCGGCAGTTTTGGAAGACATCCTTTCTGATTTGCCCAATAAATATGATCCGGATTTTCAAATTGTTGAGTTGGTTCGAGTGTTGTTTTATTCCGATGGACTCTACGATGAGGAAATTTTACCAGTCCTCGATGAGATTCCTTTTTGGTTGAACAACGGAGATACACTTAGAAATTATTGGACTGAAAATCATATGTGCATGTGGATGAGCAGCGAATGGCTTTTACATGAGCGTTATGATTGGCCTATTGATAGCATGCTTTACCCACGGCTCATTCATTACCTTGAGTTAAAATTGGATTATGGATTTTACGAGTTTTTCTCTTCTGTGTATTTTCCATATACCTTAAGTGGCTTATTAAATCTTTACGAATTTGCAGAAGATCCTGTTTTGAAAGATTTGGCAAAGCAAGTAGCACAACGCTTGTTAATGGACCTGTTGAAACCTGCTACTGACTTGGGCGTTTACTTTCCTGCAGCAGGTCGAAACTACCCTGAAAAATACGAAAATGCTTATGGGCAGAATCACAGCAGCTTGATTTATTTATTGACTGGATTTGGAGAAGTGCCAACCAGAGCTAGCCATGCTGGAGCATTCTTAGCGACTTCAAGTTTGCCTGTTGACGAGGTGATAAATTCTTGGACTCCATATCTGGATACTCTGGTAAGTGTTGGTCATTCTTTAGAAAGTAGTTTTGAAATACACAGCGAATTGAGCCCTGCAGATCAGGTTGTTTTTCAGTGGAGTACTGGTGGCTATGCCCATCCCGAACTGGTACAGGAATCTTTTCAATTATTGGCAGATTCAGGAATTTGGGATCATAAGGATTGGGATGCATTGCAAGTGCTTTCTGCCGTTCCGCCCGAGAGCGCCCCAGGTTTAGCAGAAGAGCTGAATGTGCTTTCCTACAGTTCAGGATTATCTGGACATGATGTTCGAATTTACAAAAACAACTCTGTTGCTCTAATGTCAGTTCCTGAACTTTGGAAAGGAAAAATTGGATTTCAGCAGTGGCCATTTGCAGCAACGGTTGGTACAACAGCCGTTTATACTGAATCGGGAGAAGTGAAATTGAACTGGGGAGATCGCGATCGAAACATTGAAAATACACACCTGCCACATATAGAACAAAACGCTAACCTCGCCTTGGTCATGTATCGCCCTCAGCCCCTTCCTGCCATCCTCGAGGTTTTTGCTGGTGAAATGTTTGCAGACAAAGAAGTCGCTTTGTTCTGGCAAGAGGATGCCTATGATGAAATAGTAGAAGATGGAAATTGGTTGATGGGTAGACAGAACGAAAATTATGTGGCCGTAAGAAGGAGTTGCAATGAAATGATCAATACATGGTGGGCATGTGAAAACAATGCAGGACAAACTTGGGTGATTCTGGTTGGGGATTCTTCGATGTATGAAAGCTTTGAAAATTTTCAGAATGTCATTGCCTTATCTGTATTCAATGAGTATTGGTACGATGATCCTGAAACGGCAGAAGAGGTTTACCATGCACAGATAACCATTGACAATCGCTCTTTGCAATATGCCTGGGACTCAGACAGTCTGCTCACCGTAGACAGCACACTTATAAATATAGATACAATGGTTGTAGATACCATGATGGTAGACATGCAATTACCTGAACTGAGGGAGCCTCCTTTTAATATTTATCCTAATCCAGTTAATGATTATGTATCTCTGAATCTCAATTCATTTGTCAATAAGCCAGTAAAAATCAAAGTAATCAATACGCTTGGTAAAGAGATATATTTTGAAAATATAGCTTCCCAAGCCTCTTCCTTAAACACCATAAAAACAGCCAATTGGCAAGCTGGGATGTACACGGTAATCATCGAAAGTGAAGGAAAAAAATACTACCAGAAAATGATTAAATTTTGATTCAAATAGATTCAAGTATAAAATACATTTTTGTCCTGTTTTTGTTTGCAACATCCCATATCCTTTCTGCACAGGAAAATACATGGGTTGATTCATTGGACCACTACAGCAGAAGTGAATTTCTTCCAGCCAATAAATATCATTGGACCTGGCAAAATGCTGCTTTGTTGAATACAATAAAAGTCCAGTATGAAATTTCAAATGCTGAAGAAAAAGAGGAGTATCTAACATACATTCGCAAGGCCATGGATCGAAAACTCAATAGGGCTAATGGCAAAACACCCAATTCGGTTGCTTCTGGTCTTGGAATGGCTTTCCTTGCAAGAGTTACAGGGGAAGAAAAGTACAGAATCGCTGCCAATAAAATTTATAAGGATTACAATAAAATTCCGAAGACAGAAGATAGCGGAGTTTCACATTTGAAAAACTTCACGGAACTCTGGGACGATACCATTTTTATGGTAGGTTGTTATTTACGTGAAATGTATTTGCTTTCTGGGGATGAAAAATACCTCAATGAATTGCTTCATCAAATAGAAGTACATCGAGCAAAACTCAAAGACGATGATTGGGGATTGTGGTATCATGGCTGGGATGGTGATGATAAAAACAGAGCCAACTTTATATGCGGACAAAAAGGGTGGAGTGATAATGAAAAAAAGCGCAGTGAAGAAATGTGGGGCCGTGGCAATGGATGGGTGATCGTTACCCTTGCGGAAACAGTCAATGCCTTGCCAGAATCGCTCCCTCAAAGAACGAAATTGGCTGCTTATCTGAAAGAGATGCTTTTGCATTTACCTTCCTTGCAGGATACCCAAACTGGACATTGGTACCAGCTTCCTGTTAGGAAAAATGAGGCTGGAAATTACATAGAAAGCTCTTGTACTGCCATGTTTGGATATGGAATCCTGATTGGCTTGAAAGAGGGGATTGTTGAGGGGGAAGCCTATGAAAAAAGTGTTGAACGTGCATTCAATGGATTACGAGCTCACAGTGTCCGAAAAGTGAAAGGTCAACTGCGTACAATGAATGTTTGCTGTGGTACTTGTATCGGTGATAAGGAATACTATTTCAATCGGAGGGCGCAAAGTGAAAAGAGCTTTGGGCTCGCGATGTTTATCTTATTTGGAAGGACTTATCTTCAAGAGTGAAATAAAATTCTTAGTGAAATCTGAGCTTATTCCTCAATCAAAAACAAATAAAGCAAGATTTGCGAAGTTAGCTTGTTTGTAATTGCTGAACTTTGTGCATATAAATATTAGTTATCCAAACTGAAAAAACTCTTCTAAATTGAACGGTAAAATTTGAAATATGTCAGAAACTCGGTTCATAGGCAAACTAAAGCAAATTTATCGCTATCCCCTAAAATCTGCGGTTGGTGAAAAAACGGACGCTACAACTATTGGCAAGAATGGAGTTTGGGCAGATAGAATTTGGGCCTTGTATGATTTAAAAAAGGAAGAAATAACTGGTGGGAGAAAAATACCAAAGATTCTAACACTAAGGTCAAAATTGATGGCTTCTTCTAAAGATTCTAATCAACTGGATATAGAAATTAAATTTCCGGATGGTTCAATAAAACTTTCAAGCGATCCAGATGTTTCGGAATGCTTATCAAGCTATCTAGATAAATCTGTCAAATTATTTCCGATACTGGACAAGTCAAACAAAAAGCACTATTCAATAGCTAAAAAAAACAACAGTGCTCAATTGAGAAGTCTGCTTGGATTAAACCCGAATGATGAATTGCCTGACTTTGGGGAATGGCCCCTTAAAATGCTGTTGGATAAATCGAAATATACGACCATACCAGGAACTTATTTTGATTGTGATAGTCTACATATAGTAAGTACATCCAGTATTGATACAATGAAGAAATACGATCCCCAAAATGAGTTTGAGATAGAACGTTTTAGACCTAATTTATACATTGAAACCATTCCAGAGTTGGAGGGATTTGTAGAACAAGGATGGATAGGCCATGACCTGAAAATCGGTGAAACAACAATTAATTGTTCATCACCAACTCCGCGCTGTTCCATTCCAGGTGCTTCACAATATGGATTGGAGAGCAATAGAAAAGTTAGCAGGTCTGTTTATCGCTTTGCTCAACAAAAAATCGGGATTTATGCTAAATGTCCCATTGATGGTGAAATTAACATCGGCGATGAAGTTTATTTGATAAAGAGAAATAAGAATTTGCTTGAAAGGCAATTTTCCAATTTCATGAAAAACGTAAAGTCTTATGTTGTGAAGAAAACGATGGGTTAAACCTGAAGGCTACTTAAATCTTTTTTGACAAATCAAATGTTTTCAAAATAAAACTGAAAAGACAAATTGTTTCAGGACAGATTTTAATCCATTATGGATGGGAATGTCCGAAGCCCAAGAACTAGAAATTCTCAAAAGGGCTTTCGCCTTTTGAGAATTTCAGTCTAATAACCTGAGTTCGATTATTAATCATTTGATATTCAATATGTTTATAAGAAAAAGAAATCTAAATTGGAGAAATATTGGACATTTGTCATTTTAGTGAATGAATTTGCTTAAATCCGTTAAGAAAAAAATGCTGTTTGAGCCTCCCTTAAGTTAATCTTTCGAACTTTCGAATGGCCAATTGAATCCAAAAAAAATGTTTGATTAGCGAGTTTATTTTTTTTAGGGTTTAGGGAGATTTATTCACGTAAAAAACCGGGCAGCCGGCGCTGTGACATAAGTCCTTGATTTTTAGACCTTTTTATCAAGAAAAAGGTCAAGCAAAAGGCGACAACTCTTGCTGAATTTGACAAACTATATTAACAAAAACTAGCTTCAATATATTCTTGTGACTTTTCATTTTCTAAGATTATTAAAGTGTTTTTTATAATCAAACTCAGTCTAATAATAGTCCAATTTAATTACCGTATACTTCCTCTTGCTCGTCTAACCCTAACATCCGCTCCTATGTCCCAAGCCGCAGTCAAGCCAAAACGCTGACCTTGCCATACACGATCGTAGCTGTTTGTAAAAGTAGGAAGGGTTGCCCCGCCACTATACACAGCTAGTTCAAATAAGTTTCTTACGTTAAGAGAAATTTGTAATCGATCACTTAAAAATTTGCGACTTAAGCCAGCATTTATTCCATAATAGGGATCGCGATAGGATTGCAAATAGCGTTGCGCTCCATAATAAAAGAAGGTCGCTTGCATGCGAATTTCTAATGGTAGTTTTCCGCGAATTCCTACTTCGCCACTGTAAGTTTGAAATGAGTTTCCAAAATCAACTCCTTTATAGAATCCTTTTTGTTTGAATTCAGAGGCGTTGACTTCTCCTGTTAACTGCCAGCCTTTAAATGGCTCGTAAGTAAGAATTAATCCTGCATTTAGAATGCGTTCTTGATCCAAATTGATGGGAAAATAGGTTACCAATCCACTGCTGTCTTGCAATACTTGTGTATCATAGAAACCATCAATGTAATGTGCAGCAAAGTGGGGTGATATCGTCAATTTATCACTATTGAAGAGCACTTTCAATTCCACAAGATCTCTGAAGCTCGGATCTAAATCTGGATTCCCAAAATGCAATTCATTGGGATTGTCGATGCCGCCAAATGGATTTAACTGCCAAAATCCTGGTCGTTGAATACGTTTGCTATAGCCCAAACTGGCATTGATTTTTTCAGAAAATTTATAGCTGACTGTAGCAGATGGAAATACCCAATTGTATGATTTCTTAATGTCTTCGGTTTCAACTTTCGTATCTTCGACTTTAACATTGGTGTATTCACTTCGCAATCCCAACTGAAGCCCCCATTTATCTTTTTCCAAGGAGTATTGAACGTAAGCAGCAGCGATGCGTTCATAGTAATCTACCAAATTTTCAAGGTCTCGATAGACCATAAAGTCCTCTGTCAATTTTTCTTCTGCTAGGTAATCACTGGAAATGATTCGCATCTCTCCGCGTAAGCCAATTTCTATTTTACCATGCTCGCCTAATTTTTGTTCATAATCTCCTTGCAATAGGTAATCATTGCTGGATTCAATGTCTCTTGTACGCAATTGAAAGGCCTCCGACATTGCAGGGAATCGCTCGTTTACAATTGTTAATCCTTGCTCATCATTGTCCCAAAAATCGTTTTGAAATAAAATAAAAAATTTGCTGCCCTCTTTAGAAAGATCTTGCGCCCAAGAGGCTTCAATCTGGTGATAGTTCTGTGGCTCTAAATAGTCATAAGTTTGGAACCAATCACGTTGTAAATTTTGATTGCCATCGCTATAAGCATAATCCACTAAAGATTGGTCATCATCTGTTTGATGATAATAGGAATAGGAGGCACTGAGGGTTGTCTTTTCAGTCGGACGAAAATCCAAACCAAAGAATGCATTCCCTGCTTTGTCATTTCGCTCTTGCGTTAAATCTTCGATTAATATTTGGGTTCCACTCGGCAATTGACTATTTCGCTTGGCATCGCCCGTGCTAAAATAATCGGAATACCGCAATCCGGCATTGCCGAAATAGGTCCACTTGTTTTCGGTTCTTGAAAAACTTCCATTGATTCGGTAATCAGCCGGTGCGCCAACAGAAACACTTACTTGACCACCCCCATTTTTGGCATTTTGATCTTTGAGAATGATGTTTATGATTCCTGCATTACCTGCCGCTTCATAACGAGCTGAAGGGTTGGTCATAATTTCAACTTTAGCTATGTTAGAAGCAGGAATTCCTTGCAGGGCATTGTTGTCGGCCAAGGCAGATGGCTTGCCATTGATCAATACTTTTACAGAAGAATTGCCTCGTAAACTGACAATGCCTTCTTGAGAAACATTGACCATAGGAACATTGTCAAGTACTTCGTTGGCCGTTCCTCCTTGCGAGACAATATCTGCTCCGACGTCAAATATTTGTTTGTCCAATTTCAAGGTAAGCCTGCTGCGTTCTGCAGTGACAGTGGCTCCTTCTAGTTCAAAGGCAGAACTGGACATTTTAATGTCACCAAGATCATAATTAGCACTAAGCTCAAGAGTTGTGTCTAGTGAGGAATAACCTATAAATTCAAATTTGAGTTTATAGAGCCCTTTAGGCAAACGGATTGAAAATTTTCCAGTACTGTCTGTAATGGCTCCTGTAACCAGCAGTTCCTCATTGTCAAATGCGGAGACGGTTGCAAATTCCAAAGGTTCATTAAAATCTGCATCGACGATGCGTCCTGAAAGGTCAACTTTGGCAGGCAAAGCAGAGGCTGAAAGGCTACTAGAAATTACCAGCGCCATTAGTATGAAATAGAATCTCATAAGGGTTAATTTGTTTTTATGAAAATGCTAGATAAGTAACATTTTTGTATTAATATGATCTGAAATTTATGACCCTGGAAGGGTGAAAGTTTTACAATGATGGGTTTTAAATCATTGATTATAAAAGCGCGATTTATGGAAAATTATTTTTGAAAATATTTCAGGATTGCTGCTTCGTTTAAAAGTAAAGCATGTTTATAAGGTGTCCATTTATCATCGCTGGATTGAATCTTTGAATTATCGAGAAAATCTTTATCCATTCCTGTTACTTCACTTCGGTCCAGGTAGCTGACTCGATCTTTGTTCAATATATATTCGTTCCTTGTTAAGTTGTAGTTTGTATTTGCTCCCGCATCAATTAGAACAGCCAAGACTTCAATGTTTTGAGATTCAACTGCTATCAGCAAAGGTGTTGCTCCGATGTATTCCCATACCAAAGGTTGATTCCCATGATTCCCATCGGTACTAGAATAATGCATTTTTGCATCAATTTTTGCATTGTTGTCCAATAGTAACTGAGCCATTTGATCGTGGTTTTCAAGTGCTGCATAATGCAAAGCTGTCAATCCTGAAACTGAGCTCTTATTGATATCGGCATCTTGTTGGATCAGGAATTTAGCGATGTCGATGCGGTTTGTCATTGCTGCAACCATTATTGCGGTTTGGCCAGTTTCATCCTTTGAATTAACCGAGTGGCCATTGTTCAATAATCTTTGACAATCTTCCACAGAACCATTTCGTGCTGCTTCCAATAAGTCCGGCATATCTTCTGTAAGATTATACTGTTTCAGGTGAAAACCATCGGCTGTATTGTGGAGCGTTTCTCTTTTCGCCTCGTCTTTGAGAATGACCTTTTGGGTGGCTTTATCTATGTATTTTTGCACTCCGTTCTGGACAATGTCTTCCACAATATTTTGAATCTTTTTTTCTAGGCCAGTTTCTTGACTATTGTCGTAATGTGATTTACCATTTTCATTATGGTCCATCCACAATTGATTTTCTGTAACCAAACCAATAAATTTTGTAAGATCTGAATTTCCTCTAGAAAGGCTCAGCTCATAAGCCCTGTTGCCGTCTACATCTTTGATTTGAACATTTGCTCCTTGTGAAACCAAGAAAGCAATTGCATCCTTTTTAGCATCTAAAGCAGCATACATTAGTGGCGTTCGGCCTTGATTGTCTTGAGCATTGATATCGGCTCCCAATTCGACCAATACGCTCATATCGATGTTGTGATTTTCTGCAGATGAAATATGAAGAGGCGTTCGGCCATAATTGTCTCTGGAATTTACATCCGTCCCATTTTCAACCATTCGTTGCGCTTTTTCGATAAGCCCATCTAATGTGGCTTGGTGTATGGCAGGCAAGTGAGACGACCTATCCTCAAATGTGTCGGAATGTGTTCCACGATTTTCAGAATTTGTTCTTAGAGCCTCTAGTAAATCTCTTATTTCGTACTCCTCCTCCCATTCTGCATAATCTTTTGCTGTTGCTCCAAATAGGTCAATTATTGAAATGTCTGCGCCTGCTTCAATTAATTTCACAACTGAATTCATATTCCCTTCTGAAGCAGCATGCATCAGAGCAGTGTGACCATTAACATCTTTTTTATTGATGTTTACTTTTTGTGAAATTAAGTAATCGATTATAGATCCTTTGTTCTCTGCAGCAGCATTATGAAGTGGTGGCAAACTTTTGCCAATTCCATTAATATTGGCTCCATTGGCTAAAAGCAATTGAAGGCAATTGAGTTTTCCTTCTGAAGCAGCCATACTAATGGCAGTCGGACTATCCTGTATCGAATAATAATCGATTTTAGCACCAGCCTTCAACAATAGTTTCATACTTGCCAATGAACCTTCATCAGCTGCTTCAATCAAAGCAGTCCAACCATTGTATACCAGATCCACATCTGCTCCTTGTTCAATTAAATACTCAACAATCTCAACCTCGTCCTCATTCACGGCGGCCATCAAGGCAGTGAAACATCCAGAACCAATGCCGTTGACATCTATTCCAGATTTTACCAATGTCTTTACAAAGTCGAGATCTCCTTCCTCGCAGGCCATTACTAGCGCATCAATTCTTGTCGCTGCTGTATTGATAGGATCAACAGGATCAACTGGATCAATTGGTTCTTCTGGATTCTCTGGGTCTTCTGGTTCGGCCACTGGTAATTGGCTTAAATCTTTTTCACTGGTTGTCGAATTTTGATCATTTTCATCAGCATCAGTATCATCAGTTATTTTTATTGTAACTGTTGTCTCCCTTCTTGATTCATTTAAGGACGACTCTGTGCTTGCCTTAGTTTCAGTTTCAGTTTCAGTTTCAATTTCAATGCCATTCGGCATCTCCTCATTGGAATTGGGATTTGAATTATCATTGGAAACAACTTTTGTTTTGTCAATTGCAGTTTGGCTTTGTGAATCTGTTGCCTGTGCGGTCCTTCCCGTTACAACTAGACCGAGCACCAAGGCAGTGATTAAAATGCAGGCAGTTGCAAATCCTTCTCTAAAGGTTCCTGCACCATTGCTTCCCATAAACAATCTGCGGATCCTACCGGAAAATCCACCTCTTTCTCTTTTTTTATTTTTCCCTGAAAAGGCCATTGCCATAGCAGGGTTTTGCTGCATCCTCAATTGCAGCTCAGATACATTGATCAAAGTCTTTGCATAAGAAGTAGCAGGACCTGTAGCGGCCACTGCTAGATCATCGCAACAATGCTCCCTTTCGTCATCTATTCTATTGCTCATCCACCAGACACCAGGGTGAAAGAAAAAGACATTGCATAGAAAAGTCTGCATTAGATTGACCATGAAATCTTCTCGACGAATGTGCGCCAATTCGTGGGCCAAAACTGCATAAATTTCTGTTTCTGATAAGCTGTTAAAAAGCTGTTGTGGGAGCAGAACAACTGGTTTGAGCCAACCGATAACCATAGGAGATTCCACACGAATACTAGTGAGGTAGGCTACCTTTTTTTGAATTCTTAACTTGTTTTCAAGTTCCTCAATTCTATCAGTCCAAGCTGCGGGAAACAACTGAGTACCGTAATGTTTCAGTCGCTGAACATAGGCCAATTGGCCTAAAAAACGCAACTGTAAAAACAAGACTCCCATAAACCAAAGGGTAACCAAAAGAGGCAAATGACGATCATAATAATCTCTAAATGCAACAATCCAACTAGATTGAGTTTGAGCGGATATCTCGTTTTCGAGTGGGGGAGTACTTTGAGTTTTGTTATTTGACTGAAATACTATTGCTGTATTATTGTTAAATGTAGAGGCAATCTCTCCTGAATTCAATTGGACTGCAGACATTTCATTTCGACTATTTGCATCTTCCCAATGTTGCCAAAAAGTTACAGACACAGTAAGGAAGAATGCACAGAGTATACCTACCGAAACGATGTACCTCGATTGGGCGGTATAGCTTCGCAGAGCGATCAATATCAATACCAAAACAATTGCAAAAACTGCTCCTTGCCAAATGCTGTGAAGCAAGGTCCATCCCAATGCTTCTACGGATTGTGGGTTTAAGATGTATTCGATCATTTTGATTTGTTTTCCAGTGAATCAATATAAGCTTTCAACTCTTCGAGTTCTTCTGCATCAGGTGTATGCTGGCCGAGTGCACGCATCACCAGTTTCTTTGCAGAGCCACCAAATGCTTTATCTAGAAAGGAACCCAAGAGCTTGTCCTGTGTCGCCGTCTGAGCGATCACTGCTCTATAAATGTGTTTGCGACCTTCGGAAGTTCGATCCAACATTCCTCGTTCCATCATGACTTGCATCGTTTTCAATACAGTGGTATAAACAACTGGCTTGTTTTTTTCCAGTGCTAGGTGAACATCCTTGACCGATAGTGGTCCATTGGTCCAAAGCAATTGGAGAATTGACAGTTCTGATGCTGTCGGAGCGGTATGTGATTCTTTATTTTTCATGGTACTACGATTTCTCTCGTACAAATATACGAGAAAAATCGTAGTAAAGCAAATATTAAATATTTTTCAATGTGAAATACCAGATATTCTCCTCATTCTGGCTTGTCAATTAGGTGTCGGTTCAGGTCATGCTGTATTGGCTATTCGCCTGTAGTTCTTGTGTTTGTTTAGCTATGTTCAGGGCTATTTATACAGCTTGAAAAAAATCCCATGAAACAGAAAATATTTGTTGCAAAGCTTTGGTCTTGCTAGGGTGGAGGCTTGAATTGTAAACCAATGAAATTGTAAATTCTTTTTTGATAATAGTCTTGGCAACAACAGTTATTCAAAAACGATTAGGCTATATTAAATTTTAATTTAACTTGTCATTTCAAATTGATTGCTAAATGGTTAAAAGCAATTAATCAACTTTGTTTTTGGTCGAAAGAATAAATGCAGTAGTTTGTTGAATTTATTTGAGTATAACAATACATTTCAAAAAAACTCTTTATAGTGTTTTACGATGTTATCATAGTAGGTGGAGGTCTAGCTGGATTGACAAGTGCAGTGCACTTGTCAAAAAAAGGCTTATCGGTCCTTTTAATAGAAAAAAACGAATATCCCAAACATAAGGTTTGTGGAGAATACATTTCTAATGAAGTACTGCCATATTTGAAAGCTTTAGATTTTAATCCATTTGACTATGGAGCAAAAAACATTGTTGAATTTACTTTAAGTACTCCAGGCAGCAGGTCTGTAAGTACAAAATTGCCAACAGGGGGATTTAGTATTAGTCGATACTGCATAGATTGGGAGTTGTCTAAAAAAGCAAAACAATATGGAGCTAAAATATTGCATGTCAATGTTACAGACATTCAATTCAACAATGATCAATTTGAAGTTTGGACCAACCAAAACAAGAAATACACGGCTGAATTAGTGATCGGGTCTTTTGGAAAGCGATCTAATTTGGATGTTAAAATGAAAAGAGGTTTTATACAAAAACCTTCTCCTTTTCTAGGGGTCAAAGCGCATTACAAGGGAGATTTTCCTGAAGATGCTGTTGGTTTGCACAATTTTGAAGGAGGTTATTGTGGGATATCCAAAGTGGAAAACGACCACATCAATGTTTGTTATATTGCAGATTTCAAGTCTTTTAAGGAACATAAGAACATAGACGATTTTCAAAAGAAAGTACTCAGTCAAAACAAATATTTAAAAGATGTGTTTGATAACTATGAATTGGTTTTCGAAAAACCTTTGTCGATAAGCCAAGTTTCATTTTCAAAAAAACAAGCAGTTGAGAACCATATATTAATGTGTGGTGACAGTGCTGGAATGATTCATCCTTTGGCAGGAAATGGAATGAGTATGGCCATTAGAGCCGCTCAAATGGCTTCACAACAAATTTTAAAATTTAAAACGGGTAAAATACAATCTAGAACAGAATTAGAAAAACAATACACTAAAATTTGGAACAATGAGTTTGCGACTAGATTACAGTCTGGACACATCATTGCCAGGTTATTTAGACTGGGATGGTTTTCTGAGTTGATTATGGTATTTTTGAAGATCTTTCCATTTATTTTACCAAAAATTATAAAAAACACACACGGCAAAATTATGAAGGCCGAGTTGTAATATTGTCAAAGGATGTTTATCGATACAAGCCATAGAAGTAAGGAAATTGAGATCATGGATGATCTGGATATGAGTGGTGCGCTATTGATAAAAACACTGGATCAAATTGCTGGTATAAACAAATGGTTGGGCGGAAACGGTTTGACGATTGATGGCTTAAAAAAAATACTGAAAAATCAAGCCAAAGATCGGACCATTAGGATAGTCGACTTAGGCTGTGGAAATGGTGATATGCTGCGGGAAGTTGCCGCATTTGGTAAAAAAAATGCCTATAAATTCCAGTTGTTGGGTTTAGATGCAAATCAAGCCACCATTGAACATGCGAAACAATTATCGACAGATTTTCCAGAAATAAGTTACAAAAAAGAAGACGTTCTATCTGAAGAATTTAAAGCGCATACTTATGATGTTGCGCTGTGCACCTTGTTTCTCCATCATTTTGAAGACGATGTTGCACTTAATTTTATTAGAACCCTAATTAAGCAAGCTAAAATAGGAATTGTAATTAATGATTTGCATCGTCACTGGTTGGCTTATTATCTATTCAAACTGTTGACATTGCTTATTGATAATCCGATGGTTAAAACAGATGGATTAATTTCTATTTTAAGAGGATTTAAGCGCAAAGATTTGCAGCACTTTTCCGAACAATTAAATTGTAAAAGTACTATTGCTTGGCGGTGGGCATTTCGTTACCAATGGATTATAAACAAAAAATGAGCGTAAAAATAACATCAGTAGCAAGCCAGCTGCCACCTTATACAAGATCTACAAAGGAAATAATCCCCTACCTTAAAGTTTGGCTTAGTGGGCAAGAAGAAAGGTATCAGCGAAAAGTAATTAAACTATTCGAAAATGCTGGAGTAGAAAGAAGGTATTCTATCATGGATGCAGAAGAAGTTTTTCTTCATACTTCCTTTGAGGAAAAAAATGAGGTGTATAAACGTGAAACCATAAAATTGGCAAAAGGAGCCTTGGTTAAAGCTTTGAATAAAGCCAGTCTAAAAGCTACTGACATTGATTTTATTATTACTGTCAGTTGCACAGGAATCATGATACCATCTGTCGATGCTTATCTGATAAATGAGTTGAAGATGAAACAGGACATTGTGCGACTTCCCGTTACTGAAATGGGTTGTGTAGCTGGAATTTCTGGGATGATATATGCCAACAATTTCCTTAAAGCCAATCCAAATAAACGTGCGGTTGTCATTGCGGTTGAATCGCCTACTTCCACTTTTCAAATAGAGGATTTCTCAATGGTCAACATTGTAAGCGCTGCTATTTTTGGTGATGGATGTGCTTGTACTGTCCTTTCTTCTTATGAAAAAGAACAAGGTCCCGAAATAATAGATGACGCGATGTATCACTTTTACAATGCAGAGCATATGATGGGATTTGAACTTAAAAACTCTGGACTTCAGATGGTTTTAGACAAAGAGGTTCCTGAAAAAATTGCCGAACATTTTCCTAAATTTATCCACCCTTTTTTAGAACGAAATGGCATAAGCATAAAAGACGTAGATCATTTAATATTTCACCCTGGAGGTAAAAAAATTGTACAAACGATAGAAGACCTTTTTGGCTCTTTAGGAAAGAATATAGACATCACAAAAGCGGTTTTGAAGGAATATGGAAACATGTCAAGTGCCACTGTAATTTACGTGCTTGAAAGATTTATAAATCAAGGTGTTAAACAGGGAGATATAGGATTAATGCTTAGCTTTGGACCGGGATTTACAGCACAAAGATTGTTATTGAAATGGTAAAAGAATTTGAAGATAAAAACGAGTGGGCCATTATCCTTGGTGGCTCTAGCGGCTTGGGCTTAGCTACTGCCAAGAAACTGGCAAAAGAGGGCTTAAACCTATGTCTGGTTTATCGGAATCGAAAAAGTGATCTTCCAAGAATTGAATCAGCATTTGAAACCATTGTTGCAAGCAGTAAAGTGAAGCTGATTCATTTTAATAAGGATGTGGTAAAAGCAGAAAATAGAGAAATCATCCTTTGTGAGCTAGAAAAAGTTTTGCTAGAAACTGGGAAAGTGAAATGTCTGATTCACAGCATAGCCAAGGGTAACTTGAAGCCCATGAAACATGATGAAAAGAGAGCATTGCAAAACGATGATTTCCACATAACGATGGAGAACATGGCTTTTAGTTTATATGATTGGACAAAACATGTTTTTAACAAAAAACTATTCTCAAAAGACGCGCGCATCATCAGCTTTACCAGTGAGGGAAATAAGAGAGCTTGGAAAAATTATGCAGCTGTTTCTGCAGCAAAAGTTGCGCTGGAAGCCATAAGCAGAAATATAGCCTTAGAATTTGCTAGCGAAGGAATTAAGTCGAATTGTATAGAAGCTGGAGTAACGGATACTGCCTCATTCAGAATGATTCCGGGTAATGAACAATTAAAAGAGTATGCAATAAAGCGCAATCCAAACAATAGATTGACCAGTCCAGAAGACATAGCCAATGTGGTTTATTTATTAACAAAGGAAGAATCAAAATGGATTACAGGGGTTACGATTCCTGTGAACGGTGGAGAACATTTAAGTTAGCATTTATTTATTATCATGGCATTCGAAAAAATATTATCAGAACTCCCATATCAAGATCCATTTCTTTTTGTAGATGAAATACTAGAGCTTAATGAAAACGGTATAATTGGATCTTACACTTTTAATAAAGAACATGATTTTTATAAAGGCCATTTTAAAAACAATCCAATTACACCTGGAGTGATTTTGATTGAAACCATGGCACAGATTGGATTGGTGGCCTACGGGATTTATCTTTTGACCCAATCAGAAAATTCTTCTGGTGCAAGAGAGAAAGAAAAGAGCCATGAGAAGCGCAATGAAAAGAGGAATGAAAAGAGGAATGAAATAAAAAGTAAAGCTGTTAATGAAATGAAAATTGCTTTGACCTCTTCAGAAGTAGATTTTTTCAAAGCTGTATTGCCAGGAGAAAAGGTGATTGTCAAAAGTGAAAAGGAGTATTTTAGGTTTAATAAGTTGAAATGTAAAGTTGAAATGTTTAACGAAGATAATGTCTTGGTTTGTAGAGGTAAAATAGCAGGAATGATGCAAGCTTAGGGGAGCAAGATTTTTTGCTTTTAATAAAAGTTGAACGGGGTGATCACACCAAAGGAAATCCGTGATTTGTCTAGTTCAAAGGTCTAATAGTTAATATGGAAAAAAGAATTGTAATAACCGGTCTTGGTGTTGTTGCTCCGAATGGGGTAGGGATAGACAATTTTATGAATGCCATAAAAAATGGAAGCTCTGGAATTGAATATCATTCAATTTTAAAAGAATTAAATTTTTCTTGTTGTATTGGAGGCATCCCAAAGGTTTCAGAAGAATTAAAACGAAAATATTTCACAGAACTTCAGTTGAAAAATTTTAACAGCTCTGGCATACTTTATGGTTGTATGGCAGGAATGGATGCATGGAAAGATGCAGGACTTTCAATAACAGACAAAACAGATTTTGATAGCGGAACCATTTTTGGAACAGGAACTTCTGGAGTTGAAAAATTTCGAGAAGCCATTTACAAGTTAGACGATAAAAAAGTAAGGCGTTTGGGAAGTACGGTTGTTGCACAGACTATGGCCAGTGGTGTTAGTGCTTACCTCGGAGGAATATTAGGTCTAGGCAACCAAGTGAGCAGCAATTCATCAGCTTGCACAACTGGCACGGAAGCCATTTTAATGGGATATGATAGAATAAAAGCCGGACATGCCAAACGAATGATTGTCGGGAGTACAAGCGATCACGGACCTTATTTATGGGGTGGCTTTGACGCCATTAGAGTTTTAACTTATAAGCACAATGATTCCCCCGAAACAGGTTCTAGACCCATGAGTGCTTCTGCTTCAGGTTTTGTTCCAGGAAGTGGTGCTGGTGCAATGCTTATCGAATCATTGGAAAGTGCAGTAGAGCGCAAGGCAACAATTTATGCCGAGATATTGGGTGGTGAAGTGAATTCAGGAGGACAAAGAAATGAAGGAAGCATGACAGCGCCTAACTCTGAGGCGGTTCGACGTTGCATAAAAAATGCGCTGCTAAATTCAAATATTGAGGCCAGTGAAGTTGATGCCATAAATGGACATTTGACGGCAACCAGTAAAGATTTTACCGAAATCGAAAATTGGTCCAAAGCCTTGGATTTAAAGGGAAACGATTTTCCGTACATCAATTCTTTGAAATCAATGGTTGGACATTGCTTGTCAGCTGCTGGAGCGATAGAAAGTGTTGCAAGCGTATTGCAAATTTACAATAATTTCATCTTTCCAAATATTAACTGCGAAGATGTAAATGAACAAATTTCATCCTTGATATCTGAAAACAAAATACCTAAAAATTTAATTGAGAAAGAAGTCAACATTGTTGCAAAAGCCAGTTTTGGTTTTGGTGATGTAAATGGCTGTGTTATCTTTAAGAAATTTCAATAATTAGAACAATTCTAACAACAATTCTAACAACAATGAGTGATAAAAATCAAATGATAAGTGAGTTGAAAGCGATCGTTAAACCATACATTCAAAATGAAGAGGCTTTTGAAAATTTGCAGGAGAATACGGATTTTATAAATGATTTGAAGATCAATTCGGCAAATCTTGTA
Source organism: uncultured Chitinophagales bacterium (assembly GCA_937927195.1). Lineage (GTDB taxonomy): Bacteria > Bacteroidota > Bacteroidia > Chitinophagales > UBA2359 > JAHDGP01. Next base: position 65,649 of record CALBCY010000170.1, read on the forward strand.
GATGTGATTTTAGACATCGAAGACAAATACGACATTGAATTAGACAATGAATCGATGGATAAAATGCTAAATATTAAGGCTGCTTTGGAAGTTATTAATACGAAAATAGCTGAAAAATAATGGTCGGAAACGACATCATAGATATTGAAGAAACTAGGCGTTCCACAAATTGGACAAGGCCACGTTTCATGCAAAAGCTATTTACTGTCCATGAGCAGGCAATTATAAACACTGCTACTGATCCATTTACAATGGTCTGGCAATTATGGAGCATGAAAGAAAGTGCCTATAAAGTATTTATCCAAGCTGGTGGACATCGCTTTTTCAATCCCACAAAAATTCAATGCAGCTTAGAAAATTCTAAAACTGGTCAAGTTGAAATTAATACAAGCAAGCTAAAAATAAGCCTGAAATCAAAAATAAAAACCAACACTTCATTTAATGCTAATTACATTTTCAGCACAGCAATCATAAACAAGGAAGATGTTGATACACACATATTTCAAGTAGCAGAAAAAAGCGGCATAAACGACAGCAAGCATCAAAGTAACTTTATTTATCAACAAATAATAAATTATTTTTCGACTATACACTCTTTAAATACAAAAGCGCTGTCCATCCGAAAAACAGAAATGGGCATTCCTAAATTGTATTATAAAAGCAAAGTCTTAAATACTTCAATTTCCATCACCCATCATGGAAAATATGCTGCTTATTCTATTCAAAAAAATACTTTTAACAAAGCCTAAAAAATGAATGAATTTATACAATACGCCAAACACAAACTAAATGTTGATAAAAGATTGATTGCCATCTACGTGGTCATCTATTTTACTTGGGGAATGGGCATGGATAAATTTGGGGCTGTCGTAGAAATCGCAAAATTCACCTATTGGTGGCAAGTGATAACGGTCTATATTTTGTACATGGTTCCAATTTCCTTGTTGCTGCGAAAGTTGCCATTTCATGCTCAATATGCTTATGGTTTGGTGACCATGGGACTTTTGGAATTTGGAGGATATGCTTTACAATCTTCCTACGCTTATCCAGATAACTTATTGGATCAATTCTTTAACATTCGAAACTTTAGCTTAGGAATGGCACTGTTCTTTGCCTTATATTATCCTGTTGGGAATTGGATTACAGCTAAGGTGTACAAACTGTTGTTTAAGAAAGAAGCAGAGTAAAATGTAAGCTTGTAGCAAAAAGACGCTTGCTATAAATTTTATAAAATACCTTGGGACAATGCTAGATGTCTTACTTTTTTAAATCTGGCTGTTTGATTTTCTTCCTCCTTAAAGATCGCCATTGGACAATGATGAAATAACTGTTTTGAATTGTGAAATGAAATTGTTCGGAAACAAATAAATTATTAAATTGCATAAGCGGAAAGAAAATCAACAATGAGAATGAAACATATGTTGTAATAGGATCGAATAAATTCTATTGCATACCTTTGGAATTGTTGATGCTTTATTCAAATTGAAACACAGAAAGAAAAACCTAGAAATAAAAAAAGAATGACTGGAAAAGTAGCAGCTGTTACAGGTGGAGGTGGAACACTCGGGAGAGCATTTGTTAAAGGATTGGCAGAGCAAGGAGTTAGCGTTTTTTCTTTGGACAGAAGTCAAGAAACAGCTGATGCAGTAGTCAAGTATTTTAAAGAAAAAGGAATAGAGATACACTCTGTAATTTGTGATGTCCTGAGTGAGGAATCTGTTGCAAATGCTGTGGATCAAGTTTTAGAAAAAGCAGGCAAAGTTGATATTTTGGTTAACAGTGCTGGTGGAAATAAGTCTGGTGCAACGGTGATGCCAGAGCAAAGTGTTTTTGATATATCCATCGATCAGTTCCGAAAGGTAACAGATTTAAACTTACTGGGAACAGTAATTCCATCCATCGCTTTTGCCAAACCCATGGTCAAAGAAGGAAAAGGTTGCATTGTTAACATATCCTCCATGTCTTCTTTTGCTCCCTTGACCAGAGTAGTTGGTTATTCAGCTTCAAAGGCGGCGATTAATAATTATACTCAATGGCTGGCAGTAGAATTGGCCAATAAATATGGTGATGGAATTCGCGTCAATGCCATTGCTCCAGGCTTTTTTATTGCCAAACAAAATCGTTCGCTATTGCTCAATGAAGATGATTCATTGACTGCAAGAGGAAAGACCATCATTGACCAAACACCCATGAAAAAGTTTGGGGAGCCAGACGATTTAATCAGTACTTTGCTTTGGCTATGCGATGATAAGTCCTCTTTTATTACAGGAATAGTTGTTCCAGTTGATGGAGGGTTTAGTGCATTTTCTGGGGTCTGAATTTTTCAGAAAAAAATTTACAATTGTTTTTTATGAAAAAATTACATCAAACATGGCGATGGTATGGCCCCGATGACCCAGTTGGTTTAGCAGACATTAAACAAGCTGGAGCAATGGGAATTGTCAATGCTTTGCATCAAATTCCTAACGGAGCAATTTGGACAGTTGATGAAATTCAAAAAAGAAAAAGAATCATAGAAGCAACTGGTTTGAAATGGTCAGTGGTTGAAAGCATTCCTGTTCATGAAGATATTAAACGTCAAACAGGCAATTATAAAAAGTACATTGAAAATTATAAGGAATCCATTCGTAATTTAGGCAAGTGTGAAATTCCCATTGTAACCTATAACTTCATGCCAGTAGTTGATTGGACAAGAACTGATTTAAACTATGAAATGGCCGATGGATCTAGGGCTTTGCGTTTTGAAAAATCAGTTTTTGCAGCCTTCGAATTGTATATTTTAAAGAGACCAAAGGCAGAAAGGGATTACTCTGAAGCAGAGCAAAATGAAGCATTGATTCGCTTCCAAAAAATGAGCAAGGATGAAATACAAAATGTTACACAGAACATCATAGCAGGTTTGCCAGGTGGAACAACGGAAGGCATTGATTGTTTAGAAAATTTTCAATCCGTATTGGATAGCTACAAGAACATCGATGCAAAAAAATTGCAATCGCATTTGATTCATTTCATTAAAGAAATTGTTCCTGTTGCCGAAGAAGTAGGAGTGAAAATGGCCATTCATCCAGATGATCCACCTTTTTCTTTGTTTGGTTTGCCCAGAGTGCTTAGCACAGAAAAAGATGCCGAAGTGATTGTTAATGCAATAGATTCTCCAAACAATGGCTTGTGTTTTTGTACCGGTTCATTTGGAGTAAGACTAGATAATGATTTACTACAAATGCTGAGGAACCTTGGGCATCGAATAAATTTCATTCATTTGCGATCCACAAAAAGAGATGCTTTTGGCAACTTCCATGAAGCGGATCATTTGGAGGGCGATGTGGATATGTATGCAGTAATGAAGGCATTGGTGGAAATTCAACAAACCCGTGATCTCCCAATTCCGATGCGTCCTGACCACGGTCATAAAATGTTGGATGATTTGAATAAAAAAACGAACCCTGGCTATTCCGCCATCGGTCGCCTAAGAGGATTGGCTGAATTGAGAGGATTGGAGTTGGGAATTACAAGAAGTATGCAAGAATAGACTTTAAGCTTAGATATTTGACTGTGCTGTGAGGTGAAACAAAAATATTGAAATTTCACCACGATTTATTAATTTAAAAATTATGGTCCGGTCGACGTTTCGATAATTCTAATGTTTTGTATTCAAAGATTAATTATGAAAGCTTTTTTAGACGAACACTTTTTATTAGAAAATAGTATTTCACAAAAATTGTATCACGATTTTGCTGCAGCTATGCCAATCATCGATTATCACAATCATTTGCCTCCTGATGAAATAGCCAATAATAAAAAATTCATCAACATCACAGAAGCTTGGCTAAAAGGAGACCATTATAAATGGCGCGCCATGAGAGCCAATGGGATTGATGAAAATTACATAACTGGAAGTGGATCTGATAAATCTAAATTTTTAAAATGGGCAGAAACTGTGCCTTACACAATGCGAAATCCCTTGTTTCATTGGACTCATTTAGAGTTGCAGCGTTATTTTGGTATCAAGGATTTATTGACTAAGAATAGTGGAGAGGCGATTTATGAAAATACAAGCGATCAGTTACAATCAAATGATTTATCCACTCAAGGTCTGTTGAAAAAAATGAAAGTTAAAGTAGTCTGTACCACAGATGATCCAACGGACAGTTTAGAGCATCATAGAAAACTAAAGGACATAGATTGGGGTTGCAAGATGATTCCAGGGTTTCGTCCTGACAAATTAGTCGTCATTGAGAATCCAGAATTCTTAAATAAGATTCAAGACTTAGCGGCCATTTCTGATAAACCAATTAATGATTTACAGGATTTATTGGATGCATTAGAAAATCGAATTGAGTTTTTTCATTCCTTGGGAGGTCGTATTGCAGATCATGGCTTAAGTCAATTATACGCCATTGATTTTACAGAAGATGCGGTGGATGAAATTTTAAAAAAACGCTTGACTGGACAGATGGTATCAAATGAGGAGGCCATTCAATTTCAAACTTGCCTTTTATATCATCTAGCAAAAATGTACCACAACAAAAGTTGGGTCATGCAATTTCATTTAGGAGCAATCAGAAATAATAATCAACGATTGTTAGACAACGTTGGAGCAGATGTGGGTTGTGATTCGATTGGGGATTTTTCGCAAGCAGAAGGCCTTGCTCGTTTTTTTAATCGTTTGGATACTGAGGGGAAACTTAGTAAAACCATTATTTACAATCTCAATCCTAGGGACAATGAAGTTTTTGCGACGATGGTTGGAAATTACAACGACGGTCGCATTGCAGGAAAAATTCAATGGGGATCTGCCTGGTGGTTTTTAGACCAAAAGGACGGAATGGAAAATCAAATAAATGTCTTGTCCAACATGAGCTTGTTGAGCCGATTTATAGGCATGCTTACAGATAGTCGTAGCTTTCTTTCTTTTCCAAGACATGAATATTTTAGGCGAATTTTATGCAACCTGATTGGTCAGGATGTCGAAAAAGGAATGTTGCCAAATGATGAAAAATGGTTGGGGCAAATCATACAAGATATTTGTTATAACAATGCTCAATCCTATTTCCAATTCTAAAATAATGCTTGGACGAACAATTAATCCTGTTGTTTTAGAACGCCAGCCCAGTGGTTCGCGTGATCTTGGGTCAAGCCCAAGATGACGGATGGATCGTG
>CALBCY010000171.1 GCA_937927195.1 uncultured Chitinophagales bacterium
GAGATATAAAACCACACAGCATTGAGAAAACCTACCATTTTATTGAATTTTGTTTAAAATGCGCGCATTTTATTAAAAATCATTTACTTGCGCAGCAAATAAGCCTAATTTCTTTAGATAATGTTTAACAATTTTCAAAACTTTTAGGAAGAGAATCCCTAATTAATTCAAATAGCCCAATTAAATATGCGACCTTTGCAGCTTATTATAAGTTGAAATTTTATGAATTCTTTTGAAGAAACCGGCTTAAAACAGGAACTGCTTGAGGCCATTAGCGAAATGGGCTTTGTAGAACCCACCCCAATACAAGCTTTAACCATTCCCCATTTATTAACCTCAGATAGAGATATTATTGCTCTAGCCCAGACAGGTACGGGTAAAACCGCTGCTTTTGGACTTCCAGCACTTCATCTTACTGATGTTAAAAACAAAAAGACTCAAACGCTTATTCTCTGCCCTACCAGAGAACTTTGCCTCCAGATTGCTAGAGATTTGGAAAGTTATGCCAAATTCATGAAAGGAGTTGGTGTAGTGGCTGTTTATGGTGGAGCTAGTGCTGATACTCAAATTAGAGCTATTAGAAAAGCAGGTCAAATAATTGTCGGAACTCCGGGAAGAACCAGAGATTTGATTAATAGAGGAAAACTAGTTGTTTCCAATATTGAAAGAATAATTCTTGACGAAGCAGATGAAATGCTTACGATGGGTTTCAAGGAGGAATTAGATGCCATTCTTGAAAATACTCCAGATGACAAGCAAACATTGTTGTTCTCTGCCACTATGTCCAAGGACATTATTCGTGTTACTAAAAAATACATGGATGATCCTGTTGAACATTCTGTTGCCAGAGTTAATGTGGGTGCAGAAAATGTACAGCATGTTTATTACACTGTTCAAGCAAAAGACAAATACGAAGTTTTAAAAAGAATTGCCGATATCAATCCAAATATCTACGGCATCGTTTTTTGTCGTACTAGAAGAGATACAAAAGAAATTTCAAACAAACTTATTCAAGACGGCTACAGCGCTGATTCACTGCATGGTGATTTGTCTCAGGCACAGAGAGACAAGGTGATGGAGCGTTTTAGAAACAAACAATTACAAGTACTTGTCGCTACAGATGTAGCTGCAAGAGGATTGGATGTTAACAGTCTTACCCATGTCATAAATTTCACACTTCCTGATACAACTGAAAGTTATACCCACAGAAGTGGTAGAACTGGAAGAGCTGGGAAAAATGGAATTTCTGTCGCAATTGTTCATTCTAGAGAATTGCGAAAAATCAGAGACATCGAAAAAAGATCTGGAATAGTTTTCAAACAAGAAGTAGTTCCTACCGGAAAAGATATTTGCTCGATACAATTATTAAAACTCATCGATAAAATTGTAAAAGTTGAAGTCGATGAAAAGCAAATAGAACCATTCCTTCCCGCTATTTACGAACAGTTCGAATCTTTGGATAGAGAACAGTTAATCAAACACTTCGTATCCACTGAATTTAACCGTTTTCTTGCCTACTACAAAAATGCTAGAGACATAAACTATTCATCCAGATCAAGAGATGGTGGTAGAGATAGAGATCGTGATAGAGGGAGAGATCGCGATAGAAGAGACGGAAGAGACGGAAGAGATAGAAGAGACCGTGACAGAAGAGATGGTAGAGATCGTGACAGTAGAGACAGTAGGGACCGAGACAGAGGTAGAGATCGCGATAGAAGAGACAGCAGAGATCGTGACAGTAGAGACAGTAGAGATCGCGACAGACGTCCTGACAGAAGAGAGGACAGAAGAGACGAAAGAAGTTATGACAGAGATCGTGAAAGAAGTTCAGATAGAAGGGACAACAGAGATCGTCAAGATGGAGGCGAAAGAAGAGAGAGAAGATCGGAACCTGTTGCAAGAATAGTAAAAGAAGGCTTTTCGAGAATGTACATCAATGTTGGTACAAAAAACGATTTAGATGCATCTCGCTTAATGGGCATCGTCAATGAAGCGCTTGACTCAAGTAGTGCTGAAATTGGCAAGATTGACATTATGAAAAAGTTTTCTTTCTTTGAAGTTGATTCATCAGTTGAGAGAGATTTAGTTAAAGGTCTTAATGGAACTGAATTTGAAGGTGTTCCAATAGTGGTTGAAGTTTCTGAGAACAAAGCACCACCACCATTTACATCTAAAAAGAAATCATACAAACCAGGGCCTAAAACCAATGCTGTACGCAGATTGAAAAAGAAGAGAATAGCCCCTTCATCAGGCCCTAGGAACAATAGAAGAAACAGAAGAAAATAAATTCGCAAAACCAGTCTTTTTTGATTACTATTTTTCAATGTTCCCTGGATAAAAACAGGGAACATTGAAAAATAAAACCTATGCTTGAAAAGACAATGTCACTAAATGATCTGTGATGTTTTCTTTTCAATTAATGTACGAGGCATTTTTATCCCAATCACAATTTATGAAACACCCACTACTCCCCCAAAACATGGAAAATTGGAATGCCATAACTATTTCCGATTTAAATAAAACTGAATTCATAAAGAACAACAATTCCTTAAAAGCAAACGAGAATTTAGTTTATACAATAATCTTAATTGAAGAAGCGGAAGGCTCAATAATGATTGATTACAATTCGTACCAACTTCAAGCCAACCAATTATTTATAATCCAACCTTACCAATCGAAATATTTAAACTTAGATTCAAAAGCCAAAGGAAAAATCCTTAGTTTTTCTAAATTATTTTTATTGGAAAACGATATACCAGAAACCTTGATTTCTGACATTCACCTTTTCAAAGCTTTCGGAGATAATCCACCTTTGAAACTCAATGACAAATCCTTTTCGAAACTTAGTCAAATTATTGCGGAACTAAAGAATGTAATTCCGTACCAAAGTCAACTTTCAGGACATACTATTGAAACTTTGCTCAACCTCTTTCTCAATATGTGTTACAACCTTGATTCTTCAGATTGTAAAAAGATAGATGAAGAAAATCAAGCACTATGGATTTACAAAGGCTTTAAAGATTTGATTGAACAAAATTTTAATGATTGGCATGACCTGGATTTATATGCTGAATCCATGAACCTCAATCCAGAGCAAATATCTTTGAACGTAAAATCTATTTCTGGCTATACTGCAGGACAATTACTACAAAGCCGCATCAATCTTCAAGCAAAAAAATTATTGATGGAAACACAGCTTAATTTGGATGAGATTTCTCAAAAACTGGGTTATCAAGTGTTGCAAAAATTTGACGAAAACTTCAAAACTCAGGTTGGCCGTAGTCCACAGGAATTTCGCGCAGACTTCCATGATTCTGAGAACTAAAACCCTCGTTTTTCCGATTTTCTTTATAAAATCTTTTTGTTTTTGATTCAATTAATAAACCACAGCTTTCCCTTTGGTTTATTAACTATCGGGCCCGTAATTCTCTTATTATGGAATGAAGGAATCGCCCCTCTATCTGCAGAATTCAATTCAACACATAGCTTTCTTCGCTATTGTAAGGCTGAAACATTACAAACATCATTGGAATTAAATACTTAGTGATAAGTAATCTAGTTCAGTACAATTGCAGAATTAAAAGTCTCATCAAAAGATTGACCATAGTCTGTTACACATGCCATAAACAAACGGTTTTCAAATGTCCGCGACTACCGATCAAGAATTTTCCCATTTAATATGCTGTATAATTTGAAAAAATCATGCATTTTTTTCATTTTAGCATTGAAAAACAACCTGTTATTGCAATTTTGGGAACCCTATCCTTGAATATTTGATTAAATAAATTGAATAGTTATTTTTGGGATCTTAAAGTTTGCAATAAAAGAAGCTTCAATATCACCATTTTGCCCAAGCAAATACATTATAGTCCCGCCTATAAAAAATGAACTTCTAGCAAAACCTTTAGAGTAATAATAGCTCTAAAACATTCTGAATAAAAGACCTTAGACTCTGGTTTGATCATAGATTTACAATCCGCTAAAAGGCATAAATATTGTTTTTCATGCTTTGTACCAATTTAGTCTATTGTCTAAAGCCTATTTGATATATAAAATATTTAACCCAATAAAATTAAACCTGAAATGATGAACAAGGTTTTTCCAATATTTCTCCTATTTTTCTTTAGCCACTCTTCCCTGGCCCAGGATCGATTTTCAATTGCAAAAGAGGCCAGTAATTTGTTTCCTGATGATGAGGTGGCAATCCTCGAATCTTCGATAAATATCGAGTTTAAGGAAGATAGATCCAAAGGCAAAATTGCTGTTGTCAGATACGATGATGAATACATTGCTCTTCAGAATAAAGTTAAATTTTATTACACCAAATTTTATGATGGTGAATCTGAGATAACAGCCTTCCAATCTGGAGCTCCTGCCGATGACGATTACTACAATAGTGATGGAATATTTCATTCCGACGTAAGGGTAATATACTCTGCGATTAATCTAAGAGATTTTGCTCAAATTCATGAAACCTATTCCATTAAAGAATACCACGATCTAAGATATTTAACGAGTATTTATTTAACGCAGCCCTACCCTTGTCTTAAAAGAAAAATTAGAATAGTCATTCCTGAAGACATGAAAGTAAATCTTCTTCAATTTAACCTTGAAGAGTTCGATATTAGCAGTAAAACAGAGGATGGGAAAAAATCAGTTATTTATACCTATTCAGGGACAAATCTAGAAAGCTTTACAAACGAGAAGGATGCTCCCGGAAATTCATACATTTACCCGCACATTCTTTTCAACATAGAATCTTATTCTGAAAGTGGAAAGCAAAAAACATTGTTCTCCTCTACTGATGATTTGTATGGATGGTACAGCAGTCTCGTAGATAAAATAGGCAACAACAAGGAACCATTAAGAAAACAAGTCGAAAAATTAACCGCAGAAGCTCAATCAGACAAAGAGAAAGTAGAAAGTATATTTTATTGGGTTCAAAATAACATTCGGTACATTGCTTTTGAAGATGGCATCGCAGGATTCAAACCAGAAAACTGCCAAAACGTTTACAAAAAGAAGTATGGAGATTGTAAGGGCATGGCCAACCTAATGAAACAAATGCTAATCATAGCTGGCTTTGATGCCCGACTAACTTGGATGGGCACCAAGTCTTTGGCTTATGATTATACAACCCCATCTTTAGCTGTTGACAATCACATGATCTGTGCCCTTAAATGGGAAGACGATTTTATTTACCTTGATGCAACTGAAGAATTCATTAACATTGACAGTTATGCAGAAAGGATTCAAGGACAAGCTGTATTGATTGAAGACGGAACAAAATACATTTTAAAAACCATTCCAATTAGCAGCCATGAGAAGAACAAAAGAACTTATGAGCTCAATCTTGAAGTTGGAGCAGAAAACAAACTAGAAGGCAATGTTGAAGTAAAATTCAGTGGTGAAGCCAAAACCTCATTGATGCAATATGTGAAATACACAGAGTCCAATAAAAAGGAAGAAGCCATTGCTGATTTCCTCTCGTATGGCGATAACAATATTAAAATTACAGACATTGAAGAAGCTGGATTTGACCATAAAAGTACCCAAGGTTCTTTAAAGGGAAGTATTGAAATGGATGAATACGTAAGTGAATTTGGAAAAGAACTTTATGTTTATCTTGATCCCTATAAATTATATGAACAATCAGAATTCAGAAAAGAAAGAAAATTTGATTACTGGATGAGCTATAAAAAATTCGAGACCATAACCGTTAAACTAAAGATTCCATCTGGATTTACATTGTCCTCTATACCTGAACCCATTTCATTTCAAAATGAAGACTTTAAATTCAATGGCAAATACAAAGAAGATGGACAAACCATTGAATATAATTTTTCAGTCGAAATTCCAGATGCTAAAATCTCTGTTGACAACATCAATTCATGGAATGATTTCAATTCTAAACTGGATGAATTTTATGAACAGCCTTTGATTTTCAAACAACAATAATTTCCCTCTACAATGCGATTTATAGGCTTACTAATTTTTACACTCTGCTCGATACAACTAGTGGGGCAGCTCCCAGATTTTTATTCCGATTACACAGAAAGGGATGTAAAGAAAAAAACCTGGTTCAGCGAAGAAGCTGTTCACAATGAAATAGAATACCCAGACGAATGGAATAAATATTCGGCAATCTTTCTAACTTATCATGTCTCACATGAAGCAATAGAAGACAATAAAATTTATACCGCCATTGTTAGTTCATTAACTCATATCAGAGTGAAATTATTGGATGATGCAGCAGTTTCAAAATTTTCAGAATTTTATTATAAAATGGAACCTGGAATCGGAAACTTTGGAGACAAATACATAGGCATTCGAGTAGTTAAACCAAATGGCTCAGCTACTAAAGTTAGCAAATCCGAAGCAGTAGAAGAGGAGGATGGTAAAATGAAATTGGCCATTCCTGATCTTGAAATCGGAGACATTCTAGACTATTATATATTTGACAAAAGTCCAAGTTCCGGCATTACAAATGGGACATATGTAGCAGCCGACCGTTTTCCTGTTCAAGATGAATATCCAATCAAAAACTTTGAATACATTGTAACCTGTGATAATAATTGGGAGGTTCAATTTACAACCGGTAAGAACGGATATAAAATTAACGAAAGTATTGTCAAAGAAAGAGGAAAAAAAATGTTGCGTTTTTCTGTAAAAGAATCTGATATTCCGGCAATCGAATCTCAAATTTGGCAAAATCCATATCTATCTGCTCCTTATATAAAAAACTACCTAAAATATTCTTACAAAAACATGTCATATGAAAAACCATCTGATACCAATATACTCAGAAAAACCAGTCTCGAAGAAGAAGAAATAGAGGATACTTATACTCGATTTTATTTCCCTGATGCTGCTGCCAGAAATGAATACAATGCATTTAAAAAATTCCTTTCGAAAAACAACAAAGAAAACATTTCAAAGGAAAGAAAACTAGAAGAATATTTCAAATTCATAAGACATAAATTCATGAACATGCATTATGTTCACGATCAATTTCACAATGAGGGGTTCAGAGAGGAAAAGATGGAACTAATAATGGGACACATCAGATATGGACTACAAGCAATGGATATTCCTTATGAAATATTAGTGGTAGCCAATAAAGACATTGGACATTATGAAGACATGATCAATGTGGGAGAGACAGATTATGTCATCAAAATAAACATGAAAAATGATGTATATCTTTACAAACCTGACCCATTTACTTTATTCAATCATTTGCCCTACAGAGTGGAAGGCGCCAATGCCTTTGTTGTGGACGCAGAAGGAAACGACATCAATGTTTCACGTTTTCAAATTCCAATCTCTAAACCTGAGAATAATAAAATGAACCATGTTTCAACCATTGATTTAGACCTGGACAATCATGAGAAAATTTCAGTTAATACCAACATTAAACTTACAGGCCACCAAATAGAAAACTATCCTGAAAGATTGTGTAACTGGCAAAAAATGATTTGGGATGAAAATAAAAAATATGGAACCAAATTATGGGGACATCCCGATGAATACAAAAGAGGAGATCAAATCAAATTTCAACAATACCAAAAGGATGTAAAAAAAGACATAAAGGAACGTTTGAAAAAATACGCAAACAACCATTATGACTTGGAAATAAAAGAATTAAAAAAAGCTTCTGCAAAATTAAAAAGCGGCAGCAAAGAATCTCAAGTATTAGAAATACAATTTGACTTTGATCTGGAAAATATGGTAAAAAAGGTTGGACCCAATTACATCGTTAAAATTGGACAGATGGTCGGTGGACAAGTTACTCCTGACCATGATGAAAAAAGAATCTACCCCATCTGTATGGATTACCCCAGAATGTACAATTACCAAATAGAATTTAAAATTCCAGATGGCTACGAAGTCGATGGCTTGGAGGAACTCAACAACGACATTGACAATGAAACAGGCCACTTTAAATCTTCTGCTAAAGTGGAAGAAAATATTCTTAAAATTTCATTTGAGAAAATGTACAAACACAATTACGAACCAACTGAAAACTGGGAGAAAATGAAGGCCTTCTTAACTCCTGCTACTAAATTTAATTCCAAGGAGATAATGCTTAGAAAAAAATAAACCACCAAACCTGAGTTCTAGACCCAAAAGACCATTATTATGAAAGTGCCTAAATCACTAAAATCAATAAGTACATTAATTTTACTATTTTTCATTGTGCAATTATCTGCACAAGTAACGCCCAGATATTTAAAAGACTATACTGAATCTCACGCAAAAGCGAAAGCCTGGAACAGCAAGGACGAAGTTCATTCAGGGATGGATTATCCAGAAGAATGGAATAATTATTCTGCCGTTTATTTGACCTACAGTTTTAGAACAGAGTTTAGGGAACACAGTCCGGCTTTTTTGAAAAGGACTTTCCTTTCTCACATTAGGGTGAAATTATTGGATGATGCTGCTGTTGAAAATTTCTCTGAAATTTATTCTGAACAACCAACCAAAACAAAGCCTAAAATTGCAAAATATTACCTCGGGATAAAGGTCGTAAAACCAAACGGTAAAGAAATAATAATCGACAAGAAAGAATTTGTTGTGGACGAGGACGGAAACAGCAAATTAGCCATTCCAAATCTTGAAGTTGGAGACATCTTAGATTATTACAGATATTCTTATCGAGGCTTTAATACAAGCTTGACACACCCACTTCTTCTCAAAGATAAATTTCCAATTCAAGATAAGTATCCTATTAAAAATTTCGAATACACCATTCTGACCGATGATCAATGGAATGTGAAGTTTACTAGTGGAAAAAATGGATTTGATATAAAAGAAGAAGTCACGAAAAATAAAGACCGAACCAGAACCATAAAATACAGCATCGAAGAATCTGATGTCCCGGCACTTGAGTCACAAATTTGGCACAAACCATATATTTCAGCTCCTTATGTAAAAGCATTTGTATATTATCAAAGCAAGGCGCAGGAAAAAAAAGAAGTTGTAAGTGGAGAAACATTTAGAGTAAGTAGTCTAGATGAGGAACAAGTAAAAAATGTTTATCAAGGCTATTACAAAAAAGGAAAAAATGCCCAAAACGAATATGGAGAGTTTAAGCGATACTTAAAAAAACAAGGCATCACGACAAATTCGCAAGAAGCAAATCTTCAAGAATATTTCAAATTTATAAGACATAAATTCATGAACATGCATTATGTCTATGACAGGTTTAACAATACAAAGCAAAGCCGAACCGGTGAACTAATGGGTCACATCAGGCATTTCCTATCAGCAGAAGACATTCCTTACCAAATACTGATTGTCTCCTCTAGAAACAACGGACTTTATGAAGACATTCTAAGTACAGAGGAAACATTCTATGTCATAAAAGTGGATTTCAAAGAACCTATTTACATAACAGCTCCCAATCCGTTTACACCATACAACTATTTGCCTTGGGGGATGGAAGGTGTAAATGCATTTGTTTTGGGCAGAGAGCAAGAGAAAAAAAGAAAACTAGAAATTACTAGATATGAAATTCCTGTTTCAGAACATGTCCAAAATGCGATGTATCACAAAGCGGACGTCAGTCTATTAAAAGACAGCAAGGAACTGCATGCAAAAACCAAAGTTACTCTAAGTGGATACCAAATAGGAAATTACCCTTTCCAAATTTGTGATTGGCAAAACATGATTTGGAATGAAAACAGAAAGTACGGAACCAAGCTGTGGGGATATCCAGAAGACCACCGCGGAAAAGACAAAATAAAATTTCAACAATACCACGATGACAACAGAGAAATTCAAAAGGAAAACCTCGAGTACTTTGCCAATAATCATTACGATATGGAAATCCAAGAATTGATCAATCCATCTGCTGAATTGAATAGCCCAACTGGTGAAGCACAAAATTTGGAAGTCAACTTTGAAGCCAAGCTCGAAAACATCGTAAAAAAAGTTGGTCCAAATTATCTAATTAAAATTGGTCAACTCGTAGGTGGTCAAGTTAGCCCCGATGAAGACGAAAAAAGGATTTATCCTGTTTGTATGGACTATCCAAGAATGTACAATTATCAAATAAATTTTGAATTGCCTGCTGGATACAGTGTCGAAGGCCTGGAAGATTTAAACAACAATATTGAAAATGAAACAGGCCACTTTAAATCTTCCGCTAAAGTAGAAGGCAACATTCTAAAAATAGTCTTCGAAAAGGTTTACAAAAATAATTTTGAGCCAACCGAAAACTGGGAGAAAATGAAAGAGTTTTTAATTCCTGCTTACAAGTTCAATACAAAGGAAATTTTATTGAAAAAATAGTACAAAGAAATTCGGTCTTTGTTTTCGGAATTGAATTTTGCTAATAAAACCTTAAAAGGAACAGAAAAAAATTACTTTTTCTGTTCCTTTTTTTGTTCCTTTTTTGTTTTCCAATCATGATCCTTTCGTTTGTATAGTTAGGATCTTATCATCCCTTCTTGACCTAACAGTTGGGTTATGTATAAATATTTCCAAGCAATTACCAACTCTAAGGTCTAAACTTATTCTTTCACTTCGACTTCAATAGATTGAGCTTCACCCTTGAATATCGTAATTAACCATACATTAACACTACTAAAAAGGCCAAAAAATCCCTGAATTACGTATTTTTGCATCAAAATAATTCATATAAATGAGAAAGTTTACATCCCTAACACTGCTGATTACCATCTTATTTGGCTTCAATGTCTTTGCTCAATCTAGCTCTGCAAGCGATTACAAATATACGGTTGATCTAAATGTAGTCGAAAATGATGAAATAAAGGTAGTCCTCATCACTCCTGAGATCAAGTCAAAAACAGTTAAATTCAATTTTCCTAGCATCGTTCCTGGAACTTATTCCATCAACGATTATGGACAATATGTCTCTCGTTTTGCGGCTTTCGACAAAAAAGGAAAAGCGCTAAAATTTGAAAGACTTAACGACAATACTTGGGAGATCCAAAAATCTCACAAACTTCATTCGATTGAATATTGGGTTGAAGATACTTGGGATACAGAAAAAGAACAACCCTACCCTATGGGCGGTTCAAATATTGAAGAAGGAACCAACTTTGTTCTGAATACTCATTGCTTTTTCGGTTATTTCGATGAAATGAAAGAAAATCCTTATCAGGTTGAAATGCTTTATCCAGATGGTTTTTATGGTTCAACTGGTTTGATTCCAGTTTCGAGTGGCAATGGAAAAGATGTTTTCAAAACCAGCAATTACAACAGATTAGTAGATGCTCCGATGATGTATTGCAAACCAGATTTCACCGTTGTTAAAGTTGGCAACACAGATGTTTTGGTTTCCGTTTACTCTCCTAGCAACTTGATCAAATCTGATGAATTGTCTAAAGGAATTGAAGAACTATTGATGGCTCAAAAAGAATACTTGGGTGGAGAATTACCAGTTGAAAAATATGCTTTCATCTTCTACTTTACAGATGCACAAACCAATATGTTTGGGGCTTTGGAACACAGTTATTCCTCTTTTTACTTCTTGCCTGAAATAAGCGGAGAAGCAGCCAATCAATTGGTAAGAGATGTTGCAGCTCATGAATTTTTCCACATCGTTACGCCACTCAATTTGCACTCTGAAGAAATTCACAACTTTGACTTCAACCAGCCAAAACTTTCACAACACCTTTGGTTGTATGAGGGAGTAACAGAATACTCAGCAGGACATGTACAAGTAAAATATGATCTTATTTCTGAAAGACAGTACCTTGATATGTTGGAGGAAAAAATCGTTGCTGCTGCTACGATGTACAATGACAAATTACCATTTACAAAAATGAGTGTTTTGGCTGCAGGAGAGCATGAAGACCAGTATGGGAATGTCTACCAAAAAGGAGCATTGATCGGCATGTGCCTGGATGTTTTATTGCTTGACCTTTCCGATGGCGAATACAATCTTCAAAAATTAGTTAGAGATTTAACAAAAAAATACGGACAGGAAAAACCATTCCAAGATGAGAACCTATTCAAGGTCATTGAAGAATTGACTTATCCTGAAATAGGCAAATTCCTTGACAAGCATGTTGGTGGCCCAACACCTCTCCCTTACAAAAAAATATTTGCAAAGGCTGGGGTAAAATATGTTCCTGAAAAAGATGTAGAAAATTTCAGCTTCGGAAATATCGCTTTGGGCTTCAATCCAGAAACCAATCGTTTGGTTGTTAGAGGACTTGAAAACCTGAACGATTTTGGTGAAGAATTAAATTACAAAATTGGTGATGAAATTTCGTCGGTAAACAACATTCCAGTACCTGGGATGGCTGGATTGAGAACTTATGCAGACGATGTAAAAAAGAAAATGAAAGTTGGTGAGCCTTTTAAAATCAATATATTCAGACCTGATGCCGATGGCGAGTATGAAGAAATGACTTTGGAGACGACAACAAGAAAAGTAAAGTCTAAGGCAAAGCACAAGCTTGAAATGGAGGAAGACCTCAAACCTAAGCAAGCAAAAATTCAGAAAGCATGGTTAAAAGCAAAAGACATGGGAGAACTCAAGAAGTTTCGCCCAATCCAAGCAAATCCTGAAGATGTAAAATCAATTGATGCAATTATTGATGCAATGTATGATGTAATTTCTGGACCTGCTGGCCCAAGAGATTGGAATAGAATGCGCTCTCTTTTTAAAGATGGGGCGACTATGAATACAGTTGAAATGGACCAAGACGGACAACAAGTTTATACTGCAATGAAAGTTGAGGACTACATCGAAAGATCTGGGCCAATCTTCCAGCAAGTAAACTTTACTGAATCTGCCATCAAAAACAATGTTCAGATTTTCGAAAACATGGCCAATGTCTTTTCTTCTTATGTAATCAAAATTTCAGGCCCAATGGAAATGCAACAAGAAGGAATCAACAGCATCCAACTTCTAAAAGACCAAGGTCGCTGGTACATAACTCACCTTCAATGGATGGGACTTGAACCAGGAGAAAAATTGCCTGCTGAATGGAGATAAACTAAACTGAAAGCAAGCATTCGGAAGTGAAAAATACTGCCGAATTTCTTGCTATCAAATACTTAAGAAAAGGGGAATAAAATGAAAATCATTTTATTCCCCTTTTCTTTGTAAACCCATGCTTTCCCGAAATGTCGCGTACACAACTTGAATGTTAGACCCATCATCACTTCAAAACACATTCACTCCACTTTGTCATTTCACCCACAGGAAAAAATCTTCTTGATCCCAAGCAAACTTTACTGAAAAAAGACCAAAAAAGTCGATTGTTTAATTAAAATGACAATTTTGGCAATCGACATGCAATCCTTTGTCATGGACTCCGCTTCAAATGAAATTTCACCTAGAAACATTTTACATTTTAATCAAATTTCAAATTATATATATTTAAAACCATTAACTTAGTAATTCAATTCTTGAAACCAACTTCCTTAAGAATAGTCACTCTATAACTATTCATTTGATTTGTAATTGATTGCGAATAGGTTCGCATTTTTAATCAATCCATTTTCCTTATAAAATATTACGCTTATCATTGCCTATTTTTGAGAACATAAGCCTCAGAAATCCGTAAAAGATATTATATACTTATCCTATTATGCAGAGGTATTTATACTTATCCATCATTTGCTTTCTGGCAAATTTTAACACCATTCTTGGACAAGAAAGTGATGGCAATATTTGTGATTCCCTAAGCCAGAAGATAGACTACATCTATCAAAACAACCTTTTGGACGAAGCAAAGACTTTGCCGCTTTCCAAACAGATTTACCAATCCTATAAAAAAAATGATTGCCCCAACATTGCGAAGGCATTGAATCTCTTAGCATTTGAACTTTACAACGAGAATGAAATAATCCAAGCAACCAAGTTACTATTTGAGGCAGAAGCCTCTATCGTAGATAAAAGTTTAGAATCTAAAAAACTATTGGCTGTTAACCAGTTATACCTCGGACTTATCTATACCATCGAAAAGGATTTTGAATCTGCTGCTTTTTACTTTGAAACAAGCAAAAACCTAAGCATTCAATTAAAAAATGACAGCATGATTGCTGATGCGGGATTAAATTTAGGGCTTGCCCACCTTGAATTAGGCAACTTGGAAAAAGCTAAATTTCATTTAACCGCAGCTTATCAAGCAAGCAAAAAAGTTAATGTTGGACTATTAACGGGTTATTCACTTCAAAATCTTTCAAGATTATTTCTACTAGAAAACAACAGGGAAAAGGCACTTGAGTATGCTTATCTAGCAAAAAAGAAATGGGAAGAAATAGATCATCCCAAGGGACTTTATTACGTCAATTTATTCATTGCTCAAATTTATCAAAAAGAAAACAAGATCGACAAAAGGATAGAGCATCTGAAAAAATCTCTGGAAATGAGCGATAAAGCTGAAGTTAAAATTGGCCTTTTCGATGTTTACACTGGTTTAGCAGAATCTTACCAAGCTTTAGGGGATATTGACCAGACAAAAGCAAATTATGAAAAAGCCATTGAGAATTTTGTTAACCCAGAATTACAAGGAATTGAATACATCAATAACAAACTGATTGACCTCTATCAGGCGGATGGAGAAACGGAAAAAATAAAAGAACTTTACAAAAAGTTGGCAAAGACCTACCAACTTAAAGAGGGCCTCAAAAAAATTGAAACAGAAAACAAAATCAACAAATCAATCAGTTTAAGTAAAAAAATCAATGAAAATGAAATTCTAAAGGACAACAAGGCCGAAAATGAAGTGAAAATCCAAAAGAGAAACCTCCTTCTAATTTTCTTCATCTTAACTAGTTTGGGAATTCTAGCCATGTTTTACGCTTCGAGAAAAGAGAATCGATTGAGAAAGGAGCTCAACAACAAAATCAAAGACCATAATACAGAATTGACCAAAATCAATTCAGAATTAGAAGAATCAAAGTCCTTGATCGACAATAAAAACCAGGAGCTGGAGCAAAAAAATTCCGAGTTAAAAAACTTCGCCTATGTTGCTTCCCACGATTTAAAAGCACCTGCTAGAACCATAATGTCATTTGCTGAAATTCTGAGCCAAAAAATTGCACCGCTCCTCGATACAGAAGATCTTCAGATTTTAAATTTCATAAAATCAGGAAGTAAAAACATGCATGAATTAATAACAGATCTTTTGGATTATTCATTGGCAGAAAACAAAGAAAGTAAATTTGCTCATTACAAAACAGAAGAATTGATTGAGCAAGTTTTGTTTAATTTACAGGAGCAAATCAATCAAACAAATGCGAAAATTGAAATTGGAAAATTGCACAAATCAATGGTTGTTGATCGTCAAAAAATACAGCAATTGTTTCAAAACATTATTTCCAATGGA
Organism: uncultured Chitinophagales bacterium; assembly: GCA_937927195.1. Classification (GTDB taxonomy): domain Bacteria; phylum Bacteroidota; class Bacteroidia; order Chitinophagales; family UBA2359; genus JAHDGP01. Next base: position 15,318 of record CALBCY010000171.1, read on the forward strand.
ATAAAATTTTCAAGCAAAAATAATATTCCTGTAATCAAAATTGAGGCTTCTGAAACTGAAAAATTTTATCAATTCCGAATAACTGATAATGGAATAGGCATTTCAAAAGAAAACCAAAAAAATGTATTCAACATGTTCAGCAGAGCATCTTCCACCAAAGACTATGAAGGTTCTGGTATCGGATTAGCAACCTGTCAAAAGGTTATTAATTTGCATAAAGGTGATATTTATGTAAAATCTGAGGAAGGAAAGGGTTCAACTTTTGTTTTCAAGATCTCAAAAGAACTCCGACCAAGTCTTAACCAACACGCTTCCATTCTCCAAGATTCAATTGAACAATAAGGTCCAATCAACATAGGAACCAAATTATAATCTCTAATTTTCAATGGCTATCAGATTCAAAAAACCAATCGTTTTTCAAGGCTTTAAAGCTCTAATTCAAACCCAATTCTCTCTTCCTTTTCTTGATCAATTTGTTAACAAAAATTGTTGCTCCATCTTGCTGTTCCGAAGCGACAAACAACAAATGTTTTTTGCGCCCCTTTTTGAAATAAACTTTTTGCCCCACTTTTAAATTAACGCCACTTTTAGAAAATGGACTCAAATTAGGATTCATAACACCAGGTATAACCAATGGAATACTATTGGGACTTGAGTTTCTCAAAGACAAAGTAATAGATTCTGTCCCCAAGTTTAATCCAACACTAAATAACAAAATCAAAGCCAAGGTTTTCATAGAAAGGTTTTTGCGTTACAAAATTTTTGTACTATAAATATGTGTCTAAAACAGGTTTTAAAGCAAAAAGTTGTTTTTTCCCTTTTTTTTCTTACTAGTCACCAAGTGACTATAGCACATTTTTTCGTTTTCTCCTAAAATTTCATCCAACTACTGACAAAAGAGATGGCAATCGCTGTCTCATTAGTCTAAAAAAATCCCTATTTTTAAAAAGTATTGTAGCCAACATGCCAATTAACATGTACAAAAAATCACTCTTTTTCCTTTGTCTGTTTTTATCAATTTCTACTAGGGGTCAACTCAGTAACGAAGCCTTAGGAGCCGAACTGGATCAGTTTATTCTTTCAGAAATGAGCTCAAAAAACTTTCCAGGCTTGTCCACTTGCATTGTAAAAGAAAATCAAGTCATTTGGAATGGAGATTACGGGATAGCCAATTTTGAAACCAACGCTCCTGTTGGCCTTGAAACTCTTTTTACAGTAGCTTCTATTTCCAAATTGTTTACCGCCACTGCTTGTGCACAACTATTGGAAAATGGCAAAATTATTTGGAGCAAAAAACAGATTGAGAAAAAATTAAAAATAAGCGGACTTTCAAAAAGTCTTTTTTTCGTGAAATTCACCTCTGGGCAGGACAGCATTTCACGAAAACTAATAAAACAATAAAACACATAGTTATCAGTCGACTTAACACCTACTGATGGCTAACACCAACATTCATCAACAGAAAGGAAATCACAAAATGAAAATCGCAATTATTGGAGGAGGGGCAGCGGGTTTCTTTTCAGCTATAAACGCTAAAGCAAATTATCCAGATTCTGAAGTTCAAATATTCGAAAAATCTCTGAAAATTTTATCCAAAGTAAAAATATCAGGAGGAGGAAGATGCAATGTAACCAATGGATGCAAGAATGTAAAAACCTTGTCAGAAGGCTATCCAAGAGGAGCAGCAAAGTTAAAAAAGGCTTTTAAGGTATTTGACAACAAAGATACTTGGAAATGGTTTGAAGAAAGGAATGTTCCGCTAAAAACAGAGCCAGACAATCGAGTCTTTCCAATCTCGAATGATTCGCAAAGCATCATCGACTGTCTTCTGGAACAGACCAGAACATTGAACATTCAAATTAGAATGCAAACCGGAATAAATGGCATCAAAGCCAAAGACAATAAAATAAATCTCACTCTAAAGGGAGACAAGATTGAGGAATTTGACAAAGTAATTGTTGCGACTGGTGGCTCACCAAAAAGAAGTGGATTTGATTGGTTAGCCGAGCTTGGTCATGAAATCATAGACCCATCGCCTTCCTTATTCACTTTTAATATGCCAAATGAACCCATTATAAAATTGATGGGTGTAGTCGCAGAAAATGCCGCTGTCAGTATTCAAGGAACCAAGCTCAAATCTGATGGACCTTTACTAATAACACATTGGGGAATGAGCGGCCCTGCTATTCTAAAGCTATCGGCCTTCGGAGCAAGAATGCTAAAAGAGCGCAACTACGAATTCAAAGCACAAGTAAATTGGGTCAACGAAAACAACAATGAACTGATCTACCAAAAGTTGAATGAAATTTCATTGGAACACAATAAGAAAAAAATATCCTCTGTCAAACCCTACAAAATACGAGAACGTCTTTGGTTGTTCTTGCTTGAGAAACGAGGGCTTAATAAAGATAAAAAATGGGAAGAGCTCGGTAAAAAAGGTTTGAATAAAATTGTAAACATCTTATCTAATGATGTATATTCGGTTAAAGGCAAAACCACCTTTAAAGAGGAATTTGTTACCTGCGGAGGAATAAGTCTGGAATCCATTAACTTTAAAACCATGGAAAGTCTTTCTTGCCCCAATCTGTATTTTGCAGGAGAAGTTCTGGACATTGATGGAATAACAGGAGGTTACAATTTCCAAGCTGCTTGGACTACCGCATTTATTGCAGGCATGTTGAAATAGAAAAACCCTTTCTAAACTTGACAGGACAATACAAGATGCGCTAAATCACCTTGCTAAATTTTATTCTAATCATTTTGCACCTCACTTTCAGTTTTATACGTCATTTGAATCATGGTTCAATCTTGTCAAAGAAACAAGAATTGATATAAGAGTAAGAACTGGGAAAGTCAAGATAGCTTTAGATAGTATTTTAGGCAAAAGTACTAATGCTGATTCCAAGGGGTCAATAAAATTAAATGATTGAACATCTATACTTTTAATAACTTCTAAAACAGGAAAAGGACAATGAATCAATAAGACGTTTTTTATAGGATTTATAATCAAGTATTATACTTTTCTTAATCATTAGAAAAATGAAAATAATAGCGCAGTAAAGCAATAATTCCAAGACAAGAAACTCATGTGCAATTATATAATAAAACAACATTAGTGCTAAACTTATAAAATACAATTTTCGAATATCCCTTCTCGTCTTTAGAGTTTGCATTTTATTATTAGTCAAATATCTTTTCCTCCTAGAAATCAATACAATTAAAAAGACAAAAAAAAGAACAATGAATACCAAGACTAAGGTAAAGACAAACTCAGAATTCAACCAACTTCCAGAACCGAAATACTCTAAGTTTGTACAAAATAATAGGAAAGCCAATAACTGAATTAAACAACCAATGACTAGAAAATAAAATGTTTTTTTCATACTTAATTCGTATCTTTTTTAAACCATAATTAATTTAGGCATTTACTGCTTAAAATAGTAAGAAATCATTTAATCTTATTCGCATTTAATCATAAAATCATTCGATACACATGATCATTGGAATATTCACAGACATTCACGCAAATCTTCCTGCCTTGGAAAAATCCATCGAATTCTTCAAAAAACAGCATTGTGATGCGGTGGTTCACTTGGGTGATCTAATTGGAATGGGCCCCTACCCTAGAGAATGCGCTGAGCTGGCCCTGGCACAAAAAAACATGTCTTTCATCATGGGCAATCACGACGAATGGTACGCACATGGAATAAAAAAGGTCCCCAATTACATGAAGAGCGGAGAATACAAACACCATCAATGGGTTCACAAACAATTAGGGAAAAATCTAAAAAAGGAATTTCAAAAATGGCCTTGGTTTCTTAAAATTCACCTTGAAGGAAATTTCAAAATAGACTGCAGGCATTATGGATTAACAACCAATGATCATAAAAAAAATAAGCTAAAAGGTTTCTTAAAAAAACACGAAGCCAAACAACTGGATAAATTATTTGACAATGTCGATGCCAATCTTGTTCTATACGGTCATACCCATCAAAGCACGGATGAATCAGGAGTAAAACGATACATCAATCCAGGATCAGCGGGCTGTTACAACAAGGCTGAAGCAAAATTATTAATCATCAAAAGTGGGGATGGTAGAATAAAATTAGAGAAGCATCGAGTGAAATACGATGACGGTAAAATGATGGAAGAGTTTGAAATTCGCAAAGTTCCTGATAGAGATTTAATAAAGAAAGTATTCATCATTCGATAGTCAATTCTATTCATTGGTATAAGCCACTAGAATTGGATATACCACTGATTCATTTGTCCTGTAACTGAACCAAAATTTCTTTTCTTCTGTTCTTCAATCATCACTTGATTCCTAGCCAAATGATCATTGGCCAGATAAAAAACTTTAAAATGGAAAAAGAAGCAAAAAGAATTCAGTCCAATATTCTAAAAGTTCGAAACCAAATTTTCAATTGTCCTGAAACCGAACTTTTAAAAAAGTCAGCTCCCAATAAATGGTCGAAAAAAGAAATTCTCGGTCATCTGATAGATTCTGCAAGATTCAACCTCAACCGATTCACCCAAATTGCCAATCAGCCAGAACTTTATACTTACAAAACATATTATGGAGATGAAGAAGTAATCCTCAACCAATATCAAAGCAGCGATCTTTATGAAATTGTAAACTTATGGCAAGCCATGAATCGCCAAATTTGCAAAACCATTCTCCATTTCACGCAAGAAACACTAGCAAAAGAATTTATTTACAAACCAAGTTTAGGCAAGGATGGAATGAAAAGCCTTCACTGGTTAATCACCGACTACGTTGATCACATGGATCATCACCTCCATCAAATTTTTGAAACTACAGAACCCAATCGAAAAGCCAATGAATTTCAATTTTCTAAAGATTCTGCCCTTCAAAAATTAAAGGACCACCATTCACCTTTCATTAATTTAATGAAATTTGCTGACCTTGAAATAGAGATTTATCAACCTAACAAAGTCGATCACCAAACACCTCACTCCAGAGATGAAATCTATTTCATCAGCAGCGGCTCAGGTGAATTTTATCTGGAAGGTAAGATCGTTCCCTTCAAAGAAAACGATGTCCTTTTTGTAAAAGCACAGGAAGAACACAGGTTTTTAAATTTCACAGAAGATTTCAGTACCTGGGTGGTATTTTACGGAAATGAAACAACAATAAATAAAGACTGAAGCTAAGCAAATGGGAACGGCACAAAATTATTTCAATCAAGAATCAAAGCGTCTAGTGTATCGAAAATTGACGCTCGAAGACATTCCTAGTTGGGAACCCTTCTTTATAAACAATGACCGACTAGCTTATATGGGAATCCAGCTTGATCTAAATTTTAAAACTCAAGCAAGGAACTGGGTAGAAAAACAATTAAAAAGGTATGAATCTCCTTTTCAAGGCCACCTTGCTGTCATAGAAAAAGCAAGCAATACTTTCATAGGCATGGCAGGACTTTTTCCACGTGAAATAAAGGAACAAAAGGACGACTCACTCAACCTTGACTTTCACAAGGACGCTTGCCGCAAAGAATATGAAGTCGCCTATTCATTGCTCCCCAAATATTGGGGCAAAGGCTTTGGTACTGAAATGGCACAGCAAATAAAGAGCTTTGGAATCGCTAATCAAGTTGCAAAGCGCTATGTTTCGATCATTCATAAGGAAAATACCGCATCGATGAATGTTGCCAAAAAAAATGGGATGGAGGTCCTTTACGAAGCTGTCTTTGAGGGGATGCCCGTCTTTGTTTATGGAATAGAAGTTTAGCCCTCTTTTCACTAGATGCTTCGTAAAATCTAGATAGCAAGCCTTCTCCCCCCTATCCTCTCAACAAGCAATGACTAAATTAATTCAATTTTAAACGATGGTTTTTTAATACAGTCTTAATACTTTTGAGATTGAATTTAATCAATCACCAATTTGAAAATAAATAACTATCTTAAGCTGAATTACTAAGCTTATTTACAATAATAAAATACATATACTTATAAAATAACACGTTTTCTAAGCTCAAATTTTAAGTGAAATAAATTTTTATGTTAATTAATAACACTTAATACATATATACATTTTTATATGTGGGGTCAGAATCGCAAAAACCAATTAAATGAATAAACCAATATTAATCCTATTTCTCTCTTTCTTTAGCCTAAGTATTTTTGCTCAAACGCATCAATTTGTTCCAAATTGGAAAAAAGGGGAAACCAAAACCATGACCAGGATTCTGATAGAGCAAGACTATATTGAAGGCGAATTGAATAAGGAAGAGAGTGATACGGCTACTGCGGTTTTCACCATTCTCGCTGATTCCAAAGAATCTGTAACAATGCAAATTCTACAAGCCAATTTGGCAATGGCTTCAGCCAGAGAAATGAGTGAAAACATAGAAGAAGCACTTCCTGAATATGCCCAACTTCCAGTAATCATCAAAGTAGATAAAAAAACTGGTGAAAGGACATTGGAAAATTGGGAAGAGCACAAAAAAATGTACGAAGAAGGAATTGGTAAAATTGGAGAAATCTTAGTTAAAGAAGATCCTGATGTCGCAGGCTACTTAGATTTAATGCTGACTCCTTTTGAATCTCTTTACGAATCTGAAGAAAGTTTATTGGGAAGCATTGAAACGGAGTATGGATTTCTTTTCATTCCTTTTAGCCATGAATACACAATAGGAAAAACAATAGAAATAGAAGAGTCTACAGAAAATCCGTTGAATCCTAGTATGCAGATTGGATCATTAACTAAATTAAAATTGGAATCACTTGATGAAAAATCTGGAATGGCCAAAATAGAGCAAGAAGTCATTCTAGACATGTCTGAATTTGTTAAAATGATCAAAGGCTTGATGATGTCTATGGGGGAAACCATGGGAGTAGAAGACAGCACCATGGAAAAACAAAAGAAAGAAATGGAAGAATTTTCGATGGACATGACCAATGTTCAGACCATTGAATACAACACCAAGTCGTCATGGCCAGAAAAAGTTTCTGTTCTTGCTAGATTGGAAGGATATGATCCAAAAGAAGGTAAAAGACTAACCTTAATAACTTCAGTTATTGATTTAAAATAAGATCAATTCAGAATTTAGACGCTACCTATTAGAATGCAATGCATTACGGAAATATCGTACTGCGTAAAGCTCTAATAGGTGGTGTCTGAAATTTGCTTGATTACAACTAGACAACAGATGCTAGATAACAGATTTTAGAAATCAGAATCCGATGGACTGTAAATATTTTAACGATACAATTTTTAACAATACAATGCTTTGCATTTTTCAAAAAATCTTAAGTCTGGTCGGCACTTCGATAAAATCTAATCTATAGACCAAAGATTCGATAGGTCTAGTCGTCAATTCAAATCCCCTCTGATTATGAAAAAGGAAATAGTCTTACAATCAGTTATGATCTTTTTATCAGTTTTCTTAGGCATCATGGCTGGCAACTGGAATCAGAATAGGCAGGATCATCAAAGAACTAAAAATTTTATAAAAAATTTGATTGTTGAATTTGAAAGCAATAAATCAAAAATCGAAAAGTCTATCCCTTATCATACCAAATTAGAATCGGTGGGAGACAGCTTGTTTAATAATCTAAGTAAAGCGGAACTGAGTAAACCTTTGATGGAAATAGGTGGTTTCTCAATGGTTAAACAATGGAAAGGACTTGGGCTGGCTCCTGGCGAAAATTCCGTTTTCCAATCAGGTAATTATGGTGGAATATTCGAAAACATTCCCATCGAATTGCTTACAAAAATCTCAAAACTAAAATTCTATCAAGACGAATATCACCGCTTCTCTCAATCCATAGGTGATAAACTGCTCAACATCAATGCAGAAACCAAACTGATTGATTTTGCAATATTGATTGAAATACTAGGTTCGGATATGAAAAACCTTGAAATAGGAATGGTCAAGGCTTACCAAGAAGTCATTGACTTAATGAAAACAACTAAAATAGACTAATAAAGCAAAAATAGTTAATACTGTTCTTCTAAAACTTCTAAAGGCAAGCTAACAGTGAATTCAGAATATTTTCCTAATTCAGATTTGATTGTTATTTCTCCCTTGTACTTTTCTATGATTTTAACGCATAAACCGAGTCCCAATCCTGTTCCCTTGTACTCCGTAGAATTGTGCAGTCTTTTAAAAAATTGAAAGATGCTTTTTTGATTTTCTTTTGCTATACCGATTCCATTGTCCTTGACTTTAATGCTTAAAAAACCATTTGCTTTTTTTGCATTTATTTCTATAACAGGATATTCTGATGTATTGTATTTCAATCCATTTTGAATCAAGTTTTGGAATACAATAATAAAGTCAGTTTCAGAGCCTACAAAGTATGGCAAAAATCCACTTATTACTTTAACATTTTTCTCTTTTATCTCCCTGTTAAGATTCAACAGCACTTTATCCAACACCTTGTTAAGATCAATAGGTTCAAAATTTCCTGTATCATTGTCCACAGTTGAAATTTCCAAGACCCCCTCAATTAGCTCGTTTAATTGAGTAGCACTTTTATGGGTAAAGTCTAGATACTCATCAATTTTATCGAAATGCATTTTATCATAATCCCTACGAATCAAACCAAGGAAATTGAGGATATTACGAACAGGAGATTTCAAATCATGAGAAGCAATATAATTGAACCGTTCAAGCTCATTGGTCTTTCTAGTCAATTCACGGTTTTTATCCAATAAATTTTTAATATAAATTTCTTTTCGCATTTCATAAATGCTGATCATTAAAAATATCCACCCCAAGCAAACAGTAAAAACAAAAAGCTCATCCAAGGGATAATCTCTAAGCCCAAATATTGGACCATAGAAGGTTACATAAATAGTTGGGAGTGCATACAATAAGAAATTATAGAACAGAACAAAATTTCTAAACTTTGGTCTCTTGTGGAAAAGTAAATAACTGATTAAAATTTCAGTAGCTCCCACAATGCTTTGGCCAAAATTTCCACCAATCGCAATTATAGAAAAGACATACCATAGAGGAATAATAAAACCAAAATGCAATCGGGCTAAGTTCACCAATCCAAAATGATGAAATACTAAAATCAGAGAAAAATCAAGCGCAATGAAGCCATTGATTCCTACGTAAAGGTAGTCATCAGTAAAAAGGAGAGATAGAACAAGAAAAAAAATGCCACCAACCGAAGACAGTGTGCTGATCACATTCAACATGCTTGTTAACTGATTGTCAATATCTTCTTCATCAGGCTTGCGGCCTCTTGTCCAGATAAAATTGAATATTTTTTGGATTAAATTCAAGTTTCGTAAACTGATGAAAAAATTTCACAATTGCTTTATCTATTATATACTACTTTGTCTTTTTATATGTTTTGAAATTTATTGACTTTATTTGGAAAGGTTTCTATTGTTTGATAAAACTACAGGACATGAGTATATTCAATTAACAAACAATACAAATTCCCAAAATGGGAAATTACATTTTCGACATTTGGTTTTCACCTTTCTGTTCGCATGAACCAAGAACAATTCTACTCATCAAAAATATATTTAAAAAGCAAAGGGAGTGGGATCGGTTCGCCGATGCGATCGAACCCACTCCTTAGTTAAAAGCGGAGGGAGTGAGAGCGGTTCGCCGATGCGACGAACCCACTCCTTATAATAGCGGAGGGAGTGGGATTCGAACCCACACCTTAGTTAAAAGAGAACGGTTTTCAAGACCGCGTCCGGTACCCAGAATCTTTCGGAGAACCCCTCCATTGTTTTGAAATTCGCTTGATGTGAATCGGTTTACAATTCCAACAATTGAATACAAAAATTTGAATTAAAACAACATGCCAAATTTCATTTATACCATACAAGTATATTCATTTAATACGAATTGAATTATAAAATGTCGTACTGGATATGATGATAAAATTGATCAAGGCCGAGGCGAAAAACGTAGTTCTAGCCATAGCTAAAACGAGGCTTTTCAACGAAGGCATTTGATTAATTTTAATCATTTATGTGCGACATTTTATGGTTTAAATCGTACAAAATAGTTTAAAATAGCCTTCAAAGCTGAAAGTCAAATATTGGCCTTTGCTAGCTTAAGCTAAATTGTTATTTTTGCAAAAATTTTTCAAGTGGGTAAAAACAAACTTAGCAAATACGCAGATCTTGCGAGCTTTCCAAATGTTTACCAGAATGCTGCAGCGCTCATCCGCATTGACCTAATCAATCATGAAGGGGAAGCCATCAAGGCAAAAGGATGCTGGAAGGAATTTCATTTTAAAAATGATCAACCAATCGTATTAGAACTGGCTTGTGGAAATGGAGATTATACAATTGGAATGGCTCAACTGTTTCCTGAAAAGAGTTTTATCGGAATAGATATCAAAGGAAATAGAATTTGGCAAGGTGCCAAATTTGCAATTGAAAACAAACTAGCCAATGTGGCCTTTGTAAGAACTCAAATTGAATTGCTGGAAAACTATTTTGGTCCTGGAGAGATTGATGAAATCTGGATAACATTCCCAGATCCATTTTTATCAGACAGAAGATTAAAAAACAGATTGACCTACACCAAGTTCCTTAGAATTTACAAATATATTCTAAAGGAAAATGGTTTTGTCAATCTTAAAACCGACAGTACTGAATTGTACGAATTCACAAAAGAAATGCTTGAATTGAATCAATGCAAAACGATTGTGGACAATGACCATATTTATAAAAATGGTTATGAAGAAAAATTGCTCGACTTAAAAACCAAATATGAAAAAATGCATTTGGCAAGGAATCGAACAATTAAGTATTTGAAGTTTCAACCTTAATTCGGGTATTCGGTATTCGCTATTCGGTATTCGGGATTGGGCCTGGTGGTTTGGGTTTGACTTGCTATAAATACGTTAACAAAATCAGGCATGTGGAAATACCATTGTATCCAACAGGAGCAAGTCGGAATGCCGGCAAACCCTATCAACAGCAATGCTAACCAAGCAAACGCACAAAAAAAGCCGTTTCCCTGTGAAAAGAAACGGCTTTTACCATTGTTATTTAAGATCAGACTTACAATTCAGTCTTTGCAATAAATGCACAGACTTAGTGTTAGCTATGAGATTACAATTATCTAGTTTGAATTGTCAGTCTCTGATCCAATTTAATAACGTTGGTAGCCAAGCTATTCAATCGCTTTAAATCTGCGACTGCAATACCATATTTCCTGCTGATATTATAAAGAGTGTCTCCTTTTTTAACAACGTGAAATATCGTCTTAGAGCTTGAATCAATGTTACTCATCGGCTTAGCCGATTCAGTAAGGTTAGTGGTGGTGTATGTTTTTTTCGGTTCAACAGTTTTCTTTTCAATTACTCTTGTGGTAATAGTTGAATTTGAATTATCAAAAAATGTAGTTCCCAATGGCTCAGAAGTTGACACTACCTTTTTGGTATTGACAGGTCTTTGCACATTGTTGTTTGTAACGACTTCGCTTTGGTCGAAGAAAGTCTGCTTTTCGGTTACCTTTTTCTCAGCTGCATAGTTGTATGTTTTTACAGCATTGGTCTTAGGCTTGTTTGGTACTGGAACACTTGCATTTTTTTGAACTGTTGTTGATTTCGCAGCAGCATCTGTTTTGATAACAGGCTTAACTGATTGGTTGATATTGGTATTCCCCTTTTTAAATTCTTCAGGAATGTAAGACTCTTTTTTAACAGAGCTTTGATCTACTACAACTGGCTGCTCTTGTGAAACTGGTTGAGTTCTCTTTTTATTCACATTAGCATATTTTTCATCTTGATAAATTTCAGTCATCAGAACTGGTCTGCGTCCAGAATCATCTCTCAACTGAATAACTTCTCCTGGTGCAGGTTGCATCCCAAATTCCATATTGTTGCGCTTGTAAAGTTTATCTTCTTTTACTCCATAGTGATGTGCAATTTCTTGCATACTCTCCCCTATTTTCACCTTGTGCGATGGAATATTGAAAGGACCTTTATTTCTTCTTGATTGCAAGTAAACCTTGGTATTTTCTGGAACTACCTGACCATCGATGAAATAATTGTATTTCAATAGTTTCTTCAAATTGATTCCATAAAGCATTGCAATTTGAATGGGTGTTGCACTTTCAGTTGTAACAACCGTTTTAATATGATTGTAGTAAAATATCTCGCCTTTCTTCATTTGATCCGGAGCATATGATTTTGCTGGTACAAATGTTTTAGCAGTTTTACTTTTCGTCTTTGATTCTTTTACATTACTGCTTGTTGAAATACTTTTTGTTTTATTTGACTTTGAAACATTCAAAGAAGGTAAAACTGATTTGTTCGGTTTATTTTCTTTGGTAGAGTAACTTGTATTACTCGATCCAGCATTGGCCATTAATTGTTGATCAGCTTTAATGTCGAACTGATATAAATCGTATTTTTCAATAACATTAATCAATTGCTCATCATAAGTAGGATCGGTTGCATATCCAGCCTTTTTAAGGCCTCTACACCATCCTTTGTAGTCATTTAAGCTAAGTTTAAATAAACCAGCATAACGACTTCTTAATAAAAACTCTGAATGATCTTGAAATGAAGAGTAATCAGAAGGATAAGCCCTAAAGCATTCATTTTCTTCATCGTCATCACGGTAAACTTTTCTACCATTCCAACTCTTGTGGCATTTGATACCAAAATGATTGTTGCCTTCGTTCGCTAGATAACTATTCCCGTATTGTGATTCGAGAATCGCTTGAGCCAATGTAATACTGGCTGGAACTTTTACGCGATGCATTTCGCTAATCGCCATGTCTTTGTAGTCAAAAATATAATCAGCTACTGTGTTATAGATTTTGGCGTTTGGATCGTAATTGGTTTGATTTGCTGCTTTAGCATCCATGCTAATTACTAATAGCATTAAGATACAGAATAGAGATACCGTGGTATTCGTGAATTGGCGCATTGTCTTGAATTTTAAATTTGAAAAATTAAATAAGCTTGGTATCATCCATAAGGCAAGTACTGTGCCAAAAGGAAAATTTTACCCAAAATTAAGTTCTCAAATGTGGAGAATGCGGCAAGACAGAAAGGCTATAAAAACAAAATAAGGGGCTGAAAGTCAGCCCCTTATCCAATTATGTATTAAAAAAAATAAACTTTTTTATTTCTATGAAATTTTATTCAAATTTCAACAAAATCATATTTATAAAGCCTTGTAAAATGTTGTTTGGAATTTAAGACAGTTAACTACTTTCTTATCTTTAAATTCATTCCGACTCTAATTTTATCAGATTTTAAATTGTTCAATGACTTCAATTCAAGAACGGTTAATCCATACTTCAAGGAGATTCTGTATAGGTTCTCTCCTGTTTTAACCTGGTGGGTTTTAACACTATTCGTGGTTCTTGAAATTTCTACTGAACTTGGCTCTACAACTCTAACAACTCTTGTGTCAGATGTCGTTTTAACAATTGAAGGCTTCAAATTGTTCTTGTGTGAAACACTTTTGATTCTATAATCAGAATTACTAACAGGCTTATTTGCTGTATAAACGCGAGATACTGGATCGTAAACCAATGTTTGCTTCGAACTTGTTTGTTCAGCAGTTTTACTAGAATCAAATTTATCGACTGTTCTATTGACCATTTTACTTTCAACCTTAGGCTCTTTTGGCGGATTAGCACGGCCTTTTGCTGGTGCATGGTAAACAACAAACTCTTCTTGCTTGTATTCAACAATTGCAGGATGTTTTGCTGGCTCATTCTTAGACCTGGAATTAGACCTTGATTCTTTTTTGTCCTCATTTTTAGCAGCATATTTAATTCTACTGTCATTGACGAAATGTAAAGGATCCAATTCTTTTATTTCTGAGGGACTTTCCTTGTGCTCTTTAAGTGGTGTATATAAACGAGGAACATAGGGAGCTTTTGATCTTAAATAAAGTACTTCGCCTGGAACAGCTTCAGTACCAACTTTCATTCTATTCAATCCATACAAAGAAGACAATTGTATACCATGGCTTAATGCTATTTTACGCATATCATCGCCAACACGAACAATGTGATGTTCACGTTTTGAACTTCCCTTTCTTTTTCGTTCTTCTAAAAAGATATTTGTAAAAGGAGGAATCAATTGATTGTGTTCAAGATCATTTAAGCGAATCAATTCTTCCAAACTCACATTATAAATCTCAGAAACCTGAACAGGCCATACTTCTATTGAATATTTTACAACTTCTTTCCCATTGACTTTGCGAGGCTTTTGTAGAGGTAGTTTACCTATTTTATGACTTCTTTTTGGCAACACTGTGTAAAAGCCTGAATCATCGATGCTTTCTACACTGCGGCTGTTAAGAGAAGCCAATTCGTAATAAACTTTTCTTTTAGGCGGATGATAAACATAAACCTCCTTGTTGGAATTCCTCATATGAGGCGGAATGTACTCCATGTAATCATATACATATAAAGAGTAAGATTCTATTAGTCTGATTAGTTTGTAACCATAATATGGATCGGTGGCATAACCAGCCTTTCTCAAACCATGCGACCAAGCTTGATAATCTTTTCTATCAATGCTATAGAGAAATTGATATCTTTTTTTCTTTAAAATCTTAGAATGATTTTGGTAAGAATCATATACTGAAGGGAATTTTCGGAAGCATTCTTGGAGTGCATCATCATCGTGCAGTATGGTTTCGCCATCCCAAGTATTGTGACATTTCAAACCAAAATGATTATTAGCTAGAACCGCTAAACGACTTCTCCCATAATCTGATTCCAATAATCCTTGAGCGAGGGTGATGCTTGCTGGGATTCCTGATCTGTGCATTTCATCGACAGCAAAGTCCTTAAATTTATCAACATATTCAATCGCCAACTGATCTTTAGAAACAGGTTGGGCTGAAATGAATTGACTAGATAAGAATAGGCCTATTAAGCCTGAATATAACAGGAAGTTGAGTTGTTTAAACATAATCTTAGTCTTGAAGTATTGTGCCGTTATTAAGCAGCAGCCTATAAAAATACATATTCCTGAGAATTTTCAGTAACATTTTTCCATTGTTTCTTAGCAATTGGAATCGAAAAACGACTGAACAATCAGGTGAAAAGCAATAGTTGATGCCAATCTATTTCACTACAAAAACTTGAACAAGGTAATCTTTTATTGATCAATACTTGATCAACGCAGGATCAATATTTCATAAAATTTCAACTCTATGAACATAAATTTCACAATAAAAATGAAATTGACTTTATTCTAAAATGTATCTTTTTTTTCTGAGCTGCTCTTATCGAACCTATTTTTCGTATTCAACTTTTTTCGTTGGAACAGCTGAAGGCGATTCAGCATTCAAATAAATGATAGCTCCCACAGCAGGTTGGGCACCAAAAAAAAGTTTATTATTATCATAGAGCTTCTGAATATCTATTGAATACAAATTAGCAATAGATTCCATGGTTTCATTTTGCTTGACCGTATGCACTTTGGTTTTGGGCAATTCCTCAATTGGAACAATTCGTTGATTTGAGGCTACTTGGTTGGTTTTACCTGGTCTGACATCGGCAGACTTATTGGTACTTACAGCCTGAATTTTTATTGCCAGTACTTCTTTGGCTTTGGAAGAAAGATTGGCTCTTTGTTCTTTTGGAATTCTCCAACCTTTGCTTGAATCATCCAAGCCATAGAGTTCATATTTTTCGATTAAATGAATCAAACTACGTCCATAATAATTAGTAGTAGAATATCCAGCATGCTGCAATCCTACTGCCCAAGAAGTATAGTCTCTTTTGTCTATTTCAAAAAGATGGTCATAAAAGTGTAGACGATGATATTTCAGAAATTCCGAATGATCAAGGTAGGAATCAAGGGCGCTGGGATATTTTCTAAAACATTCATTGGGCGCATCATCATCAGCCAAAACTTTTTCGCCTGTCCAGTCTACTTTGCATTTTATTCCAAAATGATTATTGGCTTTCACAGCAAGGTTACTTGTTCCGTATCTTGATTCAATCAAGGCTTGAGCCATTTTTATACTTGCGGGCACCCCGCTTTTATTGCTTTCTTCTATTGCTATCTCGTCAAATTCGTCAACATAAGAGCGAATCAGTTCATCTGTCTTATTTCCTGAGAAGGAGACAAAACAAGCACAAGTAGCCAACAAAAAAAACAAACCCAATAGGGCTTTTGATTTTTTGAAAATCATTGGTTTCAATTTCTTAATTCTTTTTAAAACAAGCTTGGAAAGGGATTGGTCAACCCAAAGGCGATTCAACAAAAATAAACCATTTTGAACGCTATCAAAAATGCTTTGGTGAATTTTATGTGATTTGAATAAAAAGATTTACATCAATCGTTGACCGATTGAACAAATTATTAAACAATTTCACAAAAAATAACAATCCCTACCTCATAGCTGCTACGTTTAAAACGTGGTTTGGATTCAGAAATTTCAATAATACAATGTTAATTGGAATGTGCACCAATGCGTATATTGACCATTGCTTCTCTGGCTCGTTTCAACATTCGTCTGTTAATTCAAAAAAAACACTTTCATATATATTTAATTGTTCATTTAGTTCTTCTTTCGAATCTTTTTTCGTATTAGTCACTTGGTGACTAGTACGAAAAAAGAAGCAAATTTTCATTTTTCCATGAATTTTTTTCTGATTTTCCTTTTAAATTTTATCAATCAACATAACTCATCCAGTCAAACTCTTTAAAAATCTTTTCCCAATGAAGTGGAAACCCCGCTTTTATTGTTGTATCCTCCTTTGTTGCTGGATGACGAAAGCTCAAGGTCCTTGCATGCAACAACATAAAAGGGCAATTCAACTTTTCACGGAACATTTTATTATGATGCCGCTCCCCATGTCTTTTGTCTCCAACAATGTAATGCCTTAAATGCGCAAAATGTCTTCTTATTTGATGCGTCCGACCTGTAAGAGGTTTAACCTTTGCCAGTGAATAACGTGCAGTTGAATAGCGACTTACAGGAATTGGCAATTCAATTTTATCCAAACATGTATAATTAGTCGTCGCTTCCTGAGCTTCTTTGCCGGTTTCATCTTCCCATGGCCGCAATGCTTTTGTTATTTCACCACCATCCGGTAAAAATCCCCTTACTATGGTGAAATATACTTTTTGAATGCCATTGGTCTTAAACAATTGCCCAAATTCAGAAGCCATGCTTTTATTTAATGAAAACAACAAAACACCCGACGTAGGCCGATCAAGTCGATGTAAAGGAAAAACCTTCTCGCCAATTTGATCTCTTAACTTCTGAACTGCAAATTCTGTCTCTTGAGCAGCAATTTTCGTCCTATGTACCAACAATCCCGCAGGTTTATTGATGGCAATCAATTCAGCATCCCGATAAATAATTTCAAGCATCCATTAATTTCATTAAAGTACCTAAATAAGGAATTAACACGTAGATATTAAAAGGATCATAATATAACTGCCCAAAATATTGCGGAAAGATTAGACTATTGTAAAATCTATTGCATAGATAACTAATTTTAAAAGCCCAAACTGCTTACCTTTGCAGCTTTTCCAGTCTTAGATCAGTAACAAGAAATATTAACTGGAGGATTGAATCATTTTATATTAAATCCGAGCTATTATGAAGCGAATATTTACTGTTGTTACCTTTTTTTTATTAATCTTAAATAGTATGATGGCAAGAGAAGAAGTGAAAATTACCGAATCAAGTGTTTCGGTAGCAAAAGACTTGGAAATTCGGTATGAACTCTCATTTCCGGAGCCTCAAACACACTATGTTGAGGTTACTATGGAAATAAGCAATTTGGATCAAGATACGATAGATCTAAAAATGCCTGTATGGACACCAGGTTCCTACTTGATCAGAGAATTTCCGAAGAATGTGGATTTCTTCACAGCTAAAGATGGATCTAAGTTATTGCCTTCACACAAAGTGAGCAAAAACACTTGGAGAGTAGTCAGCAAAGATGTCTCTACTTTAACGGTTAGCTATAAGGTTTATTCTTTTGAAATGTCAGTTAGAACCTCTTTTATAGACATTGACAAAGCTTATATGAATGGGACGAGCATCTTTATGTTCCCCAAAGATGGTTTGCATTTGGAAAGTACCGTGAAATTCAATCCTTATCCAGGATGGGAAAAACTTTCAACAAGTCTGAAAGGAAAAGGCTGGGAAAGAAAAGCTGAGAATTACGATATTCTTTTTGATTCGCCAATTTTAATTGGAAATCAACAGATTGTTGAATTTGAGGCAGAAGGTATTCCACACATTATTGCCGTCGAAGGAATAGGAAACTATGATCTTGATAAAATGAAAAAGGATTTCATCCAAATTGTGAAAACAGAAACAGCAATGTTTAAGCACAATCCTTGTGATGAGTACACTTTTATTGTTTTGAGTACAGAAAACAATTATGGTGGATTAGAACACTTGAATTCTTCAAGTATGATCTTCCCAAGATGGAGCTTTGAGCCACAATCGAGCTATAATAAGTTTCTTAGCTTGGTCATGCATGAATATTTTCATTTGTGGAATATCAAAAGAATTCGTCCGAAGACATTGGGACCATTTGATTACGAAAGTGAAAACTATACCAATTTATTATGGGTTGCAGAAGGATTCACGTCTTACTATGATGAGTATTTGATGAGACGTGCAGGTTTTATTTCTGCAAACGATTATTTCAAGATGATTGAGAAAGTATTCAACTATTGTGAAAATACTCCTGGTCGTCATGTACAATCATTGGCTGATGCAAGTTTTGATGCTTGGATCAAATATTATAGAAAAAATGAAAATACTGATAACTGTTGTGTCTCTTATTACCAGAAAGGTGCAGGTGTAGCAGTATTGTTGGATTTGGCCATAAGAAATGCAACAAAAGGCAAGAAAAGTTTGGATGATGTAATGCGTATTTTATACACTGATTTTTACCAAGCGAAAGATGTTGGATTTACTGATGTTGAAATGCAGAAAGTTATCAAGGACGTTGCAGGTGTGCCTTGCACGGAATTCTTCGATAGCTATATCTATGGAACTGGTCAGTTGAATTACAACAAATACCTAAATTTCGCAGGACTTGAATTGGTAGATGGCAACAGCGGAAATAACAGTCCGTTTTTGGGATTGAATACCAAGAAAAAAGACGATAAGTTGGTTGTTACTTTTGTTGACAGCGAAGGACCTTCATGGGATGCTGACATCAATGTTAATGATGAAATTATTGCCATTAATGAATTCCGAGTTGGCGACAAAATCAGCGACTGGATTAGTAAATACAAAGTAGGAGAAAAAGTGAAATTGCTAATTAGCAGAGCTGGTTTATTGAGAGAAGTTGAAATTACTCTTGAAAACAATCCAAAATCGAAATTTAGAGTTGTTAAAATGAAAAATGCCACATCAGAACAAAAGGAATTGTTCGAAGGTTGGATGGATGAAAAATTCTAATCAATTATTTATAAAAAAAACGCCCGATTCATTGTGCGATTCATTGTTTATGAATCGGGCGTTTTTTATTTCAATTCAATTTTATCAATTTTCAAAGCAAAACTTTCCGCTTCCTTATTGCCAATTAAAAAACCCACTTCTTCCATTGATTCTCCAGAAAAGTTATTCATATCCAACATTCGACCTCGAAAAGCGGGCTTCATTTCACTAAAAGGAATTTCAATCGTCTCCCACTCTCCTGTAGTGGTGAAATTATTGATGTACGAATAATAATCATTGAGATTGGCTTTTGTTCTCAGTTGATAATTCTTTCCATCTCCTTTTAAGCGGACCACAAATTTGCTGAATTCATCAGCTTTCAAAGCTTCAAAACGACAACGCACTGAAGAGAAACCTCCATTGTTTTCAAGTGAAACGTCTCCGGAGAAAACCGCATGACCTTCTGAATCAAACTGTACATTTCCCGTTGAGCGTCCGCCCATCACAACATCATCGACTACAATCCAATTGGATAAATCATTGTCTTGCTTGCAATCAAATATACTATATGAGTTAACAGTCATTATTATTAAAATTATTGATAGTAGAGACACGTTTTTTGTTTGAAAGTGAATTCCAAAAAAGCAATCAGAATGATTTGATTAAGGAAATTTTAAACCTAAATTATAAGATTACAACAAGAATTAAACTCCAAATGTTTTTAAATCTCCATGAATATCTTTCAAGGATTGTATTCAAAAAAAATCCCATTGATTTACTTTTTGTTAATGAACAAAAGTAAATCAATGGGATTACTATATTGTTGGGAAGATAAATTGCCTTCCCACAACAATGCAGGCATTCAATTCGTGCCTACTTAACTTTCACTTTCAACATGATCACATCTTCATTTGGTCTGTTTCTTCCATCTGCAGGCATCATTGCAATTTTATCAATTACTTCCATTCCTTTTACCAATTCACCAAACACCGTATATCCACCATCTAAATGTGGTGTGCCGCCATCTGTTTTAAAAATTTCACGTTGCTCATCCGTATACTTCATTCCAGACTTTTTTTCAAAGTTGTCCAATTCACTGTCCGAAAACTGTTTGCCCACAACAATGTAAAATTGACTTCCAGATGATTTCTTTTCTGGGTTACCCTGACCTTGTCTTGCGGCAGCCAAAGCACCTTTCTTATGTACCAAGCCTTCGACAAATTCAGCTGGTATTTTATAACCTGGACCGCCTTTCCCTAATGGTGCACCTTTCTTGGCCTCTTTAGAATCTGGATCACCACCCTGAATCATAAATTCAGGAATCACACGGTGAAATATTGTTCCATTGTAAAATCCATCCTTCGCAAGTTTGACAAAGTTGTCTCTGTGCTGAGGCGTCTCATTGTACAGTTTCATGATGATCTTGCCATGATTGGTTTTGATTATTACTTTTCTCTCTTTCTGTGCGAAAGAAAATAGCGTTCCTGCAATCAAGAACGCTATTATTATACTTATTCTTTTCATAAAATCTTCTTCTAATTTCTTCGATGGAGTAATACCATTGGAAACAATGATAAATCAACAGCATCGAGGTTTGTATTCTGTCTTATTACTTTATCCTATTTAGGGTATGCAACTGAAAACTTAACATCTTCATTTGGACGATCAGAACGATCTTTTGCAACCAAAGCGATTTTCTCAGCAATTTCAATTCCTTCAATTACTTCACCAAAGACAGTATAATCACCATCTAAGAATGGTGTTCCACCTTCAGACATATAAACAGCTTTTTGTTCTTCAGTCAATGGCCTTTTCATTCTGCTAGCCATTTGAGTCAATTCGGCATCAGCATATTTCTTACCTGTTACAACATAAAATTGGCTACCAGAAGATTTTTTTTCAGGATTTCCGGGACCTCCTTGTCGGGCAGCAGAAAGTGCTCCCCTCTTGTGAAACAATCCAGGTAAAATTTCAGCATCGACTTTGTAACCTGGCCCTCCAGTTCCCAATCGAGCTCCAGCGGCGGCTCCTTTCGAGTCAGGATCACCACCTTGAATCATAAATTGAGGTATTACGCGGTGAAACAACAAATCTTCATAAAAGCCTTCCTTTACCAGCTTCACGAAATTATCTCTGTGCTTAGGAGTTTCATTGTACAATTTTATTTTCATATCCCCCATCGATGTATTGATAACGAGGATGGTTTCCTTTTCTGCACAGGAAGGCAGCAAAAGCATAACTGTTAAAAGAGCAAGTACTATTTTTTTCATGGGTTAAATTAATTTTGAATAGATTTTAGGCGCTAGACTTTATACTATTATCAAACCTGGCGACAAAAAAATGATTTATTTTAAAAAATATTAAATTTCAACAAAACTTCACGAAGTGAAATCAAAATACGAAAACGTAAAACCATATAACTAAAAACCCTCTCAATCAGCCATATAATCCAAAATAAGTTCTTTTAAAAAGTATTCCTGCTGATCCAAACCTTCTGGCATTTCTTTGTGAGTCCGCTCAAAATGCGGCCAACCATCGTCATCTCGACCAACCGTTTGGAAATAGCCTTTGTTTTCCATTAAAGAACATACCGCAATGTGCATCAAATCTTGCTTCTCTTCTTTGGTAAATGGACGGTGAAAATGTCCCAATTCCTGAACCCCGATCAAAAAAAGCATGCTTTGTAAATTAGGCTTGCGTCCAAAATCTGGTTTTACTTTGAAAAGTAGTCTCTGCCAGGCCAGTTCAATCTCCTTTTCTTTGTCCGTCATGGCAGCAAATATACTCAAAACATGATGGTTTGGGAATCCCACAGACCTTGTTAAGAAAAAAATAATATATTTTCTCAACAAAGCATTCCCATTTTCTATTCAATGACTCTCTACTTCTCTTAACTTTTTCGATTCCTAAAGTTTCAGTTTACTCCAAATTGGCTTCAAATTCCGAATCTTTATCACAATTTCTTCTAACTATTTGAGGTAATTATCGTTATTGTAAGAGAAAATCGCTCTTAAAAAGTCTATTTTAAACTTTTATTAGCGTTAAAATGCCTAAAAACCGCCATTACTACTTATTTTCTTTATTTGTATGATCAATTTTTACTAACAAGATCGTATCTTCGCACACTAATTTTTTGAATTTCTTGAAATAAATTAATATGGCTTTAATAGGTAGAATTAGGCAAAATGTTGGCCTCCTTATCCTTCTAATTGGTATAGCAATACTTTCCTTCCTTTTGATGGACGTTTTTTCGGGTCCAGGATCAATGACAGGAGAATCGGTAAGTGCTGGATCAGTAAACGGATTGGCGGTAGATTATAATGCCTACCAGCAAAGAGTTCAGACAACCATTAACAATCAACAAAGGACGAACCCTAATTTGACAGATCAGCAGCGTTTGCAAGCTGAAGAATCAGCATGGGATTCTTATGTTAAAGAGTTGCTAGCAGAAAAAGAGTATGAACAATTAGGTGTTAATGTTACCAAAGAGGAAATGAGAAACCTTTTTGTAGGAACAAACCCACACCCTGCATTGGCTGCTGAAGCTGCTTTCCAAAATCCTCAAACAGGTGTTTTTGACCCTGAATTAGTTAGAACCTACGAGGCTAACTTATTGGATGCTCCATCAAATGCTGATCAAAACCAAATTCGCAATCAAGCGAATCAATGGAATCAGTTCAAAAAGTTTATTCGTCAGGATCAGCAAAGAAAAAAGTATAACAACTTAATCAAAAAAGCAATATACATCCCTGGATGGATGGCTGAACAGAAAAATGCTGCTGCTAATAAAAAAGCAGACATTAACTATGTGATGATTCCTTATACAAATGTTGACGATGCTTCTATCAATCTTTCTGATAGTGATTTGAGTTCTTATTTGAACAATCACATGTCAGAATACAAGCAAGAAGCAAGCAGCGATGTAGAATTGATCAGCTTGGATATTGTTCCTTCTGAAGCAGATAAGCAAGAAGCTTTAAATAAAATCACTCAATCAATTAGTGGCTTTGCTTCTGCGCAAAATGATTCTGCTTTTGTAAGAATGAATTCTGATAGTCCACTTACTGGACAATATTATACCAGAAATCAGATTCCTTTTGCACAAAAAGATGCAATCATGAATTCTGCTATCGGACAAGTAAGTGCGGCAGTTGAAGAAGGAAACACTTTGTACTCATACAAAGTAAGTGAAAGAGTTGCAGTTGCTGATTCAGTTAATTGTGGACACATTCTTTTCAGAGTTAATCCAGGCGAGACTGATGTAGCTGCTAGAACAAAAATGGACAGCGTTTACAATTTAATCCTTACAGGAATGGATTTTGAAGAAGCGGCCAACAACAATACGGAAGATCAATCAGGTGTAAACAAAGGTGGAGACCTTGGTTGGGTTAAGCCTGGTACAATGTTAAAACAATTCAATGATGCTATCTTCTATGGTGGCGGAACAGGTGATGTTGTTAAATGTAGAACTCAAGCTGGATGGCACATTGCTAAAATTCACGAAGCAAACAAAACGAGTCAAGCAGTAAAAGTAGCTTTCATTACCAAAGATGTTATAGCAAGTACAGCAACAAGTAACCGTCTTTATTCAACTGCCAATGAATTCTCTTCGAGAAATAGAACAATTGACGGTTTTAGAACAGCCGCTCAAGAAGCTGGATATGAAGTAAAAACTGCCCCATCTTTATCACAAAACGAATTTAATGTTCCTGGAATTGGTGCAAACAACGAAATCGCTGCTTGGGCTTATGGAGCCGATGTTGGAGAAGTTTCTAAAGTGTTCATCATGGATGATAAATATGTTGTTGCTGCAGTAAGTAATAAAAGAAAAGCAGGAAATCCCAGCGTTGATGATGTTAGAATCCAATTGGAAAGTAAAGTAAGAAATATGAAGAAAGCTGAGCAAATTATTGCTGGTTTGGGTGCTAACAGCGATATAAACAGTATTGCAAGTGCAAATAATGTTTCTGTAGCTTCTGCTTCTGGAATTTCATTCGATGGTTTCAGTTCTGATTTAGGTAGAGAACCTAAAGTTCAAGCTGCTGCTACTTCAATGGCTGCCAATTCAACTTCTAAGCCAATTGCTGGTGAAAAAGGTGTTTATGTTGTTCAAGTAACCAACATTACTGAACCAACTAATACTGACCTTACTTCATTCAAAAGCTCACAAGCTAACCTTCTACGTAATCAAGTAGACAACGGAGCGATGGAAGCAATCAAGAATGCTTCCGAAATCGAAGATGTTAGATACCAATTCAGAGGCAGATAATCACGCTGATTTTAGGTATTATAGAATAAAAAATAATGAAGCCCGGACCAATTGGTCCGGGCTTTTTTTATTTTTGCATTGGTTTTGGGAATGCTTATCCTTTTTTTTGTGTTTACGTAATAATAAAATATTACAACAAGGACCGAATCAAAGATTATTAAAGCATTGCCAAAAAAAATTGAATAATATCATTTATGGAAAAGTCAACTCTAAAAATATACAATTCACTTAAACGTGAAAAAGAATTATTCCAACCGCTCAACCCTCCATATGTAGGTCTTTATGTTTGCGGACCTACGGTTTACAGCGACGTGCATCTTGGCAATGTAAGAGCCAATCTTACCTTTGATGTCGTATTCAGATATTTAACTCATTTGGGCTACAAAGTGCGCTATGTGCGTAATATTACTGACGTGGGACACCTGGTTGGCGATTTGGACGAAGGCGAGGATAAAATTGCAAAAAAAGCAAGATTAGAAAACTTGGAACCAATGGAAATCGTCCAACGGTACACCAATGGATTTCACGATGTAATGCAAATTTACAATATCCTCCCACCAAGCATTGAACCAACAGCAACCGGACACATTATTGAGCAAATTGAAATGGTTCAAAGAATCATAGAGAATGGTTATGCTTATGAATCAAATGGCTCGGTTTATTTTGATGTTCCCAAGTACAACGAAAAACATCCTTACGGACAATTATCTGGACGAAAAGTTGATGAACTTTTATCAGGAACAAGAGAAAACTTGGAAGGCAGTTCAGAAAAACAAAGCCCTCTCGACTTTGCCATTTGGAAAAAAGCAGATAAAGGCCACATCATGCGATGGAACTCTCCATGGGGACTAGGATTCCCTGGCTGGCATTTGGAATGCTCAGTTATGAGTACCAAATATCTTGGATTGACTTTCGACATACACGGAGGAGGAATGGATCTTTTGTTCCCACACCATGAATGTGAAATCGCTCAATCTGTTGCTGCTGACGGACAAGAACCTGTTAAATACTGGATGCATAACAATATGCTTACTGTAAATGGCACCAAGATGAGTAAATCATTAGGAAATTCATTTCTTCCACATGAGCTTATTGCAGGCGACCACGATTTATTGGAAAAAGGTTTCAGTGCCATGACCACTAGATTCTTTATGCTAATGTCGCACTACGCAAGCACACTCGATTTTTCAAACGATGCATTAATGGCAGCAGAAAAAGGCTTCCAAAGATTGATGAATGCCAATAAATTGCTCGAGAAACTCACTTATGATGGCGATGACAATAACTATGACCTAAGTCAGACAAAAGAAATTGACGATTTATTGGATCAGGCATTTGAACACATGAATGATGATTTTGGAACGCCTCAATGTATTGCCCGTCTCTTTGACCTTTCAAAGAAAATCAATTCTTACTACGAAAAACAATTGTCAATCAATGATCTGAATAGCCAGACATTTAATAGACTAAAAGAGACTTTCCCAAAAATCATTTTTGACATCTTAGGCTTAAAAGATGAAAGCTCAGGAAATGACAACGGAGCAATGGATGGATTGATGGAGCTAATTTTGAACATCAGAAAAGATGCAAGAGATAAAAAAGACTGGGATACTTCCGATAAAATCAGAAACGTTCTTAATACCTTAAACATCGTTGTAAAAGATGGCAAAGAAGGAACAAATTGGACGATCAATTAATAGATTAGTACAAAGTGTTTAGTATTAGGTAAAAAGACGTAAAATGTGGAAGTTTAAGTGAAATTACAATCCACCCTGAAGTCTTGTTACTTTGTACTCTAAGCGCGGCGATCTTTATAAACGCAGCGATATAAATATAAAACATTAAATAATGACCAAACCTCTCCTAAATCATGGAATTTACCTGCTCAGTGCTTTACTGATTTGCACGATGTTTATTTCATCTTGCCAATCAGATGCAGAGACAAAACCGCCGCCGCCGAAAACCAATTCGAGTCAAAACACTAAACCAAAACCAGCTGTGAACTATCCGGAATTTAGTGGAGAATCTGCTTATGATTTTGTTGCCAAACAAGTGGAGTTTGGGCCTAGAGTTCCAGGGACATCTGAACATTTGGCTTGTGCAGAATGGCTGGAAAAAACATTCAAGCAATATGCTGATGAAACCATTGTTCAATCAGATCAGGTAACCGTTTACAATGGCAAACAGGTTCCTATGTACAACATCATTGGCAGCTTTAATCCTGACAGCAAAAAACGCATTTTATTGTCTGCTCACTGGGATACACGTCCTTTCGCTGATCAAGATACAGAGCGTGAAAACGAACCAATAGCTGGAGCAAATGACGGAGGAAGTGGAGTGGCTGTTTTGTTAGAATTGGCTAAAATTTTAAAAGCAAACCCACTCAAGGACCTTGGCGTTGATTTGGCTCTTTGGGATGTCGAAGATTACGGCAAAGGTGCTGCTGAAACATATTGCCTTGGAAGCCAATACTGGTCAAAAACGCCTCACAAGCCTGGTTACAAAGCTCAATTTGGAATCAACCTGGACATGGTTGGTGCAAAGGGCGGAATTTTTTATCAAGAAGGTTATTCCAGACAATTTGCAAATCACATAGTGTCCAAAGTTTGGAGTGCAGCACACAAAGCTGGATACAGCGGATATTTCCCTTTCGAAAAATGCAGAGAAATCACAGATGACCATGTCTTTGTAAACGCCATCGCAAAAATTCCAATGATCGATATCATCCAGTATGATGAATACTCTCAAAACGGATTTTTCAAACACTGGCATACGCATGGTGACAATATGGACATCATAGACAAAAGAACATTAAAAGCTGTGGGCCAAACCATGGTTAGAGTTATTTACAACGAAGACGTTCATTGAAAATTCCCATTTTATACGAAGATGATTACATCCTAGCTGTCAACAAACCAGCTGGAATTCAAATCCACTTTAACAAGCTGTCCAAAGGAGAGCCTTTTCTTCTTCAATTTCTAGAAGAGCAAACAGGATCAACACTCACTGCCATTCACCGATTGGATCGTGCAACTGAAGGCATCGTCTTGTTTGCAAAGCAAAAGGAAAAAAGCGAGGCCTTTTACAACTTGTTTAGGGAAAGAAAAATCGAAAAAAAATATCTTTGTTTGGTCAATGGCAACATTCCTGGAGAAGGTGAAATTGAGATAAAAATCAATGCCAATAAAAACCAAGAGAAGCAAGAAGCGCTGACCCTTTTTGAACGACTCAAATCTTTTGAAACAACCAAGCCAGCTGATGACATTTACAACGAACATTTTGACAAAGATTTTTTTCCAAAAAAATGTTCTCTACTTTCCGTCCAACCACTCACAGGCAGAAAACATCAAATCAGAATTCATCTTCAAAAATTGGGTTTCTCAATAATTGGAGACAAACGATATGGATATAAACGTTGCAACTTGTTTTATAGAATTTTCTTTAAAAGCAGCGGAATGTTCCTACAGGCAAAATCATTAAAATTCATACATCCATTTCACGAAAAAGAGACATTGATTGAAGCTGAAGAAAGTAAAATTTTCAAGAATGCAATGAATCTTTTAAATACTCCTGAATAATGTTTGAGTTATTGGTTTGAGTTTATTGGTTTGAGTTTATTGTAAAATGCAAAAGAATAATTGAAGGAGTTCAACTAAAATCGATCTATTTAAATACAATAACATCTTTTATTCCAGCAAACTTAGGCTTAACAATCATTTTCCCAGAAGCATCAATAATGCCCCAAAGGTCTCCAATTTTAACTGCAGCATATCCATTTTTAAAATCTCTTACGGCATCATATTTGGGTTCTATTTTCCAAGACATCGAGGCATCATAAAATCCTAACTTGTCATTTTTTCTTCCTTTCGCCAGACCATCATAAAACTTTCCAAATACTTCGGAATCCTTTTGATCAAGTAAATTGCCTTCTTTGTCAACATAACGGTAAACAGCATTCATTCGAACACGAGCAAGACCACTGATTTCATCAAAATCATTCACCTTTTCGAATTTGGGTTCTATTTCCCAATCTCCATTTTTGTTGATGAATCCCAACAAATTGGATTCCAAATCTCGTGCCCAAGCCAAACCATTTTTAAAATAACCTACAGAGCCAAACTTTGCCCTAATTACAATTTCTCCTTTTGTATCTACGAATCCAGCATTCTTGGAAACTTCATGAAATGGCGCAAGACCTTCAGAGAATGGTTTGATACCTTTGATTGCTCCTTTTACTAAATTACTATTTCCGTCTTTATCTATAACATACCAATCCTCTCCTTTTCTCGCTGCGGCAAAACCATTATTAAAAGGAGTACATGATTCATATTGGGGTTCAACTAAAAATTCACCACTAGCATTAATAAAACCACGTTTCTCTCTTTCACCTGCTACCAAAAGCCCATCGTTGAATTCAACTGCTCCAAATCCACCCCCAGATCCAAAGAAACGAACAGATTCACTTTCCGGTAAAACATGATTCCCAGTTCTATCAATTATCATCAATTGTTTTTTGACTTTAATCACTGCATAACCAGATTCAGAAAATTGAAAGGCAGTTTTATGTTCTGGAGCTATCACAAACTCACCCAGCAAATTGGAATAACCCCACTTTCCGGTCTCAGCAGATTTGACCATTACTAAGGCATCCTGAGCCATCAATAAGGTGGTACTAAATAATAATACTAGAATAAAAATGGGCTTGAAAAAAGTAGACATATTTTTATTTTTTTTAAATTAATTCATATAAAAGGAAAATTAATTAAACTTTCATTTAAGGCTAATCAAATAATGTTGAATAAAAATCTTGAGTAATAGACATTTTCTCAAATCAAAAAACAGCTTTATTTTGGTCTTATGTGCATTCTTTTGGTCTTATGACGCTTACTTTTGGTCTTATGACCAAAAGGGCATTATTTGATTAATTCTGCCCCTTAAATTAAGCATTTTCGCTTCGTTTCATAAAAGTTCACCAGGTCCTTTGATGAAAACACCAAAGGAAAGCCATGATTTGTCTAGTACCAAATAAAAATCCTAATCTACAACTTAAAAAAATGAATAGTCCCCTCAACAACCCTCATCAGATCTTTAGGCATTTGTGGCTCATCCCAAGGATGAGAAGCTCCAAAAACATGATCGCCCCCCTCCACAGTAAACAGCTCAAACAAAGGATTGCGCTCTGCTAAATCCTCCCCAACGAAAAAGGCGACCGATGAATCTTCTGTCCCATGAACGATCAAGCCAGGTGTTTTTATTTCTGCTGCTGCTTCATAAACATTAATCCTGTCGGCATTTTCAATCATGCTATTGTACAATTGAAAATACATAGGCATTTGTTGCTTAGTGCGACTGTTTTCTACATAATGAACACCTGTTTCTTTCCACTTATCAAAAAGTTCGCCATTCAATTTATAACTTTCAAAGGTGCTCAAACCTGCCCATGTTGAAATTTTCTTTATGCGTATGTCTTCTTTGGCTTTTAAAATGGTTGTTCCCCCACCCTTGCTGTGTCCAATCAAATATATCTCTGATCGCTTTACCTCATTTAGTGGAATGCCAAAATTCCCATCAATTACCCAGTCGATTACTTTACCCAAATCGTCGAGCTCTTTGCAAAACGTGTTGTTCCCAAAAGCCTCCAAATCTCCAAAATTCATTGGATCATCTACTGTAGTTCCATTGTGAGAAAAGTTGTATTTAATAAAAACAAAACCTGCTCTGGCAAAAGCCTTTCCTACCATATCCCAACAACCATAATCTTTAAAACCTTTGAAACCATGCGTAAATATTACAACAGGTTTTGGGCCGCTGTCTCTTACAACAAACAAGTCCAGCAAAAAAGGTCTTCCGTCTGCACCTTCCAATTCAACATTTCTAATGACATTCATACGATTAGTTTTTACTGAGTTTTTTACTCCTTGACTTTTTTCATTTTCCCCGCACTATTGTAAGCACGTCCATTTTTACTAAATTTCGATTCAAAAGAAAAAACCTCCTCATTGATCGGTTCTATTGACATATACAAAGTATCACCCAATTGAACAACGCCTTTAGTTCTCGTTGTTGCATTCAATATTAAACGAAATTCACAATCACTCAACCATTTGATATCGTAACACATCGTATCACGACTGTTCTTGTCAATATAAATTTGTTCATTCCCATCCCGAATGGTTAAGAAGTTTTCATCAAAATCCTCAATCGTTTTTTGATAAAAGATAAAACTTCCATCCTTAAAATCTTTACAGGTCGGTTCACTTGTCATATAGACTCCAGCAATAAGAAAAGAAAGAAAAAGTGTAAATATCTTCATACTATATATTTAAGAGATTCCGATTTAAAAAACAGTCATTTACTTTTATAACTGATTAGTGCAACTGATTGATAAAACTAATTGATAAATGAGTTGTTTGCGAAACAATAAACCATTTGATATCTAGAAAGATTAATTTTCAATCCAATGGATTAAAAGCAAACATCAACTAAATTCTTATCTTCAAATCGATACGGAACGCTAATTGGGCCATCATAAAACAATTGAACCTCCCTAGCCGTTGATTGGCCAATAGCTACTACTTTAACTGCTGAATCGATTTTATATTTTGTAAAATAAGTGCGCACATTCATCGGGCTTGTAAAAACCATTATATCCGCATTGGGTTTGGTGAAATTAGATTTTGGATTGTTGCTGTAAACTTTCAAATCAATTGTTTCAATTTTCCCTTCCAACCTTTTTTGTATACTCTGCAATGAATTTTCTGCTTGCGGGAAAAGCACTTTTTTACCCGCCGCTGCTTCACCAAACTTTTCTGCAGTTTCATCCACATCGTTTCCTGAACCGACAAAATCTGCTTTCAATTCATAATCGACTAAGCCTGGTAATGTTCCATTGCCCATAACTGCAATCTTAACAGAGTCAGGCAATTTTCCTCCTGATTCATAGAAGTATTTGATTGCTTTTTTACTGGTAAAAAACACCCAATCTATATCATCAACATTTTCAAATGACAAGGCTTCAAATTCTATCAAAGAGCTTCCAGAAATTTTATATGGATGCTGCTCAAAATAGTTTGTCAGAAAGGAATCCTCTTTTAAATCTCGGCTGATAAAAACCGATTTTTCACTTTGATCTTTAATGGCTGAAATGGCTTCATCAACCAAAACCTTTTTATCTGTTCCTTTGTGAAATGTTTTTCGAAGCTTGGTGTCTTTTAACTTGACTTCGAGTGGAATGTCATCCGATTCGCTCTTTCCATAACTCACCCAAAGATGGTACGTTTCATTTTTCTTCGACGCATAGATACCAATTGGCTGTTGACATCCCCCCTCGAGCTTGGCTAGAATTTCACGCTCTAAAGAAATTTCATCCTCCACTTGTTCGTCTGTTATTTTTCGT
Organism: uncultured Chitinophagales bacterium; assembly: GCA_937927195.1. GTDB lineage: Bacteria > Bacteroidota > Bacteroidia > Chitinophagales > UBA2359 > JAHDGP01. The sequence continues at coordinate 47,337 of CALBCY010000171.1, forward strand.
AAAATGCTTTTCATTTCCTCATCTTCCGACCTGATTTGATAGGCAAGTACACCTTGTGCTGGAGCTGGAACAAAATTATTGGGATCAGGTTTTACAATTTCATAAGCAGACAAATCAAGTTCCAATCTTTTTAAGCCAGCCGCAGCCAAAACGACTGCATCAACTTCTGAACCTACTTTCTTGATTCTCGTTGGCACATTTCCTCTGATTGGGATGATGTTAAGATCTGGTCGAGAAGCGTAAAGTTGACAGGCTCTTCTAGGAGAAGAAGTTCCAACGGTAACGCCCTCTTTTAAGTGAAACTCTTTATTGGGATCAAAAAAATTCTTATTGATCAAAATCCAATCAGTAGGATCTTCCCGATAGGAACTTCCCGCTATTGTCAAACCTTCAGGATGTTGAGTAGGCAAATCTTTGTAAGAATGAACCGCCATGTCAATGTCGCCATCCAAAAGTTCCTCTTCCAATTCTTTGGTGAAGAATCCTTTTCCTTCAATTTTATCAAAGGTCAAATTTTGAATTTTATCTCCTTTTGTTTTGATAATTTTTATTTCAAGCTCATATCCCAATTGTGTAAGGCTATCTTTTACAAAATGCGCCTGCCACAAAGCCAATCGACTTCCTCTGGAACCAATGATGATTTTCCTCTTCATTTACTTTCTATTTTCTAATCTTGTGTCAAGCCTTTTTTGTAAAATCTTAATTTGCCGCATCAAAGAGCCCATCCATTTTGGCTTGTTGTTCTTCTAAAGGCAAATCTTGCAGCAACCAATCCATTCTAATTTCCCCACTTCTCATAATTATCTCATTACCCAATGTATCCATAAAAACACATTTCCCAACATTGGGTTCTAGATTGTAAAAATTGAAGCCGACAGCCCATTTAGACTTTTTATCAAACAACCTAGCTTCCCAAGCTTTTGCCTGCAAAGTATTTTTTCTTGATTGAAGCAAATTTTCAATATTAGAAGCATACTCGCCCTCTTCAATGATTGCATCGTCAAACTTTAAATCAGTTTCAAGAAAAGTATACCCTTGATACCGAATATATTCCTCGGCCAATTCAATGGCCTTTTCCTCACTGATGCATTTATTTATTTTGGTTGAATTTTCGACTTTCGCTTGGCCGCAAGCAACAAAAAGGATCATTGCCAATAAAAATAGAACATTAAACTTTCGCATTTCAATTAAAATCTTTCTTAGTACTTTGGCAATTAAGTTTCGTTCCATTTTGAGTTGGCTATTTTTTGATCAATCGAGGCGGCAAAAACGCTTTATGTCTTAGCATAATGAATATTTTGTCAACAAAGAGTGATCTAAAAAAAAGTAGCCACCAGGCACAGAACTTATTTGACAGTGTGCTTATCTATTTACTGTATTTTATGACGATCAGTGATGCCATTTAGCATCGGAACAAATTTCACTTTACTGGCCTTTTCCAATTCAAATTTATAAGGCTCCGTCTTTGTGTAAAGGTGTAATTCCTGAACTTTATTTTCTGGCCCAATTGGAATAATCATTTTACCACCAATCTTCAATTGCTTACCCAGTTGTTCTGGAAAAACAGGAGATGCCGCAGTAACGATTATTTTATCAAATGGACCATTTTCAGGCCAGCCAGCAAATCCATCACCATACTTAAGCCGAATCTGTGGATAACCTATTTCTTTGAGTAAGGCTTTTGTTTTATCATGCAATTTCTTGATTCGCTCAACAGAATACACATTCGCACCCATTTCACTCAAAACACAAGCCTGATACCCTGACCCCGTACCTATTTCTAAGATTTTATCATTGGGATTAACATCTAACAAAGAAGTCTGCGTGGCGACGGTAAAAGGCTGAGAAATTGTCTGATTTTCATCGATTTGCAAGGCGATATCTTCATAAGATCTATGTTCAGCCCCTGGAATAACAAATAAGTGTCTTTTAACCCTTGAAATGGCCTTTAACACTTTTACAGAGCGTATTCCTTTGCTTGTCAAGGTGTCCAGAAGACGATTTCTCAATCCTTGGAATCTATATGAATCCTGATTTCTCATAAATGCCTGACTTTTGATTAACTTTGCACGTTTTAGTGATGCTAAAATAAGATTCTTTTATCAAAAGACGGATTATAATTATCAAACACAATCGAAAATTTTATAAAATATCATGGTACAGATTAAATTCGGAACAGATGGCTGGAGAGCAATTATAGCCAAAGAATATACAACAGAAAATGTTGCACGTATTGCAGATGCCACCGCCAAGTGGTTAAAGAAAAACAAAAAGAAGTCAATTGTTATAGGTCATGATTGTCGATTTGGAGGAGCAATGTTTACAGAGGTTGCTGCTAAAATGTTCTGTAACAATGGAATTAAGGTCTACATGGCCGATAAATTTGCCACAACTCCAATGGTTTCACTGGCCACGCTTAAATTGGGCGCCGATCAAGGAATCGTCATTACAGCAAGCCACAATCCACCAAGCTACAATGGTTACAAATTGAAGGCATCAAATGGTGGCCCGACCATTTCCAAAGACATTGATGCTGTGGAAAAAATGATCAGAAAAACTGCAAAAATTCCTGACACAACTTTGGAGGAATATGAAAAGCAAGGACTGATCGAAAAGGTCGATTTGGAGAAAATGTACATCAAAGAAGTAAAAAAATGCTTTGATCTAAAATTGATCAATAAAAAGATCAAAGTTGGATACGATGCAATGTATGGGGCTGGCATGAATGTATTGCCAAAACTTTTGCCTACTGCAGAATTGCTTCACTGCGATTTAAACCCATCTTTTAAGGGACAGGCTCCAGAGCCTTTGCACAAAAACTTGACGGAACTTTCAAAGTTGATGAAAACCAACAAGAAATTAAACATTGGCCTAGCCAATGATGGGGATGCTGACAGAATCGGTTTATACGATGACAAAGGTAATTTCGTAGATTCACACCACATTATTCTCTTGGTTATTCACTATTTGGTGAAATACAAAAAAATGACCGGAAAAGTTGTCATTGGTTTTTCAGTTACCGATAGGGTTAAGAAAATGTGTGAAATTTATGGCTTGGAGCATCAAACAGTCAAAATTGGTTTCAAACATATTTGCGAAATCATGGCCAATGAAGACGTATTATTGGGAGGAGAAGAATCTGGAGGGATTGCAATAAAAGGATTCATTCCAGAAAGAGATGGTATTTGGATCGGTCTTGTTTTGTTTGAATTTATGGCTAAAACGAAAAAGTCATTAAGAGATCTTGTAAAAGAGGTTTACAAAGTAGTTGGTAAGTTCTGTTTCGAAAGAAATGATTTACACATTACCAATGAATTGAAGGCTAAGATCATGAAAAATTGCAAAGCTGGTAAATACAAGAAATTTGGCAAGTACAAGATTGAAAGAGTCGAAACCGTTGATGGATACAAATACTTTTTCAATGAAAATGACTGGGTAATGATTCGTCCATCCGGAACGGAGCCTGTCTTAAGGGTATATGCTGAAGGGCCTTCACAAAAAGGAGTAAGGGATATTTTAGAAGAAGTTAAAAAAGTTTTATTAAATTAATACTGCAAACTCTTAGAGTTTTCATTATTTTTGAACAAACATATGACTTTAAAAGAAGAAATATATTAAACAAACAGTCCACTTTTAGCATTAAAAAGCTAAAAGTGGACCAATATTTTTCAATTCCTTCACTCTTTTTGAGTCATATTATATATATTTAAATAAGTAGAAATTCATCTAGCCAATTCTACGCAATGAAAAGCATTTTAATACATCTTCAAACGATGCTGTTCCTGTTCATTATTGCCATTCCGGTTTTTAGTCAGGAGCCCATGCCGTTTAGAAAAGATTTTCTCTGGGGTTATGCAAATGACCAAGGTGAAATTCTTATCGCCCCATCTTACGATTCTGCAGGCTTCTTTATCAACAACCTCGCTGTCGTAAAATCTGATGGTCGATACATTGTGATTAACAAGTCTGGAGATCAGCTGCACAATTTTAACAGCGAAATAAGCATTCAACAAGTAGGAAACCTATTGGAACTGGTGCATGATGGTAAAAAACAAATTCTTGGCCCAGATGGCCAAGCCCTGACCATTGCCGATTTTGATGAAATCATTCCAATGGAAAATGGATTTACCATTGCACAAAAGAATGAGAAAAGCGGACTGTTTGATGAAAACGGTAAAGAAATATTTCAACCCAAATACGATGTGATCCACGAATTCATGGAGGAAGGACTTGCAAGAGTTGAAACAGGAGACAAATACGGCTTCATCGACCCTCAAGGCAACGAGACCATCGAACTTCAATACACCAATGCAACTGATTTCAGAAGCAACAGATCTGTGGTCGATAAAGTCCGAAAAAAAGGCTTAATCGATACTGCTGGCAACATTATTATGCCATTGCAATACCAAATCATTAATTACTTAAGCGACGATCTTCTAAAAGTAAAAGGCGACCGTTTCTCTGGACTTTTTGATATCGATGGAAACAGTGTTACAAGCTTAAAATACGATAGAATATACGGCTTGGAAAACAATAGAATACGAGCTGTTAAAAATCAAAAATATGGCTATTTAGATGTTCATGGAATGGAATACACGGATTTTGAATACGATGAAGTGTTTGACTTTTCAGAAGATTTGGGACTGGTTCGAAAAAACGGTGAATATGGCTATGTTGATCCCTTTGGAAAGGAAATTATTGCCCCGAAATTTTTCAAAGCTCAGCCATTCAACCAAGGTTGGGGGATTATCAAAACCAGTGACAGGCATGAAGGTGTTATAGATCAAACAGGAACTTTTATAATCGAACCTAAGTACCGTAAAATAAATCCTCTTATAGATGGAGTGAGTATCTTCATCGGGATGAATCGTTTTTACGGTTTATTCAATCCGATGGGAGAAGAAATCATTGAAGAAACTTACCTCCACATTCAACCATTTGATGGTGAATTTGCAGTCGTTACCGGCAAAGGAAAAAAAATGGGGCTCATCAATAAACTGGGCGAGATCATTGTTCCGGTCGAGTTCGATCAAGCCACCATGCTCAACGATGGGCCTGTAATAGTTGAGAAGCGTGAAATGTTTGGTCTATACAATTTGCTTGGCGAAGAAATTGTTCCTCTGGAATATCAATCCATCAGATACTTGTCCAACGGAAGTTTGGTTGCTGTAAAGGACGGAGAAAATTACATTCTTGGCCGAGATGGACAAGTCAACAAAAAGAATAAGAAAAATAAATACGACAAAGTCCTTCCATTCAACAGTAACTTTTGTGTCTCATATCTAGATGGAAAACAAGGACTGATCAGAAAATCTGGAGAGGTTGTTCTCGCCCCTGAATACGATTCAATCAAAGAATTGTCAAACGGTTACATCGAAGTCAAAAAAGAGGATCAAAATGGATTTGTCTCTGCTGAAGGCCAGGTCCTGTTTAAATAAGATTTACTTCGTGCCTTAGCCGTCTTAGCGGCTTCGTGTTAAAACCTCACTCCACAAGAATCAGAACTTTAATCCGCGAATAACTATTTAATTAAAAACAGCGCAAGGTTTTCTCAGACTACAATTCTCAGACTATGGGTTGAAAATTAAAACAGCCAAAAGCCAAAGGCTAAAGGCCAATAGCTTTTACCACACCAAGGACTAAAACTTAAGACCTCTAATGACAATCTTTTCCTCCAAAGTAGAAGATTCCATAACATAAGCATAAATCCCAACAGGAAAACCAGCTGTATCAACATCTATACTTTGAGCACCTGCTGAGTAGTTTTCATTGTGAACAATGTAACCTAAAAACTGCCCATTCATCTTGTAGACACCAATACTGACAACAGCATCTTCTTCTAAGCAGAATTGCAAATTGGTATTTATCGAATGAACAGTTGGAGATAAATCAAACCGCTCGCTGAATTCAGAATCAAGCGATAAATTGGCAGTAGAGGTAAAATCACAACCATTGGATAGGTCTGTCACTACTAATTCGTAATCACCTGCTCCCAAGTTTTCGACCATACTCATTTCACCACAAGCCTCTCCACAATGACTCCAAGTATAGGAAAATGGCCCAAGTCCGCCATCTAAAATCGCCTCAATTCTTCCACTGTTGGTTCCGCCACAAGAACCAGGATTAGTCCCAATTAATTCTACTGTAAGTGGCAAGAATTCTTCCTCCAATAAAGCAATACTGCCTTGTACCAAAGTACTGTCATTTGTTCCAGTATTGACTGCATAAAAAGAATAGTCTCCGGCCTTTAATCCTGAAATGGTATCATTGACCTCCCCATTAAAACTCAGCAAATAATCACATCCTCCTTCAACGGGTTGAACAACAAAGCCACCAGTCTCAGCATCGAACCCTTCGCAATCTCTTCCAGTATTCATTTCAACAATGTTCCAATCATTCACACAACTTACGATATCCTGTACTTCAAAAATACAATTGTTGTTGTCTGAAACTGCAATGTTCAACTCTACATCATTGGGAACCAAACCTAAATAATAAACGCTGTCTGGATTATAGTAACTGTAAAATAAGTTTTGATCAGAATCTATAATATTATAGGGAGGCGTTCCTCCCAGCATTTCAAGCTTCAACATATAACCATCAGACATTTCTATTTTTGTGGCATTTACGATGAAATTGGTATCGGGATGACACTCCAAAACAGTTGTATCAGCTTTCAAACAATCAGGATTTACATTTACCTGCCCAAATGCAACCAAATCTCCATCAGGTAAAGATTTTTTCAAATACCTTATATCGACTTGTGCACCCTCTGCAAAAGAAAGCGTTCCTCCACATTCTGCATAACTCAAACAAGGTTCACCATTGCTAGAAAAATCACCTTCATATTCATAATACAAACCCTGCTCAAACAAATCCTCAGGCCACATCCAAGTTGGCAATATCAAATATAAATCGAAGTTTCCCGTCTCACCGTCCTGACATTCAACGTCAAACAAAATCGGTAAACAATCCGCACAATCGGGACCACCACAATCAATACGCAATTCATTGCCATTCAGAATGCCATCATCGCACTGAGCATTTACAAAAACAGATGAAAAAAGAGAGAAAATTAATAGGTATATATACTTGTTACAAAGATTCGGCATAGTTCAATTTCATTAAATTCTGGTTTGGCTTTTTTGTGGGTTCTTAGCTTAACGTCAAAGAACAATTAATATTACAAAAATTGCCTTAGACCATTGGATTTTTGTTTGGTTTAGTCATATTAAAATAAATAAAATTTTTGTGACTTTTTCTTAAACTTTGATCAATTCTTCCACTCAAAGGCTCATAAAACAAACACTTTATCTATAAAATACATTGACATGAGAGCACCGAATAAAGACTCTAGAAAATACACAAGAAGCCTGGTTTACGTTTTCCTAATGGTATTGGGAATGAGCACCTTCTCCTGTAAAAATTATGAAAGGGCAATTAATTCAGGAGACTATGACCAGATCATTTTTAGCTCTGTTGAAAAATTGAGAAAAAACAAAAAGAAGCAAAAGCAAATCATCGCTTTAGAAGAAGCTTATGCGAAAGCAAACAAGCATAGTTTTAGTGAAATAGAAAAAATGTTGTCTGCAGGCAGTCCAGCCTACTACAAAAGCGTTTATACCCTCTACCAAAAAATCGAGGATCGTCAAAATGCTGTAGAACCTTTGTTGCCGCTTTACATAAAAAAGGAAAGCAGAAATGCAGTTTTTGAAAGACCAAATGTACATGCAGAAGTATCCAGATTTAGAACAAGAGCTGCAGAATACCTCTATGCCAATGCACAGAACTTATTAGAAACCAATAATAAAATGGACGCTAGAGATGCCTACAGAATTTTGAATGATTTGGACAATTTTTACCCAAACTTTAGAGACACTAGAAATTTAATGGCGCAAGCAAATTTCACTGGAAGCAATTTTATTTTGTTTGAAATGAAAAACAGGACCAATTTGCCTCTACCGAAAAATTTCGAGAGTCAAATCAAGAAGTTAAACTTGACTGATTTGGATCAGCTTTGGGCCGAATTTCATTTAAGTCCTCAAAAAAACATCAACTACGATTATAAGGTGGTCATGAACATCAATGACTTCTTTGTAAGCCCCGAAAGATTGAGCGACAGAGTATACCCAAGAGAAAAAGAAATCATTGATGGATGGCAGTATGTTTTGGATAAAAATGGAAATGTCATGAAAGACAGCTTAGGCAATGACATCAAAGTTGACATCATTCAAAGAGTAAGATGTGAAATCATCGAATCGGCACAAAGCAAAGAAGCTGGTTTCCACGGTACGGTTGATTTTGAAAATCTTCGCACCAATCAAATTATCGCCAATTATCCGGTGAATACCAGAACTGATTTTCAACATCTTTATGGAACAGTTCGAGGAGATATGAGGGCCTTAAACAAGAACGACAGAGTTTTATGTGATGCATTGCCTTTGCCATTCCCAACAGATCAGGATATGTTGATCAGAGCAGGATTGGAATTAAAGCCGGCGATCGAAAGAATAATCCGCAGAAACGATGACCTCGTTTTGAACTAGGATTCTAAATATGACAGAATTTGTTAGCACAATAAATAGAATTGATGTAAACATCAATTCCTGACTCGGGAGGTTATCTGCATGGATAACCTCCTTTTTTCGTTTCAGAAGCGTTTCAGAAGCGTTTCAGAAGCCTCTCTGAAGCGTCTCGAAAAACTCTATAAGCTGTCAGCCTTATCAAGGTCCCAAATGCTCACAAGGTCCGACACCTCTTCTTTTTGTTAAAATTCAATAAAACCCTTCATTTTATCCTTCGTAAAATAACATTGTGATATTTTTATTAGTTAAATTATTGACGGATTCTATGTATTGAAACAATCACAAAAGGAATCTTAAACAGTATTATTATAATTTTTAATAAAAGCTCAAGTATTCATTATGCTTAGAAGACTTGCAAAACCTTTTCTAATCGCCATTTTAGGAATTTCAGCCCTATCATTCTCTAATGTTGGAGGCAATTACTTTGAAATCTCTAAAAACCTGGATCTATTTGCCAATCTGTTCAAGGAATTGAACACTTTTTATGTCGATGACCTCGATGTTGAAGGATTGGTGCAAACCGGAATTGATGCCATGCTCAATTCCCTCGATCCTTACACTGTCTATTATCCCGAGGAAGACCTCGAAGGCTATAATATGCAGATGACTGGAAAATATGGAGGTATAGGTGCCATTATAAAAAGAAGTGGCGATCATGTCATCATTTCAGAACCTTACGAAGGTTTCCCAGCCTATAAAGCAGGTTTGATTGCGGGAGATAAAATTCTCGAAATTAATGGCATTTCATTCAAAGACAAAAACTCTGATGATGTCAGCAATGAACTTCGTGGGACACCTGGAAGTAAAGTAAACATGTTGATCGAAAAACCAGGCACTGGTGAAAAGGTTAAAATAGAATTAACTAGAGAAGAAATAAAAATTGAATCGGTTCCTTATTATGGAATCGTAGACGAAGTTGGATATGTAATGCTGACCAGCTTTACCAATCACTGCAGCGATGACTTGAAAAATGCTTTGCAAAAATTAAAAGAAGAAAGCCCAAAAGGAATTATCCTTGACCTTCGCGATAATCCTGGTGGACTTTTGAATGAAGCTGTTGATGTCAGTAATCTGTTCCTTGACAAAGGAAAGGAAATTGTAAGTACAAAGGGAAAAACTTCTATTTCAGACAAACCATTCAAAACCAGAAAAGGTGCTTTTGATAAAGAAATTCCTTTGGTAGTTTTAACCAGCCATGGTTCTGCTTCAGCTTCTGAAATTGTTTCTGGAGTTATGCAAGATTATGATCGTGCGGTTATTATCGGTGAAAAAACATTCGGTAAAGGTTTGGTTCAATCAACCAAGGAAGTTGGTTACAATGCCAAGTTAAAATTGACCACAGCCAAATACTATCTCCCATCTGGAAGATGTATCCAAGCGATAGATTATTCTGGGAAATACAAAGACGGAGCAGAGAAAATTCCAGATTCATTGAGAACTGAATTTAAAACTGTCAATGGAAGAAAAGTTTATGATGCTGGTGGAGTTGATCCTGATTTTGAAGTGGAAACTGAAAAGTTAAGCGGCTTGACTGTCAGCCTTTACCTCAAGCAATATTTCTTCGATTTTGCGACTGATTTTGTTTTAAGAACACCAAGTATTGAAAGTCCTGATAAATTTAAAATTTCAGACGCCATCTATGATGATTTCGTGAAATATTTGGATGGAAAAGATTACGATTATACGACAAATAGTGAGAGTCTTCTAAATGAACTTAAAGAAAAAGCAGAAGAAGAAAACTTATTGGACAAAATTGAGGAAGAGATAAAAGTGCTCGAAACCAAAATCAAGCATGACAAGGAAAAAGATCTATACAAATACAAAGATCAGATTAAAGATTATTTGGAAAGTGAAATAGTCACCCGTTATTACAATCAGAAAGGGCGCATCCAGGCTTCATTGGACAATGATCCATTTGTTCAAAAGTCTATTGAGATTTTAAAGAACCCAGCACAGTATGGTAAAATTCTGCAAGGCCAGAATTAATAAGCATTAAACAATTTGATATTCGGTAGAACGATTGATTATCACTAAGGAATTAGAATAAAATGAAAAAGTTAAAATATATCTTCCTGTTTGTTGCATTGGCTGGCTTGGTCGCATTTACTGGAAAAAATACAGAAAGTAATTTGTTTAAACTCGGTAAAAACATGGAATTGCTTGCCAATGTTTACAAGGAGTTGAACGAAACTTATGTAGACGAAGTTGAACCTGCAGGATTAATGCGCATTGGTCTAAACGCCATGTTGAAAAAACTGGATCCATATACCAATTATATTTCAGAGGCTCAGATAGAAGATGCAAGATTGAGAAAATTTGCAAGTGGTGGAGACATTGGAGTAAGCCTAATGCAAGAAGATGAAAGGATCATTATCAAAAGTATTCTGGAAGGTTTACCTGCAGACAGCAGCGGTTTAAAGCAAGGAGATGAGATCATCAGTATTGATGGAAAATCATTGTCCGAACACAGCATGGAGGACATTGAGGTTTTCCTGAAAGGCCAACCAGATACTGAAGTTATTATCGATTTTATACCTTTTGGAAAAGAAAGTTCTAAATCTGTTTCTTTACAAAGAGCCGTCATCAAACCAAAAGATGTAACCTTTTCAAAAATGCTCAATGATTCAATCGGTTATGTAAAATTAACCACCTTCCTTGCGAGAGGTTGCGGAAGTTTTGTCAATACTGAAATAACAAAATTGCAAACTGAGAATGAAAACTTTAAATATTTGGTTTTCGATCTTCGCAGCAATCCAGGTGGTTTGTTAGATGAATCAATTTTGGTTTCTAATATTTTCATTCCGAAAGATGAAATTGCTGTTGTAACAAAAGGAAGAGATCCGGAAGAAGTGAGAGAGTTAAAAACTCCAAGAGATCCTACCTTCCCGGATATTCCACTAGTTGTTCTGACCAATGCCAATTCGGCTTCCGCTTCGGAAATAGTTTCAGGAACCATTCAAGATTTTGACAGAGGCGTAGTTATTGGCGATCGTACTTATGGTAAAGGACTTGTTCAACAAACAAAGGACATTGGATTTAATTCTAAAGTGAAATTGACCATCGCCAAATATTACATCAACTCAGGAAGATGTGTACAAGCTGTTGATTATTACGGAGACTATACTGACAAAGGAGCAAAGCAAATTCCAGATTCTCTTAAAAACGAATTTAGAACTAAAAATGGAAGAATCGTATTTGACAATTCTGGTGTAGCACCAGATATCGATGTTGACGATTTGAAAAACAGTCCTTTGACAGAAGAGCTGATAAAAGAAAATGCCATCTTCAACTTTGCCAATCAATTCAAAACTCAAACAGATAGCATTGAAGCACCTTTGGAATTTGAAATAAGCGATGCCGTTTTTGAAGATTTCCTTAGCTATGTTACAACCAGTAAAGTTGACATTAAATTTGATACTGAAACCATCATTAAAGATCTTCAAGAAAGCACAAAAGATGAGAATTACTACGATTCTGTAAAAGATGATTTGTTGGCTTTACAGAACAAATTGAATTCTTATAAAAACGAAGACATTCGTCAATACAAAGATGAAATCAAAGGTCTTTTGAAGTATGAAATTTTAGAAAGATTCTATTATGACAAAGGAAGATTAGAGGCTTCGTTAAATGACGATCCAGACATTCAAGAAGCCTTCTCTTTGTTTGGCGACATGAATAGATACAATGAAATTTTAGGAAACTAAGATTTGTACGCTGCGCTGTTGGTACGGTGCCTGCGGCACCTCTTGGTACGTCTCGGTTTCGCCATTGCTTTTGGTACAGCTGCATTGGCCTTGACGGCCAATTTTGCCTGTTGGTAAGTTAGTAGGATCAACAGCTCGGTTTTTATGTTATTGGTACAGCTGATGGCCCGAGGCAAGTTTCCATCCAACAGGCAAAATTAATCTAAGCTTACCTGGCTTGCGTTCAAGTGCAGCCATTCCAAAAAGCATTTATGTTATTGGTACAAGCAGGTGACCCCGAGGCAAGTTTACACCCAACAGGCAAGATTGGCCGATAGGCCAATACAGCCGTACCAACAATAATGGCGAAGCCGAATAGACCAACAGATGAAGCATCGTACCAACAGCACAGCGTACCCAATACCACAACACTACTTCTTCCGTTTCGAAGCATAAGGCACTGTCTCATCCAATAAAATAGCCTCCTGCAGGACTTCGTTCAAAGACTCCAATGGAATTTCATCTACACTTTCAAAGCTGATACCCATTACTTGTTTTCTTCCTTTTGCTTCAAGCAAGCCCTGAGCATTGGACAATTCATTCCCTCTTAAAAACACCAACTCTACCCTGCCCTTTTGATCTGCTTTACTAGGATTCAAATAACAAATCCAACTCTTTCTATAATAAAATGGAATCTTATATCGGATTTTTGTAGTCATTTCAGGATGCTCTAACAACAGTTCATGCAGGAACAACATCACACTTTGTGGTCCTTTGGGAAAGGAAAAAATAAAATCTTCAACTGCAGACATAAATATAAAAATTTGATACGATTCTTAATCTAAAATCTAGCGTCAAGCCCTTTCTTCGAAAGAAAATAAAATGTATTCATCAAACCTTCGACGGCCAGCGGTTGCCAACCCAAGCAAATCTTTTATTGACAAAGGATGGATCAGCATAAGAAGCTGTTCCAGCATTGTTGGCTCCCGTTCCATGAAAGTCAGAAAAAGCAGCATGCTGATTTACAAAAAAGAAGCCAACCAAGTTTAAGGATACAGGGGCGAAAACCTCGTTCATGGTATCAATGATTTCTCTAGATTTTTTTTCATCATCACAATACAAGGCACAAGTCAAAGCTCCCTTTTCCTCCACTAGTTTTCTTGTTATTTCAACTGATTGATCAGTACTGCGAGTTTTTATAACAAAGATTACTGGACCAAACATCTCTTTGTTATAAGCGGATTCATTTTCAGCATCGTATTCAACAATGCTTGGAGCACACAAACGTGCCAATCCATATTCAAAGTTCTTAAACCTTATCGATTTCAAAATTGTTTTTCCTCCCAAACCATCCAAATCCTTCGCTCTTGCTAAAGTCTTTTCACTGTTGAGTGCACCCAAAGTTCCCGGACCCATTTTAGGATGCAAGGCCAAGGCTGAAATTTCATTCTTCAACAATTCAACAACCGCTTCATAAGACAATGTTTCTCCTTCCGTTCGAACGCCCGTCTCTGGAATGAAAAAATTCTGCGGCGCTGTACACATTTGACCTGAATACAGACAAACTGAAAAAGCAAGATTTCTCATAACATCTCTCAAGTCTCTAGCAGAATCAATAATCACAGAATTTACTCCGGCCTTTTCTGTAAAGACTTCTTTCCCTTTCAAAGATTCAACATAAGCACCAAATTCTGAACTTCCAGTAAAGTCAATCACTTTAACTGCGGAATGTTCTGCCAATTCCTTGGCAATCAAATGCGCTGAAGAGTCAACTGCCAATTGCACAATGCAAGGATCGTATCCGTTTTCCTTCAAAACCTTCTGCAACTCTGCTACATAAATAGCAATTGGCAAAACAGATTGCGGATGTGGTTTTACAATGCTTGGAATACCACAAGCAAGATTGGCAAACAAACCTGGCAAACTGTTCCAAGTTGGAAAAGTTGAGCAACCAATGATCAAGCCAATCCCTTTGGGAACAGCTTTGAATTCTTTGTCTAATCGAATGCTGCTTCTTCCCATTGGCTTTTCCCACAATACTGTTTTTGGGAAACGATTCATTTCTGTAAATGCCATCGCCACAGCTTCCAATGCTCTATCGGCAGAGTGTGGCCCAGAGGCCTGAAAAGACATGGGATAAGATTGTCCAGTTGTGTGGTAGGTGGCCCAAGTTATTTCATGAAATCGCTCTATAATTCGACTGAGCGTTTCAATCAACAAACCAGCACGCTCTTCAATCGCAACCTTAGACCATTCCTTTTTAGTACGAACAGCATTTTCGATCAAATCTTCTACTTTGAAGGCTGGATAAGTAATCCCTAATTTTTCTCGCGAATAAGGAGATTCCTCTTCACCCAAAAAGCCACAATTACCCGTTTCTTCCAATCCTACGAATGCTTTCTTCTCTTGTGCTTCGTAAGCCAATTGCCCACGTTCAATAGCTTCATCCCCATAGGCTCTGGGATGTTCTGGGTATGGGCTAAAATAAGTCCTATCTGCTAACGCTTTAACAGCAAGCTCAAGCGTTTCTTTATGTTTAAGATATAATGACAATGGATTGTTTTTTTAATAAAATAGCTTTGAACTTTTTCAACGTGCAGCCTTCAAACAACTGAATTCTCCTAGAAAAAATCGTAATAACCATTTTTGTTGATGTGAACAAAAGGAGGACGACGATGCATTTCATAATAGTAATAACCTTCTTCCAGGTTTCTCCAAAATGCTTTTAATTTTTCATCGTGACGACCTTGATAAATAATCTTTGGACTTGATTCATCAAATTTGTAGGGAAAAATGTGAACAGGAATATAAGTTTGCCCATTACTTTTGGCTTTTACTGACAAATAATAAACCTCATCGATTTTAATATCTGTTAAAGGAATACAGCCAATTGTTTCGCAGGCTCCATGGATAAAAATATCTCCACCCAATCTTGAGTATTTGGAAAGAGCAGCATCGGAAGGATTCGGATAATTGATGCCCAAAGAAAGATGATAATTACTTGCGGGATTGAATTGTTCGATAAAATAAAAACCTTCAGGAATTTGTCGATCCCCTTGCTTTCTTTTTGGTCCTAAATAACCAGACATTTCACAGAAAGGATAAGTTTTGAACAAGGTATAGTCTTCGCCATAATCGCCTTGTACATAAACTTCAAACAATTGTTCCTGTTTGAAAGCCCTGAAATAGATTCCTGAAAAAGTGTTGATGTTCAGCCCCTGATACTCAAATTCCAATCTCAGTTTCTCGCCCACAGCTTCCTTGGCATCGCGAACCCTTGGATTCTGCAATTGATTTTTTTCAAAAGATTGAGCAAAACTGCTTAGAAAGAAAAATATGGGAAGAAAGAAAATAAATATTCGAAATTTCATCAATACAAATATACCGATTAAGTATAAGTCGAAGAACTAAGATGAAGTTTAAAATTTTACCAACCTATTCAATTCCTCCTATTAAAAAGGTTGAAATAAAAAATCTGGTAAAAATTACTGCCCTATCAAGCTAAAAAACTAAGGTAAGGTATAAGTAAGTATAAGTGCGAAGATGAAGTTTAAATTTTTTACCACTCAATTGAACCCCTCTTAAGACTATGTTGAAATCAAAATCAGCTACAAATTGTCTTCAGATAAAAAAAACAAAGGCAATGGCGAAAGGCTAAAAGCTTAAGCTTTTAGGCAATTTTACGTTTGCCATTCATATCCAATATTTTATAATTGGGTTGCCCTAATAAAGGTTGCTCCTTTGCTGGTGGAAGCGCTTGTGGCAATTCTGGGAACATTGATTTTTTGACGTGCTCGAAAAGGTTTCTAACTGAACCGTAGATGTTGAGCATAACTTGTTTGACTGGAGCAAAAACTCCATATTCCATCATGCTCTTAAAACGTTGGTAATTTAGTGGTTCTTTTTCGATGATACTGCTGGCTTGTGGAACAACCAGTTTAAAATCAGCATCGTAGGTTTTTTGGTTGAAATCATTAAAGTTGTAAAGCATTTGAAATGCCAAAACTGCCATTTGATCGTAATCATAGACCGGATTGTCTGTTTCGAAGAAACAATAGCTGGTAACGAAATTATCGAGAGCAGTTAACCTATAGTTTCTTTTTTGCGGTTGATTTTTAACCACATATTTATTTCCGAGATGATCCTGACCGACAATAACTGCAAGGCTTAACTCACTGTCGCATTTCCAAATGACACCACCCATTTTGGAGGTATCCAAAAGGCAAAACTTCTCAAGATGTTTATCCAGAGGATCGTTGTTTTCCAAATACATAAAATAAAAAATTAAGTTGTTATTTCCACATTAGCACAAACTTAGGCTATTTCAACAATCAACAATTGTCCCAATATTGATTAACTGAAAATATCTATCCAACCCGATGGTCAAAACCAAAAAATTTAGGGTAGAAAGACTTGCCTTTTTAATTACGAATAATTGGATAATATGTTGGTACTCTCGAACCTATTTAATTAATAAGAACATATTATCCATTGAAATCTACCTCTCTGATATTCTTTTCATCCCTCAAACTTTCAACTCTTCGGCGAATTCCATTCCTTACATTATCACCATCCGAAATAGATTCGAATAAAATAATGGGCATGGAACTGTCTGAGGTTTTTATAGAAACATTATACAAATAAAATAATCTCAAGAAAAAAGGTTGTTGAATACTGTAATCCTTAACTCTGTATAGTTCAACTTCTTCGGTTGCACGAGTCAATATTCCAGTACGAACAAATACTCTGCTCTTGGTTACTTCATATCGCGTATAATAGGTATCTAAGTATCGGTAGATTGCATAAAAAACAGGAACAATTAAAAAACTACCAAAAAAACAGGCAACATAAATGTCAAGATTTTTAATCTGAGAAGGACGTCCTGCCCAGGTAAAAGGTTCAGCTTTTGCCATAAATATTTGGCTTGTTACTCAATTAATTGTTAATCAGTTGGCTAGGTTATTACTGTCAGCAAAAATAATCAATAATTGTTTATTAACAATACCTATCTTATTAATTAACAGCAATTTTATGATAAAACTATAAGAAATTCGAATGGCTACAGAGTAATTCCATCTATTTCATTCTTATTTTATTCTTATTTTATTCTTATTTTATCATATTAATCAATGCAAATAGTGAACAGCTTCTCGAAGCTGTTCACTATGTTCACTATGTTCACTATGATTTCTATTTATTTGTATTTATGTACAACAAGTCCCGATCTCAATTTTGGCTCAAACCAAGTGGATTTTGGTGGCATAACCTCTCCTGAATCAGCAACATCAAACAATTGTTGAATGCTTACAGGATAGATCGAAAATGCAAGTTTCATCTCCCCTGAATTCACCCTTTTCTCCAATTCCTGCAATCCTCTAATCCCACCAACAAAATCTATGCGGTCATCTGTTCTTTGATCTTTGATTCCAAGTATAGGGTCAAACAAGTATTTTTGCAATATTGAAATATCTAATTTATCAACCACACTAGCCTTCTTAGAAAGTTTACTTTTCAACTCCAACGAATACCACACTTGGTCTAAATACATTCCAAATGATCCAGCATTTTTAGGTTTAAAGGCTTTTTTTCCAACTTTCGATACTTCAAAATCTTTGTCGAGGGCTTTTAAAAACTGAGCAGTACTTTTACCCTTTAAATCTTTTACCAGTCTGTTGTAATCAATAATGTTTACTTGATTATCTGGAAACAAGACAGAAAGGAAAAAATTATAAGGCTCCGTTCCATTGTGTTTCTTATTTTGCTTTGCCATCGCCTTTCCAACCTTCGAAGTCGAAGCAGCACGATGATGTCCATCTGCAATGTAAGTGGCATCAATTTCACGCTCAAAAATGTCAACAACCTGATCTATTATTTTTTGATCTTCTACAACCCACAAAGTATGTTGAATTCCATCCTCTGCAATAAAGTTGGCTTCAGGAAAACCGTATTTGGTTGTATGATTGATAATGGTATCTAACTTCTTATTTTGCTTATAGGCTAAAAATACCGGACCTGAATGGATTCCACTTGTTTCAACATGGGTAATTCTGTCTTTTTCCTTAACAGGACGAGTATATTCATGTTTTTTAATTACATCGTTGAAATAATCTTCGATGCTCGATCCGCAGACAATTCCAGTCTGCGTAATTTTACCCATCTTGATCCTATAGAAATACAAACAGTTCTTTTTATCTCTGCTTAGGTATCCTTTTTTTACAAAATCCTGAAAGTTTTTCTTTGCTTGAGCATAAACTTTCTTGTCATAGCTTGAAATATCTGTCGGTAGATCAATCTCCGATTTGATAACTTTTAAAAAGGATAGTGGATTTCCTTCTGCTTCTTTTCTTGCTTCTTCACTGTTTAAAACATCATAAGGCCTTGAAGCTACTCTCACAGCATTGTGAAAAGATGGACGGAAACCTTTGATTGGACGAATTATTGCCATTTCTTTGTTGTTTTATGATTTTTGCGCAAAAATACTTCAATAATTGACAAAAATGAATCTCTGCATAGACATTGGTAATACTCGGATAAAATTATACAAGGTTGAAGGACAATCTGCTACCTTGTTGCATCACCAACCAGAGTGGGAGGAAGACTTTGAAATTCTCGAAAAAACGATCATTAAACATGAATTTACTTCGGGAATATTATCCAGTACCAGAACCAAAAATGAAAACTTGATTGAATTTTTAGAGCAGAATCTCAAATATTTCCTGCTTTTGGACAATACCATCGAGCTTCCATTCGATAACTTATATGAAACGCCTAAAAGTCTTGGCAGGGACAGAATGGCGGTTGCTGCAGCTGCCTTAGACATTTTTCCTGATGAAAACAGTTTAATCATCAATATGGGAAGCTGCATCACTTATGATTTTATTACAAAGGAAAAAAAATATCTCGGTGGAAGCATCTCTCCAGGAATGAAAATGCGTTTTAAAGCTATGAACAGCTTTACAGACAAACTTCCATTGGTTGAGGCTAAAGAAGTCAGTTCTTTCATCGGTATAAATACTGAAACTTCTCTCATTACCGGAGTGATTGAAGGAATCATTTGTGAAATTTCAGGCCGTATTTCTCAATATGAGGAGGAATTTGGTGAAATAAGGGCAATTCTAACCGGAGGAGATGCCATCTTTTTTGAAAACAAACTTAAAAATGAGATATTTGCGGACTCAAATTTCCTACCAATTGGACTTAATGCAATTCTTGAACATAACAAACATAATTAGATTTGGAATTTATCTTCCATTAATCTTGATTTCTCTTAATTCACAATCTCAGATTGCCAGACAAAACGATGCCTATTCCTTCTATGGAATTGGATCTATGTATCAGTCCGATTTTGCCCTGAATAGATCTTTGGGGTATTCCAGCACGGCTTATGCCTCCAGCTTTAATACCAATCCAATTAACCCTGCAAGTTATTCTTATCTCAGGCTAAGTTCATTTGAATTTGGTTTGGATGTAGAAGGCTACAATCTCGCCTCTGATGGCGAAAGTGGTTCCTCTTCTCATCTAGGAATTTCATACATGGCATTGGCTTTTCCCATTAATACAAAATGGGGACTTGGTTTTGGATTAAATCCATACAGTCGGGTCAATTATTCCAATATTTCGGAAAGAACCAATGATCAAACTGGTTTAGAAACCTTGGTTCATTCGGGAAGTGGTGGTTTAAGCCAAGCCAGAATAGGAACTTCTTACAGAGTAAAAAGATTCTCTGGTGGTTTTAACTTCAACTTCATTTTTGGAAACACTGAAAGAGAGCTGATAGCCGTCTATCAAGACATCGAAGGAGTTTCAATTTCTTCATTAAGTTCCACCATACCAATCATTGGCGATCCAAAGTCAGCTGTGAAAAGGTATGAAAAAGCTCAAATTTCAGGAGTTGGCTGGGATTTTGGCCTTCAATATCACAATAAATTCAAAAACAAAAGCAATTATTCTATTGGAGCGAGAACTTCTCTTGTTTCTAATATGAAGTCAAATAATGAGATTTCATTTGAAAGAGGGATCTATCAGCGAAGTGATCAGGCTGACCTGTTTTCGGGACTAGATTTGGATACACTCTATAAAACTTCCAATGCAGATATTAAACTGAGCAATCCCAATACTTTTGCAATAGGATTCTCCATTGCGGACAGTACTCAAAGTAGATGGCAATTTCTGGCAGATTTTGAATTGGCCACTTGGTCTCAATTTGCTGTTGACGGAGTAAAAGATGAGCATTTTACAGATTCCTATAGAATTTCAATAGGAGCCTCTCTTACTCCAAAATTCAATGCCTTATCTAGTTATTTCAAAAAAGTAAATTATCGCTTCGGATTTTACTACAATACAGGACATTTAATAATAGATGACAAAAAAATTGCAGACTACGGTTTAACCGTTGGAATGGGAATGCCTTTGTCAATTAAGTCATTCTCAAGATTAAACTTTTCTGTAGATATCGGTCAAAAAGGTAGCTCTGCTGGTAGTTTAGTATTGGAGAGTTATTTAAAAACCACCATTGGTTTCACATTTAATGACAAATGGTTTATTAAGAGAAAATATGATTAATTCATAATTTTTTTTCTAAACAACTGTAACTATATTAGCTCTTTTGCATTTTAATACAAATGTAGATGTAACTAAAACAGGGTTTTACAATCAAAAAATAAGATAATACTTAAATTAAAACTTGAAAACATGTTCCAGATCAAGAATACAGGGATAATAGCAATACTTATAATGTTTATGTTTGCTGCCCTACCAACAAATGTTTCTGCTCAGAAGGTTAAGAAAGATATCTCAACCAAAGAGAAAAAGAAAAAAGATAAAAAGAAGAAAGGCAAAGATGAGGTTGAAATGCCTGTTGAAGAAGCTGAAGAAAAATGGAGAACCATGACCAACGACTATGGTTGTCCTATGTATGGAGAAGATTCGGTTAAAACATGGATTGCTGCTTCTTTGTACCAGCAAAATTATAAGAACAAAAATTATGTTGATGCTATTCCAAACTGGGAATACGTTTTTGCAAATTCACCTGGTTTTCAAAAAAGAACTTATCAGGATGGAGAGAAAATGTTTAAGAGTTTGATCGAGAATGCAGCAAACGAGGAAGAAAAGAAAAAGTATTTTGACAGATTAATGGAAATTTACGATGGCTGGGCAAGCTGTTGGGGAGAGTCCGCAAAAATCATTGGCAAAAAAGGCTTGAGAATGGTTGATTACTATCCTGAGGAGGAAGACAAGGCTTTTGACTATTTTGAAAAGTCGATTGAAAATGGTGGAACAGAAGTTAGTTCAGCTGTGGCGCAAAGATACTTTTATCGAATTGCAACGGATTTTTCAGAGAAAAAAGTTTCTATGGAAGATTTAGAAGAGTCTTTAGAGAAAGTTCAGCTGATCTGTGAGGCCAATGTTGGTGATGATAAACCAAATTCAGCGATCTATCAAAAAGCCCTAGATAACATCAATGGATTCTTTGAAAAAATTGAAGCTGCTAATAATGTAGTATTAAAACCTTCTGTGACAGATTGTGCTGGTGCTGAAGAATACTATGGTGGAGCTTACCGTGAAAACCCAGAAGACAAAACCGCGATTAGCAATTACTATGCTTCGATGATTAAATTCCGTTGTACGGATAAGCCAGAATTTTTGGCCATTGCAAAGAAATACAATGAAGCAGAACCATCTGCCGGTAAAGCTAAATTTATCGCTAGATCATATCAGAAACAAGGAGATTTCACCAATGCAGAATTGTTCTACAATAAGGCCATTGGAATGGAAACAAACTCTTCTAAAAAAGCTGCTTTGATGATGAACCTTGCAAGTTTATACAACTATAAATTGAAGCAAAGAAGCAAAGCAATCAAGCAAGCAAGAGCTGCTGCTGAATTACGTCCAGGATGGGGAGACCCATGGATTTTGATTGGAAATGCCTATGCTGGAAGTGCTTCAGCATGCGGTGGATTTGATGGAAGAGCGGCCATTTGGGCGGCCATGGATATGTGGAGCAAAGCAAAAAGAGTTGATCCATCTTCAGCAGATAAAGCTCAAAAGAATATCAATAAATATGCTGCCAATACTCCAGGAAAAAAGGAATGCTTCCAAAGAAACTTGGCAAAAGGTCAAAGTTATACGGTTAGCTGCTTGGGAGTTAGCACAACGGTTCGATACTAATTGGAATCTTTAAATAAGATTTCATTCGAATAAAATTTAATAAAAAAAAGAGACACAGGCTTCACAGTCTGTGTCTTTTTTGTATCAGAGCATGTCCAAGGTTCGTATTTTATCCAAAAGTTTTTATTTTCGTGAAATAAAATTCTAGTCTTATGAAATTTATTAAAATCACTCTCTCCTTATCAGGTCTGACGCTATTGCTAAGTGCAATACTGTTCCTCAATAGCTGTAAAACCCAAAAGGCTGCAACTACTAATGAGACAGTAGAAAGTACAGAAGAAGTTCCGGAAGAACCTATTATTACTGTCAATGAAAGAGGTTGTGAAAAATTTGCTGGAGATGAGAAAAAAGCAAAAATAGCCTTTTCTCTATTTCATGAGGATGTAGCCGCTGGGTTGTATGACAATGCATTGCCAAACTGGGAGTATGTTTTTGAAAACACCCCTGGTTTAACCGAGTTCACATTTATAGATGGTGAAAAAATATTCAAGAAGAAACTAGACGAAGCTACCGATCCAACAGAGAAAAAACAACACTTTGATCGCTTGATGGAAGTCTATGATCAAAGAGCCATTTGCTATGGAAAATCGGCCCATCTTTCTGGAAAGAAAGCTTTTGCCTTTGATAAATATTACCCAGAAGAAGAAGACATTATTTTCGATTTTGCTGAAAAATCTGTCCTCAATGGCGGCAATGATGCCAAAGCAAGTCAATTGCAAATTTACTGGAGGTATTTAATTAAAAGACTAAAGAAACAACAAATCAACAAAGATGAGTTGACAGAAGCTTACGATACAATTAGCCAAGTTATTAGTTACAATCTCGAGAATGGAAATGCCGAAACCATTTCACAATATTCAAAAGCTCAAGATGAAATTCAATCAGGTTATGACAGCTTGATAGAAGCTTTGACTCCAGAAACCATCACGATAACCAACTGTCAGGAAGTGGTTGATTATATGCAACCCAAATATTTAGAAAACCCAAATGATCTAAACGTTGTAAAAAGATTCTTTGGTGGTTTCTTGAAATTCAAGTGCTATACAAACCCACTTTTTAAAGAAGTTACTGAAAAATACAATGAGTTAGAACCAAAAGCTTCTACCTCAAAAATATTGGGCAACATAGCTAGGAAAAACAAAAACTACGATCAAGCATTGTCTTACTACCAAACTGCATTTAGTTCAGAAACCGATAATGCAAAGAAAGCAAAAATAAAAATGACAATGGCAAATATGGTGGCTTATGAAACTGGTAAAAAAGATTTCACTAATGCAAGAAAACATGCCAGAGAAGCCGCTGATTTAAATCCTAACTGGGGAGAACCATACATCCTTATTGGAAGAATGTATGCCGCTAGCGGAAAACTTTGCGGACCGGGAACAGGATTTGAAAGCCAAAAGGTTTTGTGGCCTGCGATGGATATGTGGAACAAAGCAAAAAGAACCGATCCTGCTTCAGCAGATTTGGCGCAAAAATACATCAATGAGTATTATCAGTATATGCCGACTATGAAAGATTTATTTCAAAGAGGCATAAGCGTTGGGGATGATTATTCTATTGGCTGCTGGATTGGCGGGACTGTCAAGGCAAGAGCGAAGTAGGGCAAGCTGTTTGGATGTTGGCCTTTAGTGTTGGCCTTTAGCTGTTGGCCTTTAGCCTTTTGCCTTTAGCTTTTTGCCTTTAGCTTTTTGCCTTTAGCTTTTTGCCTTTTGCTTTTTGCCTTTTGCCTTTTGCCTTTTGCCTTTTGCCTTTTGCCTTTTGCCTTTTGCCTTTTGCAACTACTGTTGATGCTAAATAAAGTTATTTCTAGTTTATATTTGTACTATCAAAAAGAAAAAGTCTTTTTACTTGTACTTGTTGCTTAAAGCAAAATAATCTTGGAGCACAAAAAGTGAAGCAATCTCAAAAAACACAATGGCTAAATACATTTCATACATTACTTTCTTATGCTGCCTCGCTTGTCTCATAAGTTCTTGCAGTGATCCGGTTGCTTCGACCTACCAGCCATTGGAGGAATATGATACCAATATAGAAAAGGCGACTGATGTTATTACTTTTTACAGTGATGAAGGAATTGTAAGAGTGAAAGTTTCTGCTCCTAAATTAGAAAGGCATAAAGGAAAAAAAAATCCCTTGACCATATTTCCTGAAGGATTGGATGTTGTTTTCTTTGACTCCAATCATCGCGAGTCTAGCCATTTGGTGGCTGACTATGCAGAGCGAGATGAAAAAGAACAGAAAGTTACGATCAGAAATAATGTAGTGGTTACAACTAAAAAAAATGAGACAATTGAAACAGATGAATTGATCTGGGATGAAAAGAATCAGAAAGTAGTTTCTAAAGTTTTAACCAAAATCACAACAGAAAATGAGGAAATAGAATGTTATGGATTTGAGGCCAACAACGATTTTAGCGAATATGAAACGGGCAAATTAAAAGGCATTAAGAAAATTAAAAAGCAGCAATTCGACCAATAAACAGGCCTTTTTAGCGCTTCAATGTTAATAATTTTAAAGAATCTGCCTTTTCATGAACCTAAACCCTATAAAAAGTAGTTATTTATATCAGAGACTGAAAGGTTTGAAAAATCACTCTTAAAAGAGTTACAGATTGGCAAAGCATTTTATTCTAGCTCGCATTCTTTACCACTATCAGGTAGCAGGAGCAATTTTCCCCTAACCAAATAAATTTAATTTACGTAAACAATTTTATTAAAATGGACAGAAATAAATTCTTCGATTTTATCAAAAGCAAAGTAGAGGACGAAGTAAAAAAAGGTTTAGAAGGTATGGACAATTACGAAGACATTGGAAAGAAATTCGCTGAAATAATTAAGGAAAAGAAAAAACAGTGGAATGAAAGCCAACAAAAAAGTCAACAGGAAGAAAAGGCCAGCCAGAGAAATGGTGCAAAAGCCAGTGGCGTTGACATTAAAGTTGAGGTGAAACCAAAAGCAGCAGAAACCAAAGCTGAAAAGGAAGCCCTCAAAAAAGATATTAAAATAAGCAAGCCTAAAGGGGAAGCCTCCTCATCAAAGTCAGACAAAAAGACCTATGCTGAGCTAAAAAAGAAATTGACTGCTGAATATGAAATGATGAAAGCACGCCACAGAATAAGTCAGGAAGAGTTGGCTAAAGCACAGAAAAAAATCGAGAAAGATTTCAAGAAAAAAATGAAAAAGAAACTCGATAAATATTAGACATTGGATTAAATTAATTGTCGTAAATAAGCATTTATGATTGTCAGTACCACTCCTAGCCTGGAAGGCAAAAAGATCACTCAATATCATGGCCTAGTAACCGGTGAAGCAATAGTTGGAGCAAACATCTTAAAAGATTGGTTTGCTTCGATTACAGATGTTATCGGAGGTAGAGCTTCTCAATATGAAAAATCTTTACGGACTGCAAAAGACCTTGCTGTGGCAGAAATGGTTGAGCAAGCCGAAAGACTTGGAGCCAATGCGGTTGTTGGTGTCGATTTAGATTATGAAACAATCGGCAAAGAATCGAGCATGTTGATGGTTTCGGCAAGTGGCACTGCTGTTAGTTTTGTTTCAAATCAACAAAGCATTTAAGCCTTGTCAGAAGGTCAAAAAAATGCATTAATAATTGGTGGCACTGGAATGCTTTTTGAAGCAAGCTTGTGGATTGCCAATCAAGATTTCAAAACCATCGTTACCGGAAGAAATGTTCATCGCCTCGAACGATTGGATTCGGCAAATAAAAACATCTCTCCACTTGTCCTCGACTATTCTGACTTTTTAAATTTCAAAAAACAAATCTCTCAGCTCATTCAATCAAATGGGCATTTTGATTTAATTGCTGCATGGATTCATGGTGATCCGAAAAACCTCATAGAGCTTTTTGGTGAAATAAACCAAACAGATCAAGCTTGGCAGCTTCACCATGTGATGGGAAGTGCCAGCGACTTGGCTTCGATCAAAAAACGAATGAATGTTCCTTCAAATTGCCAGTACTATCAAATACAACTCGGTTTCAAAATCGAACACAAAACATCTCGTTGGTTGTATGACCATGAAATTTCAAATGGCTTGATTGACAGCATTAAAAGCCAGACAGATGTTTTGGTTGGACAGTTGGAACCATGGGAGCAAAGACCTTAGGTTGGCCTTTAGCCAAGATTACCAAGCTGGAGCTTGAACAAACATTGATCGTCAATTTCTTTAATCCTTTACCAGCTTTTTGTGAAATATTTCACCATCCAAGTTCAGAAAAAGAATGTGCAATGCCTACATTTTTAGTATTTCAGGATGAAATTTAACGCTAAAGAGCTAGGTAGCAAAGCAATATTAGGAACCATGGTCCTCATATCCTTTATTGGCATGCGTCATTATTTTACAATTTGGAAAAGTTGAGACAAATCCATACCACCTTAAGAATATCTGATTTGGCTTGTCAATGGCTATTTTAGTTTCTTCTGAAGCGTACAGATTTCCACCAGCTATATAATTCCCATTTGAGAAAGTTATTTTATCTCCGCTAAATAAAGGATTATCTGTTTCTTTAAGATAAATGGCTGAAGGAGTGAAGGTCGTTGGAGAAATGTAGATAAACAAATTTTTGTCATTCAGATTATCATAGAGGTAATTGCCATTTTCTTTAACCACTTTTAGAGGGTAAAATTTGGATTCATTGCCGACCCAAATTCCTAAACCCATTTCCATTTTTGTTAATCTGTCATCAATGGTTGTCGGTATTGAATCTTTAAAACCAGGAGGTAAGAATCCTTTGCCGTTTGTATTAGCTTTCCAGTTAGCAAATTTTGCAAACATTTTTTGAAAGAAATTCATTTTTTCTTTACCGTACAGACAACTTGGATATTGTTCGAGCACTTCTTTTAGCCTTAATATCTGATGAGATGCTAGAATTTCAAGTTGATGGCCTTTGTGTTTTCCTGAAACACATTCTCCTGTTATGTGGTCCCAGTATGATTCTGTTTCTCTATCAGCCATAAGCAACATTCCATTGTATGCTCCTGCGATGTAGAAATGCAGCATTTTTTTATTTACAACAGGGTTCATGATCATACCCGAGTTACAAATGACACAGAAGGTTAGCATATAAGGCGACTCGTTCACATATCCTTGAGCGATGTGATGAAATGCCATTCTGTGCTTAGAAAAGGCCAGAGGTCTAGAATCGACTTCGAAGACAATTAGCTCAGTATCTTCTTCTAAACTTTTACCTTTATATAAATCTTTTACATTGATGTATTCATTTACATATAGAGGCTTAAATACAGAACCGAGTTGTTTGTTTTTTAATCTTTCTATATCCATTGTTATTTTCTATTTGCGATCGATGCCAAAGATTAAAAATGGGATTGTAACTATTTCTTTCTTTCCGTGTTAAATCGAACCAGATTTTCCAATCCTCTTCTTGAGGCATTGTCAGGAAATTGGCTGAGTAAATCGAAAGCAGATTGTTGGTATTCGTCCATTGCTTTTTCGGCATATTGCAAACCACCAGAGCGGTGGACAAATTCAATGACTTCTTTAACTGCTTTTTTGTCTAGGTTTTTATTTTTGACCAAATAAATGATGCGACGCTTTTCAGATTTGCTGGCATTATTCAAGGCATAGATCAAAGGCAAGGTCATCTTTTTTTCTTTGATGTCAATTCCAGTTGGCTTACCGATGTTGTCTGTTCCGAAATCAAACAAGTCGTCTTTGATTTGAAAAGCTATTCCTACCTTTTCGCCAAAACTCATGATTCTAGCCAATCCTTCTTCATCTCCGGGATTTGAAGAGGCATAACCTATTCCGCAAGCAGCAGCAATTAATGTGGCCGTTTTTTGGCGAATAATTTCATAATAAGTCGCTTCATCGATGTCGAGTTTTCTCGCCTTTTCGATTTGTAAAAGTTCGCCTTCACTCATTTCACGAACAGCATCAGAAATAATATGAAGCAGCTGGTAGTCTTTG
Organism: uncultured Chitinophagales bacterium; assembly: GCA_937927195.1. Taxonomy (GTDB): domain Bacteria; phylum Bacteroidota; class Bacteroidia; order Chitinophagales; family UBA2359; genus JAHDGP01. Next base: position 75,720 of record CALBCY010000171.1, read on the forward strand.
TGTTCGAGAGAAAGCAATAGGCCTTTTGAATAAAGATAATCTCCGACAAGAACAGCTATTTTGTTTTTCCAAAGCGCATTTACCGAGAAGAAGCCTCGACGTTTATCGGAATCATCGACTACATCGTCGTGGACTAAAGTAGCAGTATGCAACAGTTCGATAAGGGCTGCTCCACGATAGGTTTTTTCTTGGATGGTGGAATTGAGATTGGCGGCGAAGAAAACGAACATCGGTCGCATTTGTTTGCCTTTGTGCTGCACGATATAATACATGATTTTGTCAAGCAAAGGAGTTTTGCTTCTCATGGATGCTTTGAATTTCTTTTCAAAGATTTGCAATTCTTGCTCAATCGGTTTTCTTATGTCTCTGAGCTTTAAGGCCATTCTCGGTAGATTGGTATTTCTTATTTTAACAGTCAATTTATTGGTTGTTTTTTTATTGAAATGTTTAACTACACTTATTAAACAATCAAAAACAACTTTTGGATTTAGAGCCTGTTGGAAATTTCAGATTTAATGTAAAAATTTACCTTTATAGCATCTTGGGATTTAACATTTGTACATAAAACCATCTTTTACAGAACATTTCAGTTATTTTTTGACAACAGCCCTGTTATTCTCTCAAAAAACAGCTTTCTCAAAATCTGCAATTTTAAGACCTAATGCTTAAACTCCAAACAAGCTATTTTATTATCAAATTCAAAGTCCAAATATGCTCTTGTTTTTTTAAAGTTTTCGAATCATCATCAATCCATCTCTTAAAGGTAAAAGAACATTTTCGACTCTTTTGTCTTCTTGGACAAATTTATTGAACTCGTCAAGGGCTTTTGTGTCTCGATCTTTCTCTTCGTCTAAAATTTTACTACTCCATAAAACATTGTCTGCCAGAATTATTCCACCTTCAGTAACCTGATCGATTATCATTTTATAATAATTCAAATAATTCTTTTTATCGGCATCTATGAAAACCAGATCAAAAGAATCGGAAATCTTGGGCAATACTTCCATTGCATCCCCTACAATAAAATTTATTGAATCTGACAATCCTGCTTTTTCAAAATATTTTACAGCAATGTGGCTAATCTCCTCATTTCCATCAATGGTGGTTAAACGACCATTTTTTCTTAGTCCAGCAGCAAGGCAAATGGCGGAATAGCCCGTAAATGTTCCCAATTCAAGAATAGAATTTGGACGCATCATTTGGCTGATCATCTTCAATAATTTGCCTTGTAAATGTCCGCTCAACATATTGGGTCGCAAAACATGTAAATTGGTTTCACGATACAATTGATACAAAACAGGATCTTCTATTGAGGTATGGAGTTTGGAATATTCATCCAATTGTTCCCCAATGAATTTCATGCTTTGATCAAGTGCACTGTTGATGGCGTTTTTAGCCAATTGACTTTTATCCTTAGAGTCCATATGGTTTCTAGATGTTCGACGCTAGATTTTAGATAAAAAAATTGAAAAATAGCTTTATTTTGGTCTTATGACGCTTTACTTTTGGTCTTATGACCAAAAGCATTGTTTAATTAATGATGTCCCCTTAAATTAAGCATTTTTGCTTCGTTTCATAAAAGTTCACTAGGTCCTTTGATGAAAACACCTAAGGAAAGCAATGATTTGTTTAGTACTCAAACAAAAAATTTAGATAGTAGATTTCACAATTGCTTTGTATTGTTTTCAATCTAAATATTTGTCTTTAATAACCTCCAAATGATGTAATTCGTGTCCGGCAATTATGTAGGCCAAAGACAAAGGAGTAAAGTTGTTTTCACTTGCTCGTCCTCGTCTATCCCAAGCTTTTTCATTAAGGTTGATAAAAAATGCGATGGTCGATTTTCTAACGGCAAAATATTCATCCATCAAGTTGCTGGCAGATCTATTTTCTGCATCCGAAAAAGGGATGTAATCGTCTTGTTCAAATCCTGGCATTGGTGTAAGGTCTCCACGGGCAATGCGCAAAGCTCTATAGGACATTATGCGTTCGGTATCCATAATGTGAATGAGTATTTCTTTTACTGACCACTTGCCTTCCTCATATTTGTGGTCCCATTTTTCAGGAGCTATTTCATTCAAAAAACGAACTGTTCTAGCCAAACCGATTTTTAAATCGGCAACGATGTCTTCTCCATCGATTTTATCTATGTAATTGGCATAATACGGGTTAAAATCGCCCTCTTTAGGTCTTCTGTTTTTCATTGTTTGGCTAAGGTTGTTTGTTGTTCGAAATCTAAATACGATCTATATATTAAATGTGTTGTCGTGTAAAATTACGTATAATTGTTTGAAAAACGTTGTTGGTAGGCTACGCTTTTAGTAGGTGGTGCTTTTGGTGCATTTAGCTGGTATAAATAGTTGATATAAAACTGAAAAATCAGTTAATGGCTGTTATAGGCTTGTTAAAAAACATTAGAATTCTTATTTATACCAATAATGTCGGCGCAATTGCCTAATTATAGCTATTTTTGGAGGCTTACAATATTTACTAGAAGATTGTTGTTTTTTGCAATAGATCTATTAAACTAAAACTCTAAATAGAGTCCAATAAACATGAATAAATCAATTTATCTTAATCTCCTATTGGCCATCATTTGCATGGGCTTGAATATCAATGTTTCAGGTCAGCAAACCAGCACTCGCAAAACAACAACTGTTAATAAAAATACAGCTCCAGTTCAAAAAGGTGTGGTCAATAAAACTTCCGTTGCAAAAAATGCATCTGCTTACAATACTCATAATGAAGTGGGTGGAATTCAATGGTTAAGTTTTGAAGAGGCGGTTGAAAAGATGAAAACAGAACCAAAGAAAATGTTTATTGACGTTTATACAACTTGGTGTGGTCCTTGTAAAATGATGGACAGGAATACATTCAAAGATAAAGAGGTAATTGAATATATGAATAAAAATTACTATTCAGTAAAACTGGATGCTGAATCTACTGAAACGATTCAGTTCAATGGCAGAGATTTTGAGTTTGTTCCATCTGGTAGAAAAGGGTATCATCAATTGGCTTATGCAATTTTGCAGGGCAAACTTTCTTTTCCTTCCTTGGTATTTGTTGACAATATCGGAGAAGTGATTGAATTGGCTTTGATTGCTCCAGGTTACCACCCACCTGAAGATTTCAAACCATTGATTCATTTTGTTGGTGAAGATGCGCATTTATCCAATGTTCCATATGCTGACTTTGCAGCCAAGTTTAAAATGGATAAAAAGTAATTTCTGGTCTAAGCCAGGAATGCCCCTGATCTAAGTCAGGGGAAGGCTTTTGGTCAAATTAGAACCAAGCTCCGAAACAAGACAGAGACCATTCCGTTATAAGTATCATATTATTATAAAGCATCCTTAAACTTCCAATAATGCGTATTCTGTTAGCCATAACCTTAGTTTTTATTTTTGTTGGAATGGGATTGTCTGCTCAGCGCAGCAATGCCGAATTGAAAGAAGAAGCGGCAAGAGGGTCCAAAAAAGAAGTTGTAAAGAAAATAAATTGGATCAGTTTTACAGAAGCCATTGAATTGAATGCACAAGAGCCAAGAAAGGTTATTGTTGATGTTTATACAGACTGGTGTCACTGGTGCAAAGTTATGGACAAAGAAACTTTTACCGATCCACAAATAATCGATTACATCAATGAGAAGTATTATGCGGTAAAATTGGATGGTGAACAAAAAGAAAGCATTCAAATAGGAGACATAGAATATGCTTATGTCAAGAATGGGCGATCCTATGCTCATGAACTGGCTATATTATTAATGGATGGTAAAATGGCTTATCCTACTGTTGTTTTTCTTGATGAAAAGATGAGTGTTTTGAAGAGTTACCCAGGCTATAAGAAAGTTCAGAACATGGAGCGATTGCTCAAATATTACGGGGAGAATTATCATCCGGAAGTGGATTGAGGGCTGGGTGTTATGTTTGTATGAACACGAAGACACTTAGGCACGAAGCTTTGAGTTTTGTTTGTATGAACACGAAGACACTTAGGCACGAAGCTTTCGGTTTGTGTCTTTTGGTTTGTGTATAAAGCAAAGTAAAACATAGCATTCATTTATATCTTTATGGTTCACATCTTCGGTTGTAATATTCTTCTATAAGCAATTAAAATAGTTTTCAGCATTTCCTTTCCTGCGTTTTTTGTGCGAACTTTGGGTTTATTTCACTAAAGACATTCCTATGTTTACAGGTATAATAGAATCGAAAGGACGCGTTTCCGAGATTGTCCGTGAAGGAGATAACATTCATTTCACCGTAGAATCTGACATTTCACAAGAATTAAAGATAGATCAAAGTGTGAGCCACAATGGGGTTTGTTTGACTGTTGTCAAGCAGGAAGACAAAAGTCATACAGTGACAGCCATTTTGGAAACTCTTTTAAAATCGAATTTAGGGGATTGGAAAGTTGATGATTCCGTCAATCTAGAGCGGGCGATGAAACCAGATGCCAGGCTGGATGGACATTTTGTTCAAGGTCATGTTGATCGCACTGCCACTTGTACCGATGTAAGGGAAGCGGATGGAAGCTGGTATTTTTCTTTTGAGTTTGATCCTAGTGAACAGAATGTTTTGATTGAGAAAGGATCTATTTGCATCAATGGGGTCAGTCTCACATTGGTAGATGTGAAGGACAATAAATTTTCGGTTGCCATCATTCCTTATACTTATGAACACACCAATTTCAAGCAATTTAAGAAAGGGACGATTGTCAATTTAGAGTTTGATGTAATTGGAAAATACATTAGCACTTTGTTTTTGAAATATTTGCCGCAGTTGCAGGGATAGAGTTTTTAAGCTGTTGGCCGTTGGCTTTTAGCCTTTGGCGCTTGTAAGCGGTAAGCAATTTCTTCCTGAGGAAGAAAATTCAATATAACAATCAAAAAAAATTAAAGCTTATCACTGCTTAAAGTCAAGCACACCCAAAACCGACATTTTAATTAAAAAAAATCATCGTGAAATATTATTCAGTTTTAATAGTGGGCATTGTATTCTTACTAGCTTCTTGTTCAAAACCACAGTCGCCAGAATTTAAGAAAATAGATAATATTGAAGTAAGAGAATTCACTTTCAAAAATGTTGTTTTAAAAGCTGATGCGCACTTTTACAATCCCAATAAAAAAGGGATTATGTTGAAAAGCACAGATATTGATGTGCTCATTGATGAAATTTTAGTTGGAAAAGTTAATCAAGATGTCGAGACTAAAATTGAGGGAATGAGTGATTGCGTTCTTCCGCTTGTTGTCAATTTTCCACCAGAAAAAATTTTAAAAGGCAAAGGTTTTTTGGACAGTTTTTTAACAGCAGTGACCCAAAAAGAAGTACTTGTAAATTACAAAGGAAATGTTACCGTTGAAATTCTTGGCATTGGAGTCAAAGTTCCTGTTAATGGTCAGGAGAAAGTGGTCATCAAAAAGTAATTCTTTGGTTTAAACGCAAAGACAGGGAGGCGCTAAGGCCGATGGTTTGTGAATTAAACACGAGCACTCCAAGGCACGAAGACTGAGGTGCTCTGTAATTTTCAAGGCAAAAGTGCGATGTGCACAGAAGCTGATGGTTTGTGAATTTAATTAATGCGTTTCTACCAACTCTTCGATGTTGCTGGCGATAAGATTGTATTCATTTTCGATTTCGCTAAACAGTTCAGGGCTAGCTTCTGTTAGTGGCAAACGCAATACATTTTCACAGAGTCCTTTTAATTTTAGAACTGATTTTATTCCAGCAGGATTGCCTTCTTTAAAAATCAATTTCATCATATTGAGTAGTCTGAAATGAATCTTTTTTGCTTTGTTCCATTTGCGATGGCTGACGGCATAAATCATGTCATTCATCTCTTTTGGGTAGGCATTTCCTATGACAGAAATTACACCATTGGCCCCCATACACATTAGAGCGTAGGTTATATTGTCATCGCCAGAAAGGAACAAGAAATTGTCGTTTCTTTTGCTTAAAATATCCATGCATTGAGGGATGTTTCCAGACGCTTCTTTGATTCCAATAATGTTTTCGTATTTATCAGAAAGGCTAAGGACCGTTTCTGCTTCAATGTTGACTCCAGTTCTTCCGGGCACATTGTATAGAATAATTGGTTTGTTGCTTTTTTCGGCAATTGCAGAATAATGTGCGATCAAACTTTTTTGATTGGGCTTGTTGTAATAAGGCGCGACTGAAAGAACGGCATCGATTCCGTCCAATGGATATTCGCTCATAGCCCGAAGAATGTGAGCTGTATCATTTCCACCATAACCCGCAACTATAGGCACACGCTTATTGACTACTTTTTGAGTAAAATCCATTATAGCGTAACGTTCCTTATCGGCCAGAGTTGGCGTTTCACCTGTTGTTCCAAGTGTCACTAAAAAATCAAGTCCTTCTTGAATTTGAAAGTTAATCAGCGTCTCTAAACTTTCATAATCAACACTTCCGTCGTTTTTGAAAGGAGTTACAATGGCGACGCCTAAGCCGCAAAATCTTTGATCAATCATTGTTCGCAAAAATATTTAAATAGTGATGAATTTCTTGAAAAAAATTATTGAGGTTCTGCTCCCCTTTTATATTGACCATCATATCCGAGGCATCTGTATAATCGGGAAAGTATAGTCCAACTTTCAACTTTGCTTTAGTGAAAGTTGAAAGGTAAATCAGTGGCATGGTTTGGTCCAAATAAGCCGAAATCAGAATATCAAAATCTTCGTTTTGAAAGACATCTGTTCTGCCGCTGCCTGGTTTACCGTACCAATTTATATCTTTTTTGGAGAAATAGTCAAATACGAGACTGGGATTGGGGCTTTTAGAGTCTATAAAACCAAGAGTTTTAACTTTTTTACCCTGTTTTTTGTATTCTTGAACATACTGGCGGACGACAGCAAAATGGCTAATATCAGTTCCATTGAACAAAATCCCTACAGATTTTGAGTTTTCGAAGTTGACATTAGATTCCTGAGAATCGGGTCTGTTGCTCAGTCTTTTTTGAAAGTGTCTTTCAAAAAATCTATTTTTAATAGATTCCAGCAAATTAATTAGTTTAGGTCATTAAATTAAGAAGAATAACACCGGATATCAAATGGTTTAGGAAAAATCCACGATCGGCGTTTTGAACTAGAATAAAGCATTTTATTCCAGCAAATCTGCCTGATCTCTACCATGCAAGTCTACTTAATTTTATTCAGAAAAGTCGTATTCTCCAATATTGGCGTATTTGTCGATTCTGAGGTCAATTCTTTCTTCAGAATCCAATTTTTTCAGCTCTTTTAATTCTTTAATTATTCGTTGTTTAATGAATTGGGCCATTTTTTCTGGATCGTGATGTGCTCCACCGTCTGGTTCTTCAATTATTCCATCCACAATACCAAAGCCTGTCATGTCCTTTGCTGTCAACTTTAGTTGTTCTGCAGCTATTTCTTTGAATTCCCAGCTTCTCCACAATATTGAGGAGCAGGATTCTGGTGAAATAACTGAATACCAAGTATTTTCCAGCATCAAAATTTTATCGCCCAAACCGATTCCCAATGCTCCACCAGAAGCACCTTCACCAATAACAATGCAAAGGATAGGCACCTTTAATTGGCTCATTTCGAACAAATTTCTGGCAATGGCTTCTGCTTGACCTCTTTCTTCTGCTTCAATTCCTGGATATGCCCCAGGAGTATCAATGAAACAGACAATTGGCTTGTCAAATTTTTCTGCCAATTTCATCAGTCTTAATGCCTTTCTATAGCCTTCTGGATTGGGCATTCCAAAGTTCCTGTATTGTCGAGTTTTGGAATTGCTGCCTTTTTGGTGTCCGATAAACATGACGGTTTCACCATCTAAAGAGCCAAAGCCACCGACGATTGCTTTGTCATCGCCGAAGTTTCTGTCTCCATGTAGTTCAGTAAATTTGTCGCAGATTTGGCTCAGGTAGAAAAGCGTGTAAGGTCTTTCAGGATGGCGAGACAATTGAACCCGTTGCCAGCCATTGAGGTCCTTGTATATATTTTTGCGAGTATTTTCAATCTGATGCTCTATGTCCGTAATTCTATCAGAGACGTCCAACGACTTGGACTTGCCAATTCGTTGCCATTTTTCGATCTGATCATACAGATCCAACAGTGGTTTTTCGAAATCCAGGAAAATCATTTAGCGGGTTTTATTTTCTCAATAATGAGCTACAGTGGGGTCTACGGCTCACTTAAAATCAAAAATACAATTTATACGGGATATTAATTGGTTTGAAAAAAAATAAACCTGTTAATATCGGCTAAGAGGGAGTTCTGGTTACTTAATTCAACTATTGCATGGTGTAATTTTAGAGTTAAATTAAATTACTTGCATAGGTGATGAAACTGTTCTGAAATACCAACGTATATTAGCTTGATTTTAATGTGCAGAGGTGTGTTAAAAGGGGCAAGAAAAAAAAGATTAAAATAATTATTCATTTTCTTGTTTTGAATAAAAAAGATAATATCTTTGCATTGCTTTTAAAGAAAAATGGTCTGGTAGTTCAGTTGGTTAGAATACCTGCCTGTCACGCAGGGGGTCGCGAGTTCGAGTCTCGTCCAGACCGCCACAAGTCCCAAGAATATTGGGGCTTTTTCTTTCTAAAAGTGTTGCCGATGTAGCTCAGTTGGCCAGAGCAGCTGATTTGTAATCAGCGGGTCGGCGGTTCGAATCCGTCCATCGGCTCTAAAAAGCCGCACAATCTAAATGATTGTGCGGCTTTTTGTTTTTTATAATCAGCAAGCGAATAAATTTCAATTTCGTTCAATCTTTTGGTGATCGTTGTTCCTATGTTTTTTGCTTCTTCAATTGGCCGGTCTATAGTCGTATTCATGATTAAGTATTTTCTGGTTGAGTGTATTTAACGATGTCTATTCCTATTCCATTTGGATCTTCTATAGCGAAATGTCGGTCGCCCCAAGGTTCTGTTCTCAGTTCGACTTTTATCTCAACTCCTTTTTTGATAAGTTCTGCATAAAGCGAATCAAGGTCATCTACCTCAATGGTTAAATACATTCCTTTGCCCTCGAAAGGTGCGTGAAAAAATGCTTGTTGCGTCGGGTGATTGGGTAGAAGAAAGGAAAGTTCTGATTCTTCGTTTGGTGT
>CALBCY010000172.1 GCA_937927195.1 uncultured Chitinophagales bacterium
CACCACACCTCGTCATTTCGGAATTTTCTCAAAAACTCATTTTATAGAAAAACAAAGAAGAAAATATCCGAAATCCCACGAACTAGGCGGATACAAAATGACATAGGATAAACGGCTCGTCTTCTACAGATGGAATTCCTGATTAAATCAGGAAAGACGTGCAGGGCTGAGGAAGCGGGAGAAGACAAAACAATTCGGTCTAGGGCGGGTGCAAATAACCATCCACATCCTACACATTCCACCACACCCCACCTCGTCATTTCGGAATTTTCCCTAAAACTCATTTCATAGAAAAACAAGGAAGAAAATATCCGAAATCCCACGGACCAAATACAATCTGCGTGGAAAGAAACCTGGGCATCACACACCCACACCCCCCCACGTCATTTCGGAATTTTCTCGAAAACTCATTTTATCGTAAAACAAAGAAGAAAATATCCGAAATCCCACGAACTAGGCGGATACAAAATTACATAGGATAAATAGCTTGTCTTCTGCAGATGGAATGTGACAAGTAGTCTGCGTTTATTCCTGATTAAATCAGGAATCACGTGTAGGGCTGGTAGAGATAATACAGCCTCCTCAAAATCTTATTACTTTCCCGGTTTCTGTTCTGGTGCTGGACCAGGAATGACCATTCCTTTCTGCTTGTAGTTTTTCTGTGAAATTTTAAAGAGTTTTGAATTGCTGTTGAGACTGATTTCATCAATCCTTTTACCCTTTGATGAATCCTTAAAAGAAATGTCCATTTCAGCAACGAGATTTTCTGCGCTTTTTAAAATTTCACCCTCGGCCCTTCCTTTTGGATGAAATTTGAAATACCTTATTTTATAGGAATCGTCCTCTGATTGCAAATCGGACAAATCCATAAAAACATCTTCAGAAATTAATTTGATTGAGTTTTGGATGCTGGCAATTTTTCCACAGTCTTCTTGATCTTCGAGGAATGGAGTGACATCCCGACCATTTTCCAATAAAAACATAAATTGGTAAATTTCAGGATTTACCTTTTGCTTAGAGATCAAAAGGTTTTTGTAATCTTTACAAATTTTAAAGGCATCATATTTCAGTTTAAACAAAACCTCTTTTTTTGAAAGATCATTGGAAGCATATGATCTACTCTCAATAAATTTATTGACTATGGCTTGAATTGTTTCTGGTAATTCCTCCGCTTCATTAATCTTTTCTTCTCCTGCTATTTGGCAAAACTCAGATGCATAGCTATTGTTTGAAGCGTAAATAAGTTGATTGAGATTGTCTATAGCCTCATCATCAATATCCTGACCGAAAAAGATTATCGGCAGTGCAATTAAAATTAAAACGAATGTGTAAGATTTTGACATGATAATGGTTAAAGTCATAAAATAGCGAAACATGAAATTTTATTCCTGCGGTATCCCTAAAATACTTAAATTTTGGGAGAATCCGTGGCCTTTAATGGCTATTATCGTTAATCAAATGTGTAAAATTTGTATGTAAAAAGACTTTGTTTAAACTTAAGGACTCATTGTTTTTCCCAGAGGACCCCATCTGTATCTTGAAATGCAAATAGGCCGTATTCTCTATTCACATAATATTTAAAATCTGGGTTTATCGTATTTTCTATATTGTTGCTATAAACATCAAGGTAGTTGGTTTCATTGATGGTAAAACGCTCCAATTTTTCGATGTTGAAATTTTCACTGGAGCTTAGTGTCTTTTGATTGATCAAGGCAGAGAAATTTTTAGTAAAGCTATTGACTCCTAACCTGCGACTGATTGAGAAATATTCTCCAACTTGGCCTTGATTGTTGTCACTGAATTCAGGAAGGAGCTCAACCATTAATCGCAGCTCAATGACTGCCCCATCTGATCTTAAAACCATTTCAAGAAATTCACCAGAAAAGCACAAACCAGTTGGAGCAATGCTGTCTAGATTGCAATATTCTCTCGAGGTATATAAAGCAGATTTTTTTCTATAAGATTTGCTATCAAGAATGAAATGGATTGTTTCGCCTTGGTCATTTTGAAAATTGATGAGATCGTCCGGTAACTTGCAATAGTCAATCATGAATTCTTTACTGGAATCGTCCAACAAAAAATCACCTATGTTTCTAATTTCACAAAACAGACTATCCGAAAAGGAATTGGAACAAAAATCTGATTCAAAAATAGGTGTTGTTGCTGTTCCAATGCAAGCTAAAAGAGGATTGACAGGTGTTTCGTCTTTTTTACAGGAATTAAGAATCAACAATAGATATAGGCAAAAGCAAAATTTTAACTTAAACATAAGTATTTGTTTTGTTAGTGACTTGTACAAAGTACACAGACTATCAATTTGTTTGATACATTTAAAAGATTCATAAATCTACCCTAAGGATGTCTTTGTACTTTTTCTATCTAGCATTCTGATCCTTCATCATCTTCAATGTGAAAAATCCAAGAACAAAAATAATCAAAATCATTAATATCCATAACCAAAGACGGTTGGTAAATAAAGGCGCATTTGTAAATTTCGCAATTTCTATTTTTTCTTCCTTGCCCAAACTCAAGTTTTTGGCCTTTAATGGAATGTCGAAATTCTTAATGTCGTATAGCGGATGTTTGGCTTTTTCATTGCCATAGTAAAGAAAATAATCGGCCTTTTGGCTAATCCTTGTGATTAGTTCGTAGCGATAGGCCTGAACTTTTACCGCTCCGATATTCAATGCTTGGTTGTCTTGGTTAAACAAAATTATTTTTAGTTTTCTACAGCGCTTGTCTGCAAAATAGAATTTGTTTTTCTTTTTGGAATTCAATGTTCCATTGCTCAGATTTGAGTAAAATGTTTTCCAGCCTTTTTCAGTCTTTACACTATCCGAAAGATACTGGATACTGATGGCTCTGTTGTAATCAAACTGATCCAATACTTCAATTTCAACATTGCTTATAAAAACTGTTGTTGCCAAGTCTATTTCTATCTCTGTTCTTTTTAGTTTTTTGTTCTCACTTATTTTTTGATTGATTACTTCTATGTCTTGCAATGCTCCTTCCTGTCTTTCAGAGATAGAAATGGTCGAGTTGATTAATCTTGGTTTTTTATCGGAAGGTATTTCAAGTCGATAAAATTGATAGGATGATTTTGGGAAATTCACTTCGGAATATTTATAATCCGTGTATTCATTTTTTATCCCCAGAACTCGGTAATCCTCAAGGATTTTGAACCATTCTTTTTGATCTTGACTTCCTTCGAGTTTGATTCTCCAATCGAAATTGTCTTCTCCGAAGTTGAGTGAAATTTCATCAATGGCCTTCTTAGAGGGTATTTTAAAAGTGAAATAAAAATTTCCATCCTTTTGAGATTCATTCAACAGCTCAAAAGCAATTTTTTTTGTTTGCTGTTTATTTCTGTTTTGATTCCATACATAAGGAGCTTGAATGGTGTCTCCTGAAGCATTGAAACCCATGATTCTCAAATCTGACAAGCCTTGATTTGTTTTAGAATAAATTTCATTGGGCAATGAAATTTTATGCCATTGCTCCTCCACATTTTCTAGGGCCCGTCTGTATTTGTATGCTTCGCTTTGTCCTAAGACATTGGAACTTAAAATCAGAAGAAACAGCCAAAGCTTATATTGGGTCAGTAGGCTCATCGTTTGTGTCGTAATCTGTTTCTTTGTCTGTTTCTTTGTCTGTTTCTTTGTCTGCTTCTTTGTCTGTCTCATTTCCGCCTTCATTGTTTTGGTCAAAATTGTCCTGTTCTTTTTGTTCTGTTGATTTCAATTCATCCGACTTATTGCTTTCTTCTTGGATAGAATTTTTTGGACCTTCTTCCTCAAAGATATTGTCCTTGTATTTGTTGTATAGGAATGAAATAATTAAAAGTAAAACACCCAGAGAAACAAATACGATTGTTTTAGAAATGGTATTCAAATCAGTAAGGTCATAGAGGAAAACTTTCAATAAAGTTAATGCAAACAAAACAATTGCTGCAATTCTCAACTGTTTTCTGTTTTTCCAAATTCCAAGCGCAATCAACAACAAGGAATAGACACCCCAGAGAATACTCAAAGCCAATCTGTCTGAATTTTCAACCCCATTAATCTCTAGCCAAGATAATAATTCCGAACTTAGAACGGTCAATATGGTGAAATGGACAACAATTTCAAAAGCGATTTTAATCCTTTTCGAAACAAAATTTTGTTTGATAAAAGGGTAGGATGAAATAAATCCAAGCGCAACAAATCCATAAGTGATGTATCGGATCAAAACATTCATTATTCCTGCTTTGAAATAACTGTTGTCATTAGGCCACCAATAAGATTGAGCAAGGTCATTCAGCTCCCACAAACCATATATTAAAAAGGCAATCAACATAAGTCCCAATAAGCCCAAGCCCAGATAACTCAAAACAGGCTTGTCTTTCTTATATTTGGACCCAAGCCAAGCCAATACAGAAAAGAATAGGAGACTGTAATTTATGGTCCATAAAAATTTGAATTTCTGTAAATCATGGTTGTATTTGCTGACCATTCGGGAGCCGCTAGAATTCTTGGCTTCGATCATAGTGCTGTAATACAATTGATCCCAATAATTGCCGATTTCAATTCTAAAGGTCGAATACAACAAATACAGGAAGGTCAAAGGAATGGCAATTTGCATAACTTTCATTACCTCTTCCCTAATCGAAAATTCTTTTACTGTATGCTTTTCATTGATGTAGGCAATGAGCAAAAAGCAGGCAGTTACAAAAAGGCCAGTGAAGAAATTCATATTCAGAAATGGACGGAAAGTGTTTTCTGCCATTTTATAATCATAAGCATAAATACTCGCTATTTGCCATTCTTGAAGCAGGCTGAAAACTGCCAAAGCCATTAATGGATAGGACAAGTATTCATAAATATTGACCGACTTGCTTCTGCCAATCCAGAAGAGTAAAACTGCTTCTAAAGCCCACAAAAGTGTTATCCAATGTCCTTCGAGCTGTACAGGAATCGCAATCGTAAGAAAAACCAAAACCAAACCCGATACAAAATAAAACAAGTTTCGGTCTGCCAGTTTTCTATAATAAACCAAAAGGCAAACAAGAAAATGTATCATTGCATTGGCCAAAGTAAACAAACCGACGTAAGTTTCTCCACCAGATGTTTTACTCAAAACATAATAACCAATGCCATAAAATATGAATGAATTCAAGAGCAAAAATAAGGTGTCCAGCAGTTCAAACCTTTCTTTGTTTATCAGCTTGTAACAGAGGAATGTCAAGTAAAATATTACAAAGAATGTAGTTGAAAAAGTAAAAGCCAAACCTGCTTGAAGGGCAGGATTAAATTCTATGTTAAGCCAAAAAACAAAAATAAACCAAGTCATTCCAAAGGCTGAATAGAACAATAATTTCCAATAGCGTTGAACCGCAATGACCAAAACACCAATATTGATGATGGCCATGTAAATAAACAAGGATCGATAATCTCCAGAATCGCTGCTCAATAAGAATGGGACCGCATAGGCTCCCACCAATCCAATAACGGCAATGGTTTCATAATTGTAATTGATGGCCGCAAAAACTGTAAATGCAGTAAAAACAACCATTAATCCGAAGGCGAGGGTCTGCGGTATCAGTCCATAAAAAGTAAAGGCGGCATAGGTGATGAAATACATAATGGCCATCGCTCCTGCCACGAGCACCGCACTGTAATTGTGATATTTGCTTTTCAATTTTATTCCAAAACCAAGCAGGCCCAATCCAAAAACATAGCCGAGAATGATTCTCGTCAAAGGACTGATCAAATCATTGTCAATAGAATATTTTGCACCAATGGCAACACCAATAATGGTAATGACAATCCCGATTTTATTGATCAAATTCTCGCCAATAAATTTCTCCCAATCAATGATGGATTTTTTTGGCTGACTAGCAGCTTCTATCTTCTTTTTCTGTTTTTTACGTTCAAAAAAGGTAGTCGCAGGAGCTGCCCGTTTTTCTCGTTTTAAGATGCTTTCCTTCGAAGTGGTTTCTGGTTCCGAAACCTTGCCTGAATCTTTGAATATTGGCTTTTGGGGTTTGTTTCCAGCCTTTAGACTAGAAATTTCTTTTTTGATTTCAATAATTTCCTCACCAAAGCTGTTGTGCCGATCGATTAGTCCTTTCAGCTTTTTGAGCAGTTCATTTATGTATTCTTCGTTTTCACTCATATGGGATTTAAAGCCAATTGCTTTTTTTATAGTGAAATTAAATATAGGCTAAATTTGTCAGATAACCGATTTTTATAATGAATCCCCTTTACGGTCTCATTGTTCCCAATAATTGAGGTTTATTTAATTGGTGTTTAGGCCATGAATGTTCAATTGGGTTAAAATGGAAAGATTTAATTCCGCTTTTGCATGATTGGTTGTTTTTGGGATATTATTCTGATAAAATACCTGCCCTCTCAGTCCCTATCTACCAGTGTATACCACCCAATCCCTTCCCACCAAATCACTTAACAAAAAAATGCAGAAGATGAAAGCTTAAAGACTGTTTTAGTTTTATATGAAATAAATATATGCAAACCAACAACCATTCTTACTTGCAACTATTATAATTATGGAAACAAGCACGATATTACTTGAATAATATTTCAAGAAATAGAAAACCAAAAAAGCATCCATGAAATACTTACTTTTTCTTACTTTTTCACTTCTTTTAAATTGCTCCTTATTCGCACAAATAGCAAATTACAATTTAAACAGTAACCTGCTCGATCCAGTAGGGGGCTTTGATGCGATTGCCAATGGGGATCCTCAATTTATTGGTGATGGAGGAGCGCAAGTGCTTTCTCTGGATGGAGATGATTACCTGATGCTTCCGTCCAGTCTTTTAAATGAAATTGATTTGGTGGATGGCTTTCAATATGCGCTTCGTTTTAAAATCACTGATACGCATGTGGACAATCCATTCAATGGAGAAACTGGGGCAGGAACACGGGTAATCATTTCAAGCAAATACCGTGATCAACGCGAAGCGGGCTTTGAGTTATATGTTGAGGACTGGGATGGGGATTATAGATTGAATGCCACTTACAGCGATGGAATTCCCGTGAATGAAGTTTTACCTTCGGGGCAAATTGATTTTCTGGACATTTTAGAAGTGGATGTCTGGTATGAAATTTCAGCCAATATGGTTTTTGATACGCCCAATCCTTATGTCAGATATGTATTGAACAATTCGGTCATAAATTCTTTTTTCGATCCTGGAAGCCTCAACGTCGAAGGATTTAAAAATACACTCACCACACAAGATATTTATGTTGGAACAGATCGGGAGAATGACCTCGAAAATTGGACCGGCCCTTTTGCCGAGATGAGCCTTGATTATTTGACCTTGTTCAGTCCTCCCTTGCCGGGAGATGCGAGTAGGGTAAACAGCGTTTTGACTACTTTAATTGATCAAATGAATGGTACGCTTTCTCTTACAGAGAATCAAGAAGACTTGCTTTACAATGATTTTATCATCAATTGGGATAACAACAGTTATGCACCCAATGAGGCTATTGTACTGGATTACCTATCGACTTTCGACAATGCAGAAGGAACGGTATTTGAAGCAGAAGATTTCGTCACCACGGTTGGGGATCTTCCTGTGAAAAAACGCATCCAATTTATAATCGAACAATGGATGTTAGACAATCTGTATACTTCGGCCAATATTGCAAACATGGAAAGCATAAGTTTTTTAGATCATGTCCTTTTTCCCGGACTGGTCGATGCAGCTGCACCCAGATCAATCGCAGCAAGTGTTACCGTTGATGGGGATTACAACACCGATCCTGGTTTTATGCTCAATGATCAAGGATATGTTATTAGACCTACAGGGTATTATGCTGCTGCTGGAGAACTGGTTACGTTCCAATTTCCTGCCAATGCCATTAATAGCGGATTGAAGGCGAGGATAGGGGCGCATTTTGTCAATTTAGCAACTACTCAAACAAGTTTTAAAAGATTTCCTAGAATGGGCGTTGAATTAGACATTGACAACACAAGCATATCTGTGGTCAATCCTTTTGGCGGAGCAATCTATATCATCCTACCGGATGGAACCAATTTGGGTGCCTTGAGTTTTCAGATAGATGGAGCCGTAAAAATGCCTTATTATTGTACCAAACCCGGCTTTGAAACAGCCCTCAGTGATTACCAGCAAGATTTGAACAACAACTATACCGTTTGGACAGATTGGGAAAGCGCAGATTTCATGATTACTTTTCCAAGCGCCACTGCATTGCTTGAGTCTGATCCAACGGCCGCACTTGATCTTTGGGATCAATCAATGAATGCTTACAATCTAATCACTGGCCGACCAGTTGATCGGTTTCGAAGTGAATATTTGCTTATTGAACGACAAAATCACAATGCATTTACTGTTCCAGCTTCTTACCCGATGTCATTGGAATCAGGCAATTTTTCGGAGCCCAATACAGTGCAACCCCCACTCAATATTTTGGACGAAGAAACTTTCATGGAAGATTATGGCGTGACAACGATTTTTCATGAATGGGGACATTTGCACAATATGCCAACCCTATCTAATGAGGTAGAAACCAATGTAGAACTCCCATCGGCTGTTGTTTTCAACGAGGTTTTTGGTGTTGATTTTAATGAGGCTTTGCAACTATCTACCAACTCAGGGCTGGACCGAAATAGTGCCGCTTTGGACTGGATATTGACTCCTCCGTTCAGACTGGCTCATAGAATTCACCTCGATACTTTTAATTATCCAGAGGAGAATTCACCCTATGCAAACCAATTGCCTTACCAGGCAAGGGGCTATGCCAAATATGTAGACATTGGAGCTATTTTTTCATGGGATACTTTGGGCCTTATCAATGGGCATTTTTACAATGAAGGATTGATGGATCCCAATTTTGATCCCTATCAAATTGAAGACGATGAATACATAGAGGTGGCATCGCAAGAATTGGGCGTGAACATGGCACCGTTATTCGAGTTCTGGGGGATATTGCCTTCAGATGATCTGGTTGCAAGCTTAGAAGCCTTTCCAGATGAAGCTAGAATAGAAGAGCGTTTGTTGCATTATCGTTCAATTGTCCCGCTTGACAATGCTGCCTTTCAGACGGTTTACAATACCACTACTGCTACCATAGAGGAGTATCATGCAATTCGCTATGACAATATGCTGCTATCCTATGACGAATCTGTCGCAGATTCTATACTCAGACAAATAGATTATATTTTGTGTAAGTATTTTGATACCAATTGTACTTATCCTGCAGTGGATCTCGAGCTAAAAGTTTTTCTGGAAGGCCCTACAATCGACGGCAATGGAAACATGCGAACCGATTTGGTTGCAGATGATTTGATTCCTTTGGAACAACCTTACAATGTTGCTCCTTACAATTATATGGATCAAATTTCAGCAACGACCATTCCAAATGATGTGGTTGATTGGGTCTTGTTGGAGGCAAGGAGCGGAACGGCCAGTATCACTGGAACTGGGCAAACGGTTTTGGTAGAACAAGCCCTTGGCTTTTTGAAAAGCAATGGAGACATTAGCAATATAACAGGTACTGGAGGCGTCCGATTTACTCAATTGGATCCAACTATGACCTATCACTTCGTTGTCCGACATCGCAACCATTTGGATGTAATGTCTGCTGTGAAATTGGCTGCAAGCAATAACCCAATCAGCTATGATTTTACCATTGGTGAAGGCCAGGCATTTGGAAATGATCAATTGAAAGAAGATCCTGTAAGCGGTGCTTATATGCTGTTCGCTGGAGATTACAATGGGGACGGTGTGATCCAAACCACAGACTTTGATGAATGGATGGTCAGTCCATCAATTCTCAACAGTTATCAAAATACAGATGGCAATTTGGATGGGACAGTACAAGTAACCGATTTTGATCAATGGTTCCCCAATAAAGCAAAGCTGGGTGCTGTGGAAATTCGGTATTAGCACTGGTATTAGCGCTTTGACATTGTTGATAAGCTAGTCTCTAATCTTGTTCTCTAATCTTGAAGATAGGAAAGCAATCGTTTGGGTTTATTTGCCTCTAATTGCAAATGATGCAGTCAATTGATGAATGAAATTTTGCGCAAGGGATAGTAGCGGAAATGCAAGGGCTGCTTGCCTTAGGGAAGCTTGCAACGAGGAGGCGACCAAAGGAAGCCACCGCAGTGCTAGCTGAACTTAGGCAAACAGCCATTTCATTGAAGAGCATAGCCCGACCTGAAAGGTTGCGCCCGAAAATAGAATATAGGCATTGAATAAATATAGGCATTGGATATTGAACATAGTGGATCGCCAATTTGACAAAGCACTGCACAACAAAGTCCAACAGACCAAATTGACTGCAAGGTCAATGCCAGTCGTACCAACAACAATGCCGAAGGCGAGTGTACCAACAGCGAAGCGTACTAACAGCGAAGCGTACTAACAGCGAAGCGTACCAACAGCGAAGCGTACCAACAGCGAAGCGTACCAACAGCGAAGTGTACCAACAGCGAAGCGTACCAATAGCGAAGCGTACCAACAACGAAGTGTACCAATTTAATTTTCCTTATTTTCGCCTGAAATTTCATACAGCAAAATGAAACAAAGTCTCCGAAATATTGGAATTTTTGCGCATGTTGATGCAGGCAAAACATCGCTTACTGAAAATTTATTGTACCATTCTGGTGCCATAAAACAAATAGGAAGTGTCGATGATGGAACGACCAAAACCGATTTTTTGGAGGTTGAAAAAGAGCGAGGCATTTCAGTGAAATCTTCATTGAGTTCATTCTATTGGAAAGATCATAAAATAAATTTGGTAGACACACCAGGTCACGTCGATTTTTCGGCAGATCTTGAACGGGTTCTAATGGTGATTGATGCGGCGGTGTTGGTGATTTCGGCCATTGATGGTGTGCAGTCTCATACTGAATCGATCTGGATGGCTTTGAAAGAGCGAGG
>CALBCY010000173.1 GCA_937927195.1 uncultured Chitinophagales bacterium
CAAATCCCTCACGCAAAATTATCGCTGAATTTGAGAAAGATCATTAAAAGAATCGCTTCCCCCTTTTTGAAAGTATTTTCAAAGAGATACCTTTCTAAGAAACGGAACTATATCTACCAAAACATCGAGGTCGACGTGATGCCAGGAGTCTTTCATCCCGGATTGTTTCTCAGCACAAAAATACTGCTCGATTATATTTCTGAACTTGACTTACAAGACGAAACTTTTGTTGAAGTCGGCGCAGGTTCTGGAATAATCAGCATTCTAGCGGCAAAAAAAGGGGCAAAGGTCACAGCTTTGGAAATCAATAAAGTTGCCATTGAAAATATTCGTACCAATGCCAAGAATAATGATGTTGCAATCGACATTCTTCATTCTGACTTGTTTCAAAGTTTAGAGCCTATGCATGCTTTCGATTATTTGATCGTCAATCCACCTTACTATCCGAAAAAGGCAAAGAACGAAGAAGAGCAAGCTTGGTTCTGCGGGGAGAATTTTGAATATTTCGAGCTATTCTTTTCAACTCTTGGACAACACTTTCATCCCAAAAGCCAATGCTTAATGATCCTGTCAGAGGATTGTGATCTTGAGCGGATTCAAAGTATTGCTGCTCAATTTGGGTTTAAGTTTGATGTAGTTTTGGAAAAGAAGGTGATGGCTGAAATGAATTATATTTTCCGGATTTATTGAGTCATACAAATTGAAAGCAATTGTATCTAAATCATTTTCAACCGATTCATCAAATCAATTTTGTATGATCTTCCAACAGGAATTTTCCCATCGCCAATGATGAGCTGGTTTCCTACTATTTTATCAATAGATTTCAAGTTAACAATATAAGATTTATGGCATCTGATGAAATTAGAATCAAGAACATCTAAAAGTTTGTGCAAAGAGACATTTGCAACTTCTCGCTTACCTTCAAAGTAAATCAAAGTAAAGTCTCCTTTGGCTTCGATGTATTCAATGGCAGAGGTCTTTATCTTTTTAATCTGTCCCTTGTTTCGGACAAATATTTGATCAAACTGCTGTTCATTTTTTGCCAAAACATCAGTTGTTGGCACTTTAGAAATGGCTTTTAAAAACCGATCAAAAGAAAAGGGCTTTAAAAGATAATCAAGCACATCAAGATCAAAGCCTTCTACTGCATAATCAGAAAAAGCGGTTGTAAGGATTGTATTGGGCAGAACCTTGAGAGATTTCAATAATTCGATGCCTGATAATTTAGGCAAATGAATGTCCAAGAAAAGAATGTCTACCTGTCCACTTTCAATGATTGGAATGGCCTCTAAAGGCGAAATGAATACGCCTAACAGGTTCAAGTTTGGGACTTGTTCTATGTAGCCAATCAAAATGTCTTGAGCGGGTATTTGATCTTCTATTACGAGACAGTTTAATTTCTTCATTCTATCAACAATATTTTTAAATCTACATAGTAAAACTTGTTTTCTGTCCAAGTTTTTAAAGTATGGTTTTTCGGATACAATAAGTTCAATCTCTTTCCTACATTTTTCAATCCGATTCCTCCCATAACAAGTGAATTACTCGCTCCATCATTTATATCAAAGTTGTTCTTAACCTCTGTAAGTAAATAACCGTCTTCTATTTTGATTTTAATTTCAACAATTACATTATCAATCAAAGTTCCAAAGCTGTGTTTAAAACTATTTTCAACAAAGGGAATAAGTAGAAATGGAGCAATTTTCAATTCTTTACTCTGATCATTGTTTTCAATATCTAAAATTATCTTTCCCCTTCCTTTGTATTGGATTTCTTGCAATGCAACATAATCCTTTATTAAGGTTAATTCCTTGTGGAGTGTTACCTTTTCATCGGATGCTTCATACAAAACATAACGAAGGACATTGGACAATTTAATGATTAAATCAGGAACCTGTTCAGACTTTTTTAATGCAAAATTGTATAGGTTGTTCAAACTATTGAACAAGATATGCGGTTGGATTTGTGATTTTAAAAGTTTGAGTTCGTTGCTCAATCTATCCTGTTCCAACTGTGCCAAACGTTGTTCTTGCTTGAAATTATCAAATACAAATTTAATAGTCATAAAAGCAAGCAAAGGAATAAGAATTTCACCGAAAAACCAATAAATTGATTGCCAAGTAACATCATTCGTGCCCCGACTATTTGGTGTGAATATTTTTTCCACAACACCTTCCTCCACAACTCCAAAAAGTATGATTAATCCGATCAAGCTTAGAAAAAATAACAGATACTTTTTAGTATGAAATAATTTGGGAATAAGAACATAATTAACAATCAGGAATAGAATCGTTTCGTAAAGGACAAAGATTAAATCAACCCCTGGACTGTCAGAAAAAATAATTCCTTCATGCTCAACATAAATTATCGCATTTAAACAGAAAATGATAAAAGCAATTATTTGAAAAAGCCATTCTTTCTTCATTTTTTAGACTTTAGTTTTCTTGCTCCGATAGATCTTCCTACGATAGAAAAGGCTTTCAATTTTTATTTTTCTGATTGCAAGAATTCTGACTCTTAATATCAATCAACTATTGTTCGGGAACAAGCCGAATGAGCCTGCCTGGATTTTCAACCAATATATACATATAGCCATCGTTTCCTGTATAAACTTCTCTTACTCTTCCAATATCATTTAGCAACTCTTCCTCACCAATTACGACATTTCCATTCATTTTTAATCGATGTAAATATTCAAATTTCAAAGAACTGACGAACAGATCATTTTTCCAACTTTTATAATAATCGCTGGAAAGAAATGTCATGCCACATGGTGCGATAGAGGGAACCCAATAATGGATAGGCTGTTCCATGCCCTCCATTTCAGTAATATCTGTAATCGGAGATCCAGTGTAATTAATCCCATAAGTAATCACTGGCCAGCCATAGTTGTTTCCTGCTTCGATGATGTTAATTTCATCCCCACCTTGTGGCCCATGCTCTCCTTCCCAAATCTCTCCAGTCACTGGATGAAGCGCAAGTCCTTGCGGATTTCGTATTCCATAGGCAAACACTGAACTGACCACTCCTTGTTCATTGTAAAATGGATTGTCACTCGGGACTTGACCTGTATCGGTAACTCTGTGGATTTTACCAAGAAAATTATCCAATGTCTGTGGATATTGATCCCTAGCTCCGCGATCACCAACAGAAATATACAAATAACCATCTGCATCAAACAACAACCTAGAGCCGAAATGTAGTGTGGATTGGAGGTACGGAAGTGCAATAAAAATTTCTTCTGTTTGTATCAGACTATTTCCGGAAAGTTTTGCTCTGGTTACAGCAGTTGTTTGTTCTGCCGAATTATTGGGGTTGGCGATTGAATAGGAAAAATAGATATAAGAATTGTTAATAAAATCAGGGTGTAAAATCACATCCAATAAACCTCCTTGATTTTCTGAAACGACATTGGGTACACCCGAAATTTCAATTAATTCTGTTTCTTCCCCAACTAAATATAATTTGCCACTTCTTTCATTTACTAGAAACTCCCCGTTTGGTAATTGTTCCATGCCCCAGGGAATTCCATCGATTTGGTCTGTAATGGTTTCTAATCGAAAATTTAGATCGGTAGATTCTACTAAGCTTGAAAAATTTGGTGCATTTTCTTCGATCATACTGATTGACACTCCTTCGGTTTCTCTAAGTAGGTAATTTGTTAGGTCGATCAGTTCTTCTTCAGTGAAAGTATTTCCATAAGCTGGCATCCCATTTTGTTCATTCCCAATTTTAATTGAATTCAATACTGAATCTGCTGAATTGCCATATACCCAATCGCGTTCTATAAATGAAGAAAAATTCTGCCCATGACATCCTCCACAATGATTCCGATAATTTAAAGCCGCCCTTTCTTCATCAACTATTTCAATGTTCTGCATTGAAACAGGTTCTGCCTTATCTTGGCAACTAATGCTCATACAGACACAAAATAATATTGCTATTGTAAAAGAGTATAATCTTAATGCTTCCATAAGTTCTTTAAAATATTTAACGCAGTAATCATAGGATATAGTTTTAACTTTTACAATTTTTACTTGAATAGTAGACACAAGAGTATAAAATTGAGCAATAACTTATTTCACCTATTACTTCTCCAAAGAACTTAGAAACAAGTTCAATTTTACTTCATTGTCACCATCCTTATCGCTGTACGGTTTTAGAATCCTATCAGGGTCGTAAGGGTAATGTAAATGTTCAGTCCGACTATTTATTTTCTTATCGCCTTCAAAATAAAGTTGGGTAATCAGGTCTTGATGGCCATCGATACCACGAACAAGATAATGAATATGTTTAGGTCTCCACCAATAACTAGGCGGAATAATGGTTTCAAAATAATAGCATCCCTTTTCATCTGTCATTACTTTAGCACGACATTTGAATTCATCTGACTTCATGTCGTACTTTCTTTTATGCGTACAATGCCAAACCTCTATGATTCTTTTTCCCAACGGAGTTTTGCAATCCGAGGCAAACAATTGACCTTTTACTCTTAAAGGAATGCCCATTCTATTTTTGTAATTCAAATCGTTTCGCAGGGGCGCATCCTCTCGAAAATAAGGGCCTAAGGCATCAGAGGTAGTTTTGCAATTACCAACCAATCGCCCTTTGGCATTTGTAAAGGTGAAACCGGAAACTGAAGTTGCGAAAGTAAATATTGTGGCAGATTTGATAAATAATCTTCGAAACATTTTACCTAGTTTTAAATTAGTAATTAATTAGTTATCGATTTGTTTTATCATTTGTTTTATCGATTAAAGTATACACCAAGCCAAGCGTTATTTGTCTTGTTTGCCATTTATAACTTTGTTCAATTTCAAAATCAGAGCTTAACAATGAGTATTGATAAACTCTTGTATTGAACAAATCCCTCACACCTAGCGAAAAACTTCCTTTGTTGTCTTTAAACTTTTTCCTTAGCCCCATATTTACATAGAAGTTTTCATGAATTTTTTCTTGAATTTGGTAAGAGGGGGCTCTGTAAATTTCAGTTAACTCGAACTTCCATTTGTTGTTCAGTTGCAGGCTTTGTTTAAGTTGTAAATTCCACGTAGCTTTTTGATTGTAGCTGATCTCCTTTTCATCATCTTGAAATTTATTTTGGGAAACCACCAATATGTTTGTGGATTTCAAAGCTTTGAAAGGCCGAAAATCCAATTGGGCTTCCAGGCCTCTATTTCTTTCTTTACCAATATTCGCTGAAGTGGTTATGGTCCGATTTTCATCAATCGAAGCAGCGACCGTTTGAATGGCATCGATGGTATTTCTTTGGTAAAAGGTCAAATCCACATTGAGCACTTTCCACTCTTGGTGATAATTCAATTCTAGCAAGTCGGCTATTTCTGGTTTCAGGGCAGGATTGCCAGTACTCAAATTGAGTGGGTCTTCATAAGAAACATATGGATTAAGGTCGAAAAAACCTGGGCGATTAATCTTGCGAGTATAATTGATTCCAATGCTTTGTTCGGAATCAGAAATCATATAATTAAATTGAGCGGATGGGAATAGGCGGATGTATTTTTGAGTAAAATTACTTTGATCAGATTGCTGAAATGCCTTACTTGAAAATTGCTCCATTCGCAATCCTATTGCATATTCAAGTTTGTCAATCTTTTTCTTTTGTATCAGATAGAGCCCAAACTTTTGCATCTCCATATTAAACTCATTTTTAGGAATCTGAATATCATCAGACCTTAATTCAACTTCCTGAAAGACATCATAGTAAATAAGATCTGCTTTAAATCCAGTTTCTATTGAACCCCAGTTAAAAAATGGAAGTTCATAATCTAAATTGGCCTGAAAGTACTTCTGACTTTCTTTTTCATCAGAAGATTTTAAAAAGTGCACAGCATTTTCTGACAACTGTGTAAAATTCAATCGCTCGCTATCTGAGAAATTACTTTCGTTTTCTCCACCGGCAGATAATGAAATTTGCAAATTTTTCTTATTCTTATTCTTTTTCTCATTCTGAAATTCCTTGTCTAGTGATAAACTAATCCAAAGTTCATTCTCCAATTCTTCCCTTGTGTTTGAAAGCGTGAGCTGCTGATCAGGCTTATTGAGGTAACTGAAAAGATTATTTTGTTGAATATTGTTTTTCAAGTCCCATCTGTCATAATTTATTTCAAGCCCAATAGAAGAACTTGAGTCTGGTTCAAATGAGCATCCCATAATTATGTTGCTTATACTTCCAATGCCGTTTTGAACTGTTGAATTTTCGTAATATTGAAGCTCCTCCATTTTATTGCTTCTATGAGCATCAACATAATCAGTGTATTTACCATGGTCCGAATAAAGGTTTACGAAGAATGAAATTTTCTCTTTTGCCAAACTTGCATTTATTCCTCCATTGGGATTTAAATAAAATGGATTGCTTAGTATTGTAAGATTGGAAATCAATTCCAATTTAACATTGCTAGACTTATCATTTTTGTAAACCAAATTAATGATCCCACCAACACCTTCCGAATCATACTTTGCAGATGGATTGGTGATTATTTCTATCTTTTCAAGGTTTTGTGCAGCAATGTATTTAAGGCTTGCTGGATCTCGTCTGGTTGCTTTCCCATTGATGTAAATAATAACATTTGAGTTTCCTCTAATCTGTATTTGTCCTCTTGGTGTTGTTGTGACGGAAGGAATATTGTCGAGGGCTTCCAATGCATTGCTAGCTGTTGAGCTTAAATCTTTTCCTATTCTGAGTACCTTTTTTCCTAGATGGCTTTCTAGCGTGGATTGTTCTGCAACAATTTGAATTTCATCCAAAGTGGTGGATTGCACTTTTAATTTTATTGGTTCAATCTGTAAATCACCGGAGACATTTATTTGTTTAGTTGAGTCCTCGTATCCTAACATTTGTATTGTTAGGACATAAGAGTCATTGTCTAAGTTTTTAATCTTGAATTTCCCATCTTCTGCTGTAACTCCTCCTTTGATCGCAGAACGATCATTTAATGGATAAACACTTACAGAAGCAAATTCGATGGGTTCATTTTCTGGATTCAGTACATAGCCTGAAATTTCACTTTGGCTGCAGACGATGTTACTTGTAATAAGCAGGATAAGGCATGTAATTTTTACTTTCACTTTTACTTTCATATTCATTTTCGATTTAGATCGATGGGGCAAAGCCCAACTTCCATCAGAGTCAATGGTTTCTTATCAAGAAATAATTATACAATGAAAAATGAATTTTAAAAGCTTTCCAATTTTATCCGTTGAACAGCACTTTTTTGGGGTTGACTGAATAAAATTTTTGGAATATTTGAAAATGTTGGCAAGTTTAGGGTTGAGTAGCTAATAGCAGAAGGTGCCATTAAAGGAAGCCGGAAGCCATAAAAGGAAGCTTTCATTACAGAAACCGTTCATTATTGAGGCTGAATAATTGTCAAGGATAAACTTCACAGCGAGAATTGATGAAGGTGGTATTGGCCCGAATAATTCGAGGTTTGAGGTTTGAGGTTTGAATGATTACAATCTTCAAAAAAACAAAGCATCCTTTCCTAATCCAATTCGCTTTTTATAGCAGATTAGAAAAGAAAGGATGCTTTGTATTAAATTTTTCTGATTGTTAAAAGATTGGCTTCAATAATTAATATCTCACCAATTTTTAGCAGCTGGATTTTTCAAGAATCAATTACTTTTTCAAAGCTTTCTTAAGCTTCTTTGCAGCTTTTTTTTCTTTCGGAGTCATCGCAGGTTCCTTTTTAACGGCTTTCTTTGTGTCTTTTCCCTTTCCCATGATTATTGTTTTTTAAGAGTTAATAATTTTTATATTGATTACATTGTCTAATTCTGAAACGAGACAATATGCAAAAAAGTTCAACATTTCATTTGAGAGTTTGGCGATCAAAAGCTAAAACTCTAGATGCACAATATACAATATTAAACACATAATCACAATAGCATTTTTTTGTTTACAGACAAAACGCAATCGCATTTATACACAGAATCAAGATTTACAGGATATTATGTGGTCTGAATTCTCATATCAAAATTCATTTTTAGAAGCCTTATTTAGGAGGCTGCCCCAAATGCTCAGCCAATAATTTCCATTGACCATTTTCATTAATTATTGTCGAAGTTCCTATTCCTTTTCCTGAAATTTCTTTGCCGCTTATAATTCCAGTCCAACTAAATTTGAATAGATAGACTGCGAAGTATTCTTCTTTTCTCAACCAATGAACATTTTCTATTGAATATTTTTCACTCTTGATTATACTGAAATTTCTTTCAAATGCAGCCTTTATTTTACTTTTACCAATATGAACAGTTCCATCTGAAAATGTTACTGATGCAGTTTCACAAATTAGTGGATCAATATTTATCCACTTTTGAGTGGCCAATGCAGCCTCATATTTTTTGATAAAACGCTCCGTCATGACGTGCTATTTTCAGTATTTTAATAAAATTTTTCTCTAATTATCATTCTAATACAAACTTTTCCACTTTGCTTCATTTTTATTGAAGCATCGAACGGATTATAAAAAAATGCAAAGCATTATTTTATCTTTATGTACACAATCCTTTTGATTCTAATGTCTAGTATTAGACATTTTCTCAAATCAAAAAATAGCTATATTTTGGTCTTATGACGCTTAACTTTTGGTCTTATGACGCTTAACTTTTGGTCTTATGACCAAAAGGGCATTGTTTAATTAATTATGCCCTTAAATTATGCATTTTTGCTTCGTTTCATAAAAGTTCAACAGGTCCTTTGGTAACACCACCAAAGGAAAGCCATGATTTGTCTAGTGCTCAAGTCTAGGTTCAAATGTCTAGAAATGAAAATTTATTTCCCCTTTGAAAGTTTATCCAATTGCGCTCTTTCCTTTTCACTTAAACTTTCAATCCCTTTTTTTGAAATTTTATCCAAAAGAAAATTCAACTCCTCTTCTTCGTTGACGGTTTCTTCTATTTTATTTCCTATTTGGAAAGATGGGACCTTAAAGTCTTCAACAAGCAAATAGTTTGGATTGCGAATGATGAGGTAAATAAATGCAAGTGTTGGAAGCCCTAACAGTAAATATACCCACCAATTATCTGCCAAAGTATTTGGTAGCATTACTGCTGTTGCAATTACGCCAAATATGGCACCTCCCAGGTGAGCGTCGTGCCCAATATTACCTATGCCTTTTTTTATTCCGACAATTGATATCAATATTAAAATCGCCCCCATTAACCAGCTTGGAAATTCTATAGGAATCAGAATGATGGATAAGTTCGATAAAGGATCATGAACTATTGATGCGAAGACAATCCCAAAAACAGCACCAGACGCTCCAAGTGCCCGATAGTCCCCGTGATTTCTATGCACATAAAGTGAAAGCAAACTCCCAGATATCAGACTTCCAAAATATATTATCAGAGATTTAGTAAAACCAAAAAACACAAGGACATAAACCCCAAAAGAATAAAGCGCAATTCCGTTAAAGAGCAGATGAATCCAATCGGCATGCAAGAATCCGGAGCTAATGATTCTATAATATTGTTGTTTTTTCAAAATAGAATCGGTATGAAAAATATGCGACTCCCTATAATTTACATCTTTTATGCCCTTATAGGTGATAAGGC
Organism: uncultured Chitinophagales bacterium; assembly: GCA_937927195.1. Taxonomy (GTDB): domain Bacteria; phylum Bacteroidota; class Bacteroidia; order Chitinophagales; family UBA2359; genus JAHDGP01. The sequence goes on from CALBCY010000173.1 coordinate 9,574, forward strand.
CAATTAGGCCTAAAAAAATTGTCAATGCTATTTCATACTTTTCTATCATAAAAATGACCTAGGGATACTAAATTATAGTATATCCAATGGTTTAAAATTTCCATATTTTTGAATCCCTCAACCTGAATTGTCAAATTATTTTTGGGAGTGATTTTTTTTTATTCGACTTAAACTTTGAGGAGTAATACCTAAATAAGACGCAATGTGTTTTTGAGAAATTCTTTGAAGTAATTCTGGATTATTTTTCATCAAGCCATAATATCTTTCTTCCGCTGTTAAGGTCATGCTTTCAATTTGCTGATGTTGCTTGTCTGAATTAGAATTTTGCTCTCCTACAAACAGTAGAAGGCTTCCAAAAGGCGTCTCTTTAAGCTTTTCAATATTAGATTTGCTCATACGAACCATTTTACTTTTCTCTAAGGAAACAATTTCAATTGGTGAAGATTTCCCTGAAAATATAGAGATATCATCAGCGAAAAAATTGAACTCCAAGAACAAATCGGTACAAATAAAATTATTCTCTTTCCAGACAAATAGACCAACTGAACCTTCTAGTAAAAAATACCCATATTTTGCTATTGTGTTGGATTGTTTAATGACTTCATTTTTTTTAAACGAAACTTCTTCGCACAAAGTGGCAAAAGCCTCCCACACACTAATGGGCGCATCGTAATATTTGTCAAAGGATCTTTTTAAAATTTCAGCAAGCTTCATATTTGAAAATTAAATGTGTTCATTTAAAAGCAGGTGAATCATTCTAAAATAACTTTAATTAAGGTTCTAAAAACTAAATCCTAAACCCAACAATGCACCGGTAGAAAATCTTCGAGGAATGTAGTAACCTTGAAACCAAATTCGCTCATGAACATCAACTCTCAATGTCAATTTTTTACCAAGAGTTTGATAATAACCCAATCCGAATTGAAAGGCTGTCCCTGCTAAATGTGCATATTCATCAAATCCACCAAAAGCGCTGGTAAATCCTGCCTTGCCATAAATATTTTGCTTGTAAATTGGATAAAGAAAATTCAAATCAATGGCAATTCCTGAAATAATTTCGTAGGCGCCCGGTTCATCCAAAGAGGCTGTGATCAATTCAAGTCCCCACTTCTTTTTATGAAAATAATTCACTGAAAAAGCAGGCCCAATCACTCTGTTCTTATCCGAAGGACTATAAAGATAAGCTGAAGTAGCAATAAAAGAAGGACGCCTTTTTTGATCTATAGCATTATTTTGAGCTTCGGTTTGCCCAAAAGAAACCAATAATATCATCAAAGCCCAAATTAGTTTCATTGTATTATGTTTTAGCTTTTAGCTAAAAAAGCAGCCCGAATATTTCAACTATAAATAAAAATTTTACCATAAAAAGCGAACAACTTATTTGCATCAACTTATCTGCATCAACTTTTTCGCATCAACTTGTTAATTCATCAAGTCTTCAATCTCCTCAATTTCGATAGGAATATCAGACATCAAGTTTACGGTAGAATTTTCAGCCACCAAAACATCGTTTTCTATTCTTATACCCAAACCTTCTTCTTGGATATAAATTCCAGGTTCAACTGTAAAAATCATTCCTTCTGCTATCGGTTTGAAACGGTTTCCAACATCATGGACATCCAAGCCTAAATAGTGAGAAGTGCCGTGCATGAAATATTTTTTGTAAGCGGGGACATTGGGGTTTTGATTGGCAATTTGTTCTTTGGTCAACAATCCTAATGTTATCAATTCTGCTTCCATTATTTTACCAACTTCTTTGTGATATTCGTCGATAAAAACCCCTGGACGCAACATTTGTGTTGCCGCATGAACAACTTTCAAAACAGCATTGTAAACCGCTTTTTGTCTTGGGTTGTAACGTCCATTGACAGGAATACTTCTTGTAAGGTCGGCAGCATAATTTGCGTACTCCGCTCCGAAATCCATCAAGATCACATCTCCATCACGACATTCTTGGTTGTTGTCTACATAATGCAAAACACAAGCATTGGCACCTGATGCAATTATAGAACTGTAAGCTGGTCCAGTGGCTCTGTTTCTTAAAAACTCATGATAAATTTCAGCCTCAATTTCATACTCCATAACGCCAGGTTTGATAAAACCACAAACTCTTCTAAATGCCTTATTGGTGATATTGATTGCCTCTTCAACCATCTCAATTTCATAACGACTTTTGATCATCCTCAAGTCGGTCAAAATTGGTTGGGCTCTTTTGAAATTGTGCAAGGGGAAGTTTTCACGCATTTCATGTGCAAAACGCAAATCTTTGTATGGAACAGCGGAACCATATCGTCCATGCTCGTTTAAATTGAGGTAACAATGATCCGCTAGGTTCATCAATTCAGGAACGATGTTCTCAAAACTGTCAACCCATAGAACTTTGGTAATTCCCGAAGCTTGTTCGGCCTCTTCTTTTGTATATTTATGACCTTCCCAAATTGCAATATGCTCACTCGTTTTTCTCAAGAAAAGAATTTCTTGATAACCATTCCTAGGACAATCCGGATACAATAGCAAAATAGATTGCTCTTGATCGATTCCGCTCAAATAAAATATATCGGAATTTTGTCTAAAGGGATGGAAACCATCAGCAGAACGAGGCATTTCATCATTGGAATTGAAAATGGCAAGGGAGTTTGGAGCCATTTTATCAACAAATCTTTTCCTATTATCGATAAACAAGCGAACGTCTATTGGATGGTATTTCATATTTTAAACTGTGTTTTGAATTTGATACGCAATTTACCATTTTTTAGCTAAAAATCCTTCAATTTTCTAAGCATTCAATCTGTTAATATCAATTTGGATACCTACCTTATGCAAGTCCAAATTTCATGGCCCTTCCCAAAATCGCCTATTGTTTTTAGCCAAAATCAATGATTTACTTTAACAAGTAATCGTGGATGTCCAACAAATTATTGTTAGCTAACTTGCTGAAAAAAATCATTTCACTATATATAAATACTAAATGAGATAGCATTTTTGGATATAATCTTCTTTTGACCTAAATTGCCATCTTCAAAAACATTTAAGGAAAATCAACCCATTTTGAATACTAAACTGTCATTAAAAGATGCACACAATCGGACGATCAACTACATGCGTCTGGCAGTTACCGATCGTTGCAATCTGCGATGTTCCTATTGCATGCCAGAAGAAGGCATCAACTTCCTCGAAAAATCTGCCATTCTTTCCTATGAAGAAATGCTGAGACTAATTTCTATTTTGAATGAAATGGGGCTTAACAAAATCAGAATCACAGGTGGAGAACCTTTTGTGAGAAAAGACCTCATATATTTCCTCCAAGAAGTAAAACGAAGATTTAAATTGGAATCTTTCAACATAACCAGCAATGCTACCCTATTGCATCTGTATATGAATGAAATTCCAGCATTGTTTTCGACCATGAACATAAGCCTTGACAGTTTAAATAAGGAACGTTTTTTTGAAATTACAAGAAGGGATTCTTTCGATATTGTAATAGAAAATATCAATGAGTTGATTGAGCGAGGGATCAAGGTAAAAGTTAATGCCGTCGTCATGAATGGCAAAAACATAGAAGATCTAATTCCTTTTGTAAAATGGACCAAAGACAAAGACATCGCCGTTCGTTTCATTGAAGAAATGCCCTTTAATGGAAGTGGTAAAAACAAGCCTGAATTGCTTTGGGATTACCGTAAAATCTTATCACACATTGCTACTGAATTCAAAGACATACAAACTTTGGCCTCTCCCCTATCATCAACAGCAATGAGGTATCAAGTAAAAGGCTTTAAAGGAGAGTTTGGAATCATACCAGCATTCTCAAGAACCTTTTGTGGCACATGCAATAGAATCAGAATTACTGCAAAAGGAGAATTGAGGACCTGCCTGTATTCGGCCAATGGAACAGATTTGCTAAATCCGCTTCGCAAAACCACAGACGATGCCGAAATAGCAAAGTTGATTGTTGAAGCTGTTTCCAAGAAAGAAAAAGACGGATTCGAAGCTGTGAATAACAAACAAAAATTTATTTATGAATCAATGACAAGTATCGGTGGGTAAAATAGAATATATGGAAATTGAGCTGCTTGCATTTGGAATAGCCAAAGACATCTTTGGGAATGGAATACAAAAAATAACTGTCACATACAAATGCAGCATCAAAGACTTGAAGCAAGAACTCATTTCAAAGTATCCAAAATTTCAAGACCTAGCTTCTTTCGCAATCGCTGTTAACAGTGAATATCAAGCAGATGATTTTGTTCTTTCTGTAAAGGATGAAATTGCCATTATTCCGCCAGTGAGTGGGGGTTGAGAGAAAAGACAAAGTTCAAGTTTAAAATTTTTGATTGATGATTGATTGATAATTGATTGATTATAAATTCAGATGGTTTGTAAATCCAAAAGCCAAATTTGACCTTCTGGTCAATTGCAGGCCGGTTCGGCGATCCGATACTAAAAGCAAAGGTGAAGCCAGCCTACCAAAAGCGAGGGCGAAGCCCAGCGTACCAAAAACGAAGCGTACCAAAAATGACCATGATCGACATTAAACTTTCACCCGAAACCCTCAACTTGGAATCATGCAATGTCTTCGTTGCAGATCCAGCAGCTGGCGCAATAGTAAACTTCATCGGCACCGTTCGAAATGAAACCAAGAAACAAAAAGTGCTTCGGTTAGAATTTGAAGCCTATGAAAAAATGGCTTTGTCTGAAATGAAAAAAATTGCCAATCAAGCCTTGGAAAAATTTGATATAAAAAAAATAGCCTTGCATCATAGAACAGGTGTTCTAGACATAAGTGAAATACCGGTAATTATTTCTGTTTCTTCTGCCCATAGAAAAGCAGCCTTTCTAGCTTGCGAATTCATTATTGACACATTGAAACAAAGCGTTCCCATTTGGAAAAAAGAGTTTTTAGAAAATGGGGAATATTGGGTATCGGCAACACCTTGAATAAAACCTAAAAAAAACAAACTAAAGAGATAGCTTTTATCCATTGAAAAACAAAATGAACATTTCGGCGATAGTAACTGCAGCAGGTCTTTCCAAAAGAATGGGAAAACAAAATAAGCTTTTGCTCGATTTCAATGGCAAACCATTGTTGCATTATATTATTGATGAATTATTGCGCTCAAATGTTGGTGAAATAATAGTGGTCTGTGGACATGAGAAAGAAAGTGTAATGGCCAGTCTTGTCAATAAAAAAGTAAAAATTTGTTTCAATGAAAATTACAAATCTGGGCTAACTTCTTCTATCCAATGTGGCGTTAAATTTGCCGAATCAAACAGCGATGCATACTTGATTGCTTTGTCTGACATGCCTTTCATTAAGGCTGAATTGATCAATCAGTTGATTGAAAAATTTCACCTCAATCATCGTGATGAAAGTTCAAAACAAATTGTAGTTCCGCAAATAAAAAACCGAAATTCACATCCTGCTATTTTTTCTAAAGACTTTAAAACAGCTATTTTAGCTCATCAAAAAAACAATGGCTGTAAGCAAATTATTCTAGACAATATGGAGCGGGTGATTTTTGTAAAATTGGACAATGAAAGATTTGGAATCGACATTGATGATCTGCCAACTTTAGAGAAGTATAAGCAATAAAAAGATGAAGGAAATTAATTCCATAATAGAAAGTTACGACCAAAGCGATCCTGCCTTAAAGTTGGCCCTGGCAACGGTTGTCTATGTTGATGGCTCCTCTTATCGAAGAATTGGCGCTCGAATGCTCATTTACGAAAATGGCCAATGGCTTGGTGGAATCAGCGGAGGTTGCCTGGAAGGAGATACGCTTCGAAAGGCGAAACTGGCAATGATAGAAAACGAGGCTCAAATAGTTACTTATGATACGAGAGAGGAAGACAGTCAAGAAATTGGCATTGGCTTGGGATGCAATGGCTTGATCGATGTTTTGATTTACCCGATTGACCGCAATGATGAGAACAATCCTGTTGAAAAACTAAAGCGTATTACACAAAACAGAAAAGAGCATTTTCTAATCACACCAATTATTAATGCGGATGAAATTGATTCTGTCGGTAAAATATATTTCAAGGGAGACAAAGATTTGTTACAGAGTTTTAAAAGTTCAGTGAATGCGGATGAAATTTTAGCTGAAATTGAAAACAGTATTCAATCTGTAAAGTACAAACGAAAATCCAAAGTACTGAATGTCCATTCGAAAAGAATTTTGATTGAATACCTCAATCCCGCTCCTAGAATTTTCATTTATGGCGGCCAATATGATGTATTGCCTTTGTTACAAATTGTCAAAGTACTGGGATGGGAAAGCATTTTAATCAGCAATACGCAAAAGCTAAAAAAAGAACTCAAGGACCTTCCAGATCAATTAATCGACCTTGAGCAAAAAACCAACTTCGGTGAAGTTGACCCTTTTTCAATTGCTGTCTTGATGGCCCATGATTTCAAAAAAGACAAGGAACATTTAAAGCAGTTAATTGAACTCGGCAAGTTTGGTTATATCGGACTACTTGGTCCAAGAAAAAGATGCAACAAAATGCTAAAAGAACTTACAAGTGAAGGATTAATCATCCCTGAAGAGGTCCTGCAAAAAATATACAGTCCAATTGGATTAGACACGGGAGCAACCAGTCCTGAAGAAATTGCCATTTCAATCGTAGCAGAAATAAGAAGCTATTTCAGCAAAAGAGATGGAAGAAGCTTGAGGTTTCGGGAAGGACCAATTCATGAAAGAGAGGGTTGTTAGTTTTTGGCTGTTGGCCGTTAGCTGTTAGCTGTTGGCTGTTAGCTGTTAGCTGTTAGCCGTTAGCTGTTAGCCGTTATCCGTTAACTGTTGGCCGTTAGCCGTTAGCCGTTAGCAAAAAAAAGTTATCATTAGAACAAAATTTCAAACAAAATAGCAAAAGGCTAAAAGCCAATAGCCAATAGCAGAAAAAAAAATCATTAGAACAAAATTTCAAAAACAAAATAGCCAAAGGCTAAAGGCCAATGGCCAATAGCCCTGACAAAAAAAATGATCTACCTAGACTATGCAGCGACCACTCCTGTCGATCCATTGGTATTAGAAGCAATGCTCCCCTACTTCACAGAGCATTTCGGAAATGCCTCTAGTCGATTGCATGCCTATGGTTGGAAAGCAGAAAAAGCCGTCAAGCATGCGAGAAAAACCATGGCAGATTTGTTGAATCTAGATCCGAAAGAAATCTTTTTCAATTCAGGTTCGACCGAAGGAATCAATCTAGTTCTCAAAGGCATTTCACATCCAACTAAAAATAAGATAATTACCCTTAGAACTGAACACAAAGCATCCTTGGATACTTGCAAAATTTTAGCTAGTAAATCTCGTGAAATTTGTTTTGCGAAGCTAAACGAAAACGGACAGGTTGATCTGCAGGATTTGAGAAGTCAAATAGATGATAAAACGCTAATGGTTTCTATAATGGCAGTCAACAATGAAACTGGATTGATTCAGGACCTCGAAAGCATCGGTCAAATCTGCAAGGAAAACAAGGTCTATTTTTTCTGTGATGCAAGTCAAGCAATAGGCAAAATTCCTATTGACATACAAAAATGGAAGTTGGATGCGATGGCCATTTCTGCACACAAATTTTATGGCCCTAAAGGAATCGGTGCTTTGTATTTAAACAAGTCGATAAAAAAAATGATGCAAGCTCAAATTACCGGAGGCGGACAAGAATACAATTTGAGAAGCGGAACACAGAATGTTCCATCAATAGTTGGAATGCGTAAAGCGTTCGAAATAGCCTTTCATTTACTGCCAGGAACAACTGATCAAAACAATACACCATTCATCAAATTGAACAAAATCCTGCGCAAAGGCTTAGACGAAATTTCAACAATAAAAATTTCATACAATACAGATCACCAAAATTCTGTCCCCCACATTCTTAATGTGCAAATGGGAGATTTGAACAGCGAGCACTTGCTAGATCAATTAAATCATCGATTGTGTTTGTCAAATGGTTCCGCATGTAATTCAGCCGAAGTTTTGCCTTCCCATGTTTTATTGGCAATGGGCAAGACCGAGCGCGAAGCCAATAGTTCCATTCGATTCAGCCTGGGACGTCAAACCACAGAAAATGAAATTTCACAGGCCATTCAATTGATTTATGGTGCAATAGATACCCTTTAAAACGACATTTTAAACTCGGGGAAATTTCATAAAAACTGTGTTTCCATGTTTCTCGCAAGATTCAATCCAAATTTCACCATTCGAATTGGCCACAATATTTTTGCTAATTCGCAATCCTAAATCCAAGACCTCATTTGATTGTTCGCAAATTCGAGGAAGCAATCCAAAGTAGTCTCCTATTTTTTCCTTTGGAAGCTTTTCACCATTGTCATTAATTGAAACAACTACATGCTCTTTTAATCGTTCAGATTTGATTTTTATCACTGGCTTTTCCTTATCAGCTTGAAGAATCGAGTTTTCTATCAATTGTTGAAAAAGTTGGATTCCATCAGAATGATTGGACTTGATTGGAGGCAATTTATCTGAGGTCAAAACACAGGAATTTTCCAGAATCATTTTATCAAGGTTGTAAAGCGCTTGCAAAAGGCAAGCATTTAATTCTATCTTGCTCTGCTCATCTGATTGTTGTTTTACATTGGGACTCTCCGCTATTTTTTTTACAAAACATCTAAGCTGCTTCAATTCAGATTTTATTCTACAAATGCTATCAATGGCCGTTTCGTTTAAATTTTCAGAAATATCTGTTTCAAAGTTTTCAATCAACTCATTTAATGCATTAAGAGGCTCTCGGATTTCAGAAACAACGACCGATGAAAACAATTTTATTTCATCATTCATCACCCTCAACTGCTTGTTTTGTTCTTTGATGAATTTGCTCTTTTTAAAAATATTTGCCTTTAAGTCGGTCCACTTTTTGAGGTATTGAATTTCCTTGTCAGCATCCGAAATTTTTAATCTACTATCGATTTCAAGCCGAAGTTTCTTTTGCTTTTTCTCTTCCCTGATAATTTCGATTCTAGCTTTGGAAACTTTTTTACTATAATCCAAAGCCTTTCTATAATTCCCTTGATTTTCAAAAATATTTACCAATATTTCATAGGAAGCCTCCACGCAATTGTGGTTGCCCCAATCATCAAACTTTCCAGCAGCCTTCTCTAAGTAATCAACTGCATCCCCCATTTCATCCTTAATGATAGAAATCCTCCCTTTGTTTTCAAGAATCAAACCAGATAACTCATCGTGCCCGACCAGTTGTGATTGAAAATAAGCTTCGTCTAAAAACAAAATGCCTTTTTCTTGATTCCCTGTTTCTAAATGGACCCTTGCCATTTTATACAAAATTTCAGAACCCGTTTTATTATACCCATGCGTATGGGCCAATTCCAATGATCGATTTAAATTGAATAGGGCATCGGAAAAATTTCCTTCACTTTCTGAACATTCCGCTTTGATCAAATAAGCAAAAGTTAACTCTCGTTTAAATTTTTTATGCTTAAAAATACCTATAGATTTTTCAATAGAATCCAAGGCTAGATCTGGCAAATCAATGGACAAATACAAACTTGACAGATGTAAATAAACCAAACCTTCAATTCCCCTTTCCTTGTTTATCAGGTTGTTTAACTCCAGTGCCTTTTGATAATAACTCAAGGCTTTGTTGTATTCATTTAAAGATTGGTAGACTTTCCCTAAACAGTCATAAATATAGGCAAGTTCCGATTCTTGATTAGATCGATCGAGTGCGACTAAAAAATAATGAATTGCCTTCGATTGTTCATTCAAAAGAAGGTGAATGTTTCCTAAGCAACAATAGTTGTTGATGGAATAATCGGTTTCGCCAGTATCTTGTTGGGAAGCAGTTTCGAAGTGTTGTAAGGCATCTTCATAATTTCCGAGAATGGCTTCTTTAAGACCTTCGGAATGAGCGTGAAAGAAAGATTGTATTTCAGGTTTTGATTTTATTAAATTGAAACTGTCCAGCTTTTGATATTGCCTTTCAAATGAATCAAACAGGTAGATTGATCCACTGAGTTGATGTTTCTGAAATTTAAAAAATTGATTAACCTGGTTTCCCTCTGTAAATGACAGATTAAAACTCATGTTTCGTAATTAGTTAGTTAGACTGATGTGTAATGTTTTATCGAAAAAGGAGGGAAATAATGGAGGAAAAAAATGGAGGGAAGAAATAGTAAATAAGTAATTTGAAATAGGTGCCCATAGCTTTCACCACGAGCACCCGGTGTAAATGTCATCATAAAAATACTTTAAATTCTTATGAATTTGTTTCCAAATTGTAATGTGTGTACTCGCTTTGTCAAAGATGATTTATCAATATATAGCAATAAAAAATTAATGTATTAAATACTGATAAAAAATGATGTATGCTTGGCGGCTACAGGTATTTTTACGGCCTCTTACTTTTTTTGTTTCTTAAGGCTTGTTAAGCTGATGAATTCTTCTTATTAGAGAAGCCAACTCCCAATAATGGAATAGCTATTTCCTTAAAGTTAAAGGATTTAAGCTGCATTTACAGGGTAAAATTGCAATTATGGGAATTTAAAAAAAATCACAGCAAATTCTGCTTTTGATGCTATAATCAAATAGATTACGGAAATATTGAGGTTTTTAAAGGTGACTTTTGGGGTTTGAAAAGTCTTTCTCATATTATCCATTCTTAGACATAAAAAAACCGGCATACAAAAAATGCATACCGGTTTTAAAATATTTTATCGAAAATTTCACTATCGCTGTAGGGCTACTTTTTTAATTTCATTCAAACTTTTACTTTGTATCTGAATGAAATAAAATCCATCGTCATATTCAGAAAGGTCTAATCTTCTGTTTGTCGTTCCTTGTGAAAGTGATTCAGAGTAAAGTTTTTGTCCTAAAACATTATAGACACTAAGCTCTGCTGTTTCATCAGAATTAACAATGTCTATGTTCAAGTCACCAGCACTTGGATTTGGATATACATTCCATTTCACCTCAAGATCATCCATTCCATTAAGAGCTGTCATAGTATCAATTGGATTCATCATCGTGTCAATTGGATTGATCACCGTGTCCATTGGTTCGGTTATGGTATCCATCGGTTCTGGCAATAAGGATTTATCTCCCACGATGTAAGAATAAAACAAACCAAACATTTCATCCTCTGTAGTCAATCCAAAACTAACTGTCTGGTTAGAGGTATTGTCAAAATCAGCGGTTACCAACAATCCATCCCCTGCTACAATGGTGTACAATTCATCATTCCATTTTCTGAAAGGAGGTTCTGCATAATCATAATATCCAATATTTTGAGTATAATCCAAATTGTAAAAGCCCTCATAAATTTGTTCATCATTTGACTGATCATAAATATCAAAGTCAATACCAAATTTGTGAGTATGAGCCCCCAAAGCCCAAATATGCACCTCTTCGTTATTAGAAGCACCAGCAAAATTATCCTTGTCCCATTCGAACGAACTCAATCCAGGAGGGATTTGAAAATCCGAATCAAAAGGGTTTGCTGTAAGTAAATCAAATTCTGTGTACATTTCAAAAACAGCCTCGCCTTCCTCTTGGGTATAAACATTGATGTATACTTCTGCAGGTAATACTGAACTGGTACTGTAGTTTAAAATATGATAATTGAACTTGAGCACTTCTTCCTCTTTCCATTTATAAGCCGTCCCTAAAGGAAGCTCTGCTCCATCACTGTAAGCCCAGCCGCCGACCATCTTGGTATCCGAAGAAATTGCAACAGCAGTTCCAAGGAAACTGGAAATTTGGTCAACTTCTAAAATACCATCAGGCTGATTATTTTCTGCACCCTCGTCGAATTTAAAAAACAAGAAATGATGCGATTGCGGGTTCATGGTTAAATCAAATTTATTGATTTCCATCGCCTGATCATTTTGTAATTCGTAACGGTAAATCAACTCTGTTTCTTCACCTGGTGCTAAAAAGATGGGACCAAAATGCAATTGAAATCCTTCGCCTTCCGGAGGAGGAGCTAATACTTCAATTCGATCCAAACCACCTTCAGTATAATATTCTTCTAGAATGGCAGGATCGACATTGGTTTCAGAATTGTTTTTTGCACCAAACAAAATCCATTGACGAACCATCTCAATATCTTTGTCTTCCAAAGGAACTTGAGGTGGCATATTATCTCCCTGCTCGCTTTCCAACTGTGAATCAGCGTGCAATCCCCAGTTTATTTTACGATACAATAAACTCCTTTGAGGATCTCCTGGCTTGACCAATTTGTAACCTTTCGCCAAGGCATCCGCATTCAGGGGATCGACATTGAAAACACTGTTCCAAATATCGTTCTGTGTCCCGGAAAAATCTAAGCCAGCAGCAAGATTTTCCGAATCATGACAAGTGCTAAAAGCACAACCCGAATTCAATGTAGTTACAACATCTTGGAAATTGCCGGCAAAAGCTGAACAGCTTAGTAGAACGGCAAAAAAAGTAAACAAAAATCTCATATAGCAAGTATTTTATTTATAAAGTTAATATTATTGAAATAAAAAACTCCAAAATATCCTACTTTAAAAGATGGACGACAATCATATAAATCTCTGTTAATTTTATATGGTCTATTTGGCCTTTATTTCAAGGATAAAAAATCAAGTACTCATGGATAAGAAATCGAATAAATCACAAGAAATATTTGATTAATTTACTTGAAAAATTAATATCAATAAGTAATGTAAATTCAACAACGATTTGTAGCGATGTAGCCAAATACAACTGACAATCAAGGACTTTCACATCCAATAAATTTGATCTGTTATTGTAAAATTAAAATTATGTTCAGCTGTTGTTTTCCCGTCTAAGATTGCTCAGTAAAATATAGCTAGTTTGTAAACCGTAAGCTCCCTTTTATCAAAAGAAATCGTCAAAAGAACTCGTAAAAAGAACTATTTTCGTATTGTATACAACCTTGATCTAACACAATGTTCCCAAATCCATCAATAAATACTGGGTAAATATACCATACCTTTCTAAGGAAAATATTAACAAAAGATAATTTAACTACGATTTTCTTTGTAAACCTCAAGGTCACCGTGTTAGCAAAATGCCAAAGGCAAATAGCCAATGGCCAAAAGCTTAAAAAAATCTTGGCTAACTACATTAATAAAACTCAACAATAAAAAATCAAGCAAAACCTTCTCTTTTTCCTTCATTCATCGATCATGAAATCCCGCTAGTTTCATCAAAATGTGCTTTTTAAAACTTTTGTCAGTTCCTCGAATTCAAAATATCAAATCCAACAAGCTGATCGTAACGAGCATTAAAAGGTCTGAAATATATTAGAATGATGTAATTATTCTCCGTTTCATAATAATCTCCTTCCAGTATCGAATCATCGATTTGCTCATTGCCATCCTCCCAAACTACATATTGATAATTATAGACGCCTTGTTTCAAATAAGCTTTGGCTTTGTAGGATTTATCTTCATAATCATAACGCATCTTATTGTCATCGGTGGCTTCCCAATCACAAAACTTCCCATAAACATAAACATTCCCATTGTCTAAAGGTGCTTCTTTTTCAAAGCTAAAATGTACCCAAGCATAATCTGCATCGACTCTTGTAAAGCCTCCAAAGCGACCTATGACAAACTGCCCATTCATGTCTTTCCAATAATTGTATCGCTCCGTATGCCGCTTTTCATCTCGATTGATCTTTACTTGGTTGGTATTGGTCTCCTCCTCAATCCATATTTTATCAACTTTTTCAGTATTAAAGGAAAAATTTCTAAAGTCAAAATACCTAAACTCTTTTCCAGCTTTAAATAGGGTCTGGTCAGAATAATCAAAAACCAATTCTTTGTTTCTCACAAATTGTGGACGCAACTTATGAACAGCTTTGTCCCAACGACCATTTTGTAAAATGCTAACTTGTATATCCGTCATTGGATTCAATGTTCCCAACATTCCATAATCAAAACTAAAACTCAACCGCTGATGGGTTCTTAAATACCGACTGATATTCGGAGCAATGACCCTCGAATTGATGATTACTTTTTCTTCGTAAACCAAAAATCGTTTGCTCAAAATCACTTCTTCCTGATTGCTGTTTTCAAACACTTTGAGAATGTAATTTCCGCTCTTCGTAAAATCCATTCTTTGGTTGGGTAAATAAACCCGATACTGCGTGTAGGACTGAAGCGTATTAAACGAATACCGATAATCATCAAAAGAGTCTTCCGTGAAGCCTTCTATATAATCGAAAGGGCTGAGGTCAGATTCTTCCCAATTGGCAGTACAATGGACGATGGTATAAGAATAATTCTTCACATCTCCATCCAGATCATCAAAAGTCAACTCCAGTTGAAATTTTGAGCCCAATGGAATCATGGGATAAGCCAATGGTTGATTTCTAGGGTGAAATAAAACCGTTTTAATATTGTCTTTGTAAGTCTTATCTGCAAAGTCAAATTCATCTGGATTGTAATAATCGGAATATTTCGGAGTATTGGCTCTTTCCAATTTTGCATCGTTCTCTGCCTGCTTAATTGCTTCACAAGAATAGCCCAAAAATAGTAGGAAGCTGAAAAGTATAAAAAGAGATTTTCTCAAAAAATTATTGTTTGCTTAAAAATAGCTCATTTTATCCAAAGGCTGCTCGTGAATCACCCAAAATATTTATGAAAGATCAAGCAAAAATTTAGCCTTCATGCCATCATTTTACCTGAAACGTCAAACAAATATTTGTAAAAATGTTAAAATTCGATTATATTACAGTAGCAATTTCAATACTAGACATCAGATTTTGTTGAATCGTCGACCGGATACTACCTTTTATTTTTTTCAATTCAAAACATTCTAAATGTTTTGCTTACACAAATCATTCGAGTCTAATATCTAATAATATCTATACATACTAGCAATCTTATTATTTAACCCCAAATAAAACAGATGAAATCATCAAAATTTACCCCCACCTTTTTCCTTTTTATTTTTACTTTCATTTCAATAAACCTGCAATCTCAAATACAAGTATTTGAAGCCCTGGAACAAATTGATCCTCAAACTGGAGATGAATTGTCAATCGAAGAAGCGCTCATTCTTACTTTGATGGGCTCGTCTTATAGTCAATTGGATATATCGAGTATTGAAATGAACTGTCCTCCTGAGTCCATGGGTTATTTTAATTCTTTCGGAGTGGAAGATCCCGATGGCATTTTTGAATTGACCCATGGTGTTGTCATGAGCACTGGTTGTTTGGAAGACATTCCCGGGCCAAATTCAGGAATCGTTTCAGGAGTGGCTTGTGGTGACTCTAGTGGTGACGGAGATGCTGATTTATCGGAAATCTCTGGTGTTAATACCAACGATGCCTGCATTCTGGAATTTGACATCAAGGCTTTTGGAAATGCCTTTGAGTTCAATTATGTATTTGGGTCAGAAGAGTATGACAATTACGTTTGCAGTCAATTTAATGATGTATTTGCTTTTTTTATTACTGGCCCTAATCCCAACGGAGGTGAATACGAAAACTTCAATATTGCATTGATTCCTGGCACAGATCTTCCTGTTGCCATTAACACTGTAAACGATGGCGAATCAGATAGCAACACCTCCCCTTCCTGCCTTTTAGAATATTCAGAGCATTATGCCGGCGAATCAACTTACACAGATTTTGAAGGCTTAACAAATACATTTAGTGCTCATTTAGAGGTGCTTCCATGCGAAACCTATCATCTTAAACTTGCCATTGCAGATGGGTCTGATTCAATTTTGGATTCAGGGGTTTTTATAGAAGCTGGAAGCTTGGAAGCCCAACCTAGAATCAGCATTGTTGAAAGTGGTGGTATTGACGCCCTCAATCTTATGGAAAACGGAACCTTGGCAAATTATTTTGAAACGACTGATGGCAGTCAGCCAAAAGTATTAATTGAAAATTGTAATACGCGTGAAATAAATTTTGATCTTGGTGAAATAGATCAAAACTGTACCCTTTATCTTGAAATTGGAGGATCAGCCGAAAACGGCATTGATTATACAGACTCCAATGGAGAAATGATTCCAGACTTAATAACTTTCACGCCAGAACAAAGCAGCAAAACTTTGGAATTCATTGCGCATGGAGATCAGGACAATGAAGTTATGGAAACCATTGTTTTAAGAGTTGTTGGTATTGATGGAATGTCCTGCAACAATGAAGATTTAATCATAAAAACTCAAGTCATTCATTTGATCGACGAGGCGGCGGCTTTTACAAAAGCCTTCGCAATCCGAGAAAACAATCAGCCAATTGCTGAAAACACGCAGGTTCCTGTTAATGCGATCGGTGGAGATGCTTACCATTGGTTCCCAGAAGAATATTTTGAAAATCCCAATCAAAAGGAAACCGAAATGTTTTACTTAGAAGGTGTTCAATATGGATGTGAAATTTCAAACAACGCTTGCACAGAAACGGTCTACTTAAGAATTTTAGACGCAACTACTGGACTAAGCAGCCTGGAAGAATTAGGCATTGACATTTACCCAAATCCAGTCGTTGATTATTTAAATTTATCCGGGATCAAGACGGATTTTATTGCAAAAATTTACGATCAAAATGGCAAGCAAATCATGGAAAGCTCGGAAACAAAGATTGACTTTTCCTTCCTCGATGCAGGCTTGTATTTTATCACGCTTGAGATAGAAGGACAAAGGTATTTTGAAAAGATTTTGAAATAATTTTTGTGGTGGTAAAATGAATTTAAAAACAGTTTGCTTATTTGGTGGTGATACCAAATTCAAGCAGAACAACAGATAAAGAAAGCCCATTCGGAATTTATTCCGAATGGGCTTTTGACCTTATTTTACTTTTATGCGCCTTCTTTTGGGCTAAACCCAAAGGGGTTTATGATTAACACATTACTGAACAACTAGTTCTCCTGCAAGAATAAATTTATTATCTTTAGTTGACCTTCATTTTACATAAAAAAAACAAAAAATGAAAACATTAACCACACTTCTCCTTTCATTCCTATTTACAATTGTTGCTCAAGCACAAATAAGTGTTTTCGAAGCCAATCAAGAGTTGGATCCAGAAACGGGCGAAGTTCTAACCATTGAAGAATCCATTGTTCTTAATTTGATGGGAGCATCTTATGACCAATTGGACATTTCCAATATTTCTTTGTCCTGCCCACCTGGCGCTGTTGGTTATTTTTTGTCTTTGGGAAATTCGTCCGAGGTCTTTGAATTGACGAGTGGTTTGGCCATGAGTACTGGCTGTCTGGAAGATCTTCCAGGTCCAAATGAAGGGATTATTAGCAGTTCTGCTTGTGGCGGGGGCGATGGCTCAGGAGATGAAGATTTAGAGGAAATTTCTGGGGTTCCAACCAATGACGCTTGCATCTTGGAATTTGATATTAAAGCATTTGGTAACGCTTTTGTTTTCGATTATGTTTTTGGATCTGAAGAATATGACTCTTATGTGTGTACGCCTTTTAATGATGTATTTGCGTTTTTGATCACGGGTCCCAATCCGAACGGAGAAGACTATGTTAACCAAAATATTGCCTTAATTCCCAACACCAATTTACCGGTTGCCATTAACACTGTCAACGATGGAATACCTGATGGCGGAGCCAATGATGATTGTTTGCTGGAATATTCAAACTTTTATGCAGGCGAATCACCAGCATTAGATTTTGAAGGATTGACTCAAACTTTTACTGCTTATGCAGAAGTTATAGCTTGCGAAACTTATCATTTAAAATTGGCGATTGCCGATGGATCTGATTCAGCCTTAGACTCTGGAGTATTCATCGAAGGGGGAAGTTTAGAAGCGGAACCACAGCTTACCATCACAGAAAATGGTGGAATTGAAGCGCTTAGTCTCAATGATGAAGGAACCATTGAAAGTATATTTGAAACTGATGATGGAACAGAGGCTAAAATTTTAATAGAAAACTGTAATACTCGTGAAATAAGTTTTGACTTGGGTGAAATTGAAGAGACTTGTACACTCTTCCTTGAGATAAGTGGAACCGCAGAAAACGGAACAGATTTTACCAATGCAGAGGGAGGAATTGTTCCTGATGTGATAACTTTCACCCCAGAACAAAGCAATCGAACATTAGAGTTTGTTGCTCAAGGAGATGACACTGAAGAAGGCATCGAAACAATTATCGTGAAAGTTATTGGAATTGATGGAATGATCTGCGGAAGCGAAAACTTGGTTATTAAAACCCAAACAATTCGCCTGATTGACAATGCGGCTGAATACACAGAAGTATTTGCCATCGAAAATAATTATGGCCCATTTGATGAAAATATAAGCATTCCTGTAAGCGCAATTGGTGGAGATTCTTACAACTGGTTCCCTGCTGAATATTTTGAAAATCCCAATCAAAGAGCAACCAATATGACCTTGCTTGAGGACGTTACTTACGGATGTGAAATCTCCAACAACGCTTGTACCGAAACGGTTTACATGAGAGACTTTGAATTCAATCAGGACATCGTAGAACCCATCGACACCTTGGATACAGGACTAACGAGTTTGGAAGATCTAGGCATCAACATATTCCCAAACCCCGTGGTTGATTATTTAAATTTATCTGGAATAAGGTCAGATTTCACCGCAGTTATTTACGACCAAAACGGCCAACAAATTTTAGAAACAACTGAAACTAAAATTGATTTTTCTTTCTTCGATGCTGGTTTGTATTTCATTGCAATTGAGTTAGAAGGCAGGCGATATTTTGAGAAGGTTTTGAAATAGGTCGAAGCCTTAAAAAATGAACAAAAATTGAAAGCCCAATCGGCCAAACCATGACATGGTTTCGCCGATTGGGCTTTTCTTATGATTCGATTTTCGTTGTGGTTTTCGATTTGGTTTTCGATTTGGTTTTCGATGGGGCTATGGATATATCGCATGAATAGAATTATGATTGGAGACAAAAGCTAAGCACTTATTTTACAATTAACATTTCAATATTAAACCTTCACACAGCATAAAACATCTAATAATAAACAGATTTATTTGGCTTTAGATGAGTGTAAATTTGACCGGTCTTTTCCCTTCAAAACCAGTGATTTACGAATAATACATGTATAATTTTTTCAAGCAAAAAAAAAATTAATATTTTTTTTGTAACCTTTTAAAATCTTTGCCGTATTAGATATTGCGCCCTTTCTTTATCTAACTAAAATTTTATTAAGCTATGAAAAAGTTATCCTTAAAGGACTTTTCTAAGTCCAAGAATGTCCAAATTCTTAAAAACAAGAAACAAGTTACAGGTGGTGACGGTTACCAGGCAATTAGCTGGGGACCAAGATTTCTACCTCCTAAGAAGCCAAAGTTTGTTGGCGGTAGCTGGTCATTCTAAAAGCCAATCAGAAAACTCCTTTTCAATTTATAATAAACTAATTATTTATTAATTGGTACGAACAATTCGATAGTGTCCGTAAGGGCACTATCGTTTTTTAGTCCCAGCTCCTAAAGACACCCTAAATAATGTTGTTTAAGCGCCTCATTATTGTCATAGCTGTTTTATTGCTCTTGCTATTTTCCCAGCGAGCTGCCTTTGGCGTTAACTTAGACAGCCTTAAAATTGCCTCGAACAATGCCAAAGTTCAGGGCAACAATGCTGAATACCTTTCAAACAAAATTTTAATTCTACAGCATCTTTTAGAGGAGGGGAACGAAACCTTTGATGCAGAACTAAAACAAGTTGAAAAAGA
The DNA here is from genome assembly GCA_937927195.1 of uncultured Chitinophagales bacterium. Classification (GTDB taxonomy): domain Bacteria; phylum Bacteroidota; class Bacteroidia; order Chitinophagales; family UBA2359; genus JAHDGP01. The sequence goes on from CALBCY010000173.1 coordinate 29,220, forward strand.
GTTCAATCAATTTGAAGATTCAAAATATACATCAACCAACCTTCTCAGTATAGCCCAGTTATACGAATCAAACAAGCAAAGCAATCTAGCCTTAAAGCTAGGTATTTCAGCTTTTAAAAAATCAATAGAAAACAATGCCGATCAATCAAGTGAGTCAGCAATATTTCTTGCCAGGTTATACAATGAACAAGGTACCTATGACAAATCCTATAAAATACTGCTTCAATCATTAACACACAGTCAAAAAATTTCCAGAAGTGCAGCAGATCTGAATTATGAATTGGGTAATACCTTTTATTATCAATCCAACCTTGAAGAAGCCTTAAAGCATTATACAGGCGCCTATGATATTTACAAACAATTGAACCACAGCACTAGCTGGGACGTTTTCTCCTCCCTCGGAGCCATTGGTAGTGTTTATGGTGAAATGAAAGAAATTGAAAAATCACTTTTGTACCATGAACAAGCCTTATGGATTGCAGAAAACATGAATGATGACTATAGTGTTGCAAATGCAAGTTACAATGTTGCTGTAGCCAGCCATTATTTGGGGCAATACAGCAAAGCAGCATCCTTCTACGAAAAAGCAATTACTATCAATAAAAAGCTAGAAGACCATTTAAGCTTGACTTACAATTACCTCGGTTTAAGCAGTACTAAAATTGAAAATGGTGAAATAGAAACTGGGAAACAAATCATAAAAAAGGTTTTGCAGGAAGCAGAAAAAATAGACGATAAATCTCACTTGCAGTATATATATCAAGAGCTCTCCAATGTTTATTTCAAAAGTGGCAACTTAAGTGACAGCCATAGTTATTTGAGTAAATATGTTGATCTGAAGGATTCATTAATCAACGAACAAAGCTTAAAAGAGCTGAGCAATATCAAAACCAATTATGAAATACAAAAAGCTGAAAAGGATACTGAAATTGCCTTGTTAAAAAAGGATGCGAATATTACCCAAATGAAATGGATCACCACTTTTTGTAGTCTGCTTGCCTTATTGGTGGTTTTGGCCATGTTCTACAGTCGCTATAAACTGCAATTGAATTCCAACAAAGCTCTTGAATCGAAAAACCTTGAAATTGAAAAAAGAAACAGAGAGTTGATTATCTCCAATCAAGCCTTGGAACAATTTGCTCACATTGCCTCCCACGACTTAAAAGAACCGCTGCGTTCCATATCTAGCTTTTCCAGCTTGCTGAACAAAAAGCATTACAATGAAGTAGATGACGATTCAAAGGAGTTCTTTGGCTACATCTCGGATTCAGTCAACAGAATGTACAATCTTTTAGAAGACATTCTTGCCTATTCCAAACTAAACTATTCTGAAGAAGAATTGCATGAGGATGTAAATACCAAGAGAGTCCTCGATGTGGTATTGGATAATCTCGACAATGAAATCATTGAAAGCGGAGTCAAAATTGAAACGAAAGGAGAATTCCCAACCATCAACGGTTCCTTTTCGTCTTTCATCCAACTATTCGAAAATTTAATCTCCAATGCTATTAAATTTCATGCTAAAACTGATAAGCCAGTTATAAAAATTTCTTGCACTAGAAAGAGGAATACCTATGTATTCGCTGTCAACGATAACGGAATTGGAATTTCAAGAAACTACCACGAAAAGATTTTCCACGTTTTCAAAAGACTCAACCCAAAACACGAATACCCTGGCAATGGAATCGGCTTGGCCATCTGTAAAAAGTTGGTAGAGAAATTTCAAGGAAAAATCTGGGTTGAATCCAAGGAAGGAAAAGGAAGCACCTTCTTTGTAAGCCTTCCGTCTTAAAGAGACTTTTGGGCTTTTGGTTTTCTCCCTGCGGTCAAAAGAGTTTTGGATTTGAGTGCCTGAAAATCTAAACTTCTTAATTTCCAAATTTCTAAACGTCTTTTGGACTTTTGGGCTTTTGGACTTTTGGGCTTTCAAGCATCTAAATATCCAAACATCTAAAATTCTTTGTGCATTTTACCTTTTACTTTGTACTAAATTCTTACCTTTACCGCAACCACTTCTCAGGATTTTTTTGCCTCAATAAATATTAAATATGGTAATGCCTGAGCTTCATACTCCTTCCTCAATTCTCACAATATTTGATCGTGCGATCAATATTCGTGAAGAAAAATCTATTATATACCTCAAGGGCGTTTATCATAAAACTGGAATGCAAGCCTATGGAGGATATTATTACGATGAATTAAAAGAAGCTTCAAACAATTGCTTATTGAGAATCAAAATTCCTCAATTAATCAGAGATCAAATTGTTAATAAAAAAGAGGTTGAATTTAAAGCTTTCATTTCACGAAAAGTAAACAATCGCAGCTCAATAGACATATTGTGCAATGTTACTGAATTATTGCAACAGAAAGAGAATCAGTTTTCAGACCAAGAGATAAAAAGCCTGGAAGTTCAGCAGTTAAAAAGTAGCTTTGGATACAAAAATGTTGAGGAACTTATAAAGAATAAGATCTTCATTGGTGATAAAATTAGTGTCGCCATCGTCATGGGAGCCAATGCCATCATTGACCAAGATATTCATGCCGCATTTGACTCTGGATTCGATTTTTATGAATTGTCATTTCACAAAACCAATTTATCTGTTCCAAATGAAATTGCCAAAACGGTTCAACAGTTGGACCTTGCTGCTCATGAAATAATTTGTATTGCCAGGGGTGGTGGAAACTACCTCGATGTTTTCAATCAAGCCCAACTTGCAGAAAAATTGATCAGGCTCAATTCGATCCTTTTAACAGCAATCGGACATGCTGACAACAATACGCTTGTCGAAAAAATTGCTGATAAAAAATTCATTACCCCAACCGCCTTCGGAAATTTTTTAAGTGAAATTTATGAGGAAACAATGGCCAGTCAACAAAACTCACAAGCTCGGCTGATCAAGGAAGTTGAAAATAAAATGCGCAATCATTTTTCAAAAGAAATTTCTCTCTTAAACAACAACCTGCAAAAAGAAAAAGTCCTATTTGAAAGAACCAAACAAGAGCGGGAAGTTTTATTCAATAAGGAAATAAACAGCATAATGCAGCATGCAGAAAAATCTGAAAAATTTCTCAAGGATGAAATACGCAACAAAGAAGAGACTTTAAAAGAACTCAAATCCAATCAAAGTAAATCCTCTCTCTTCTATTTGCTCATCGCCTTTATTTTTGGATTAATGCTGGCTTTTCTTTTTATGAAATTCTAAAATAAATTATTAAAAAAATAGCCCATCCACTTAATAGGATGGGCTTTTATAAATATAAGGAATTAGGAAATTCAATTTTGTTCTTGTTCATCATCTTGCGTTGAACATCTTCACTTGCGCATTTCGATGCGCTCTGCCATCAATCCTGAAAAAGGAATATTGACTTAGTTATTAAAAAAACACTTGGCTGTTGGCGCGAAATTACCTTGGTTTATTTTTGCAACAATTCGTCAATCAAACTCATTGGCAGCCTCGATAATTTAATCACTAATCTTGTTCAAAATTAATGGGCAATTCATTTTACCACAAACCAAAGTTTTCCTATTTTTAAAGGAGACAGATCACAATTCAGAAACACAATTCATTGACAGACAAACACTTGCATTTTAATATATAAAGAACAATTGAGCAAAATTCAATTCAAATTGAACTGAATGTTTGAAGATTCAAGAATTAAATTTTAGAAGTCTGAAATCAGTTTTTGGGATTATCGCAGCTGAATATCAATGAATAGTAGGTCTACTGCTAAAACAAACTTAAACTTTAGAGCATGAAAGGTCCATCCTCCTTGTACAAACTAATTAAGAAGTTGAATTCCAAGGAAAGCACTTATATCAAAAAGTACTTGTATAAAATGGAGGGGAATCAAGAAAAAAAAATTCTTGAGTTATTGGACTTATATAAAAAGCTGAAGTCTTATGATTCTAAAGTTGAAATTTTGGTTTTGAAAAGAATCTTCCAGTCTCAAAATATCGCTGCTTCCAGAAATTATGTTTTTAACAAAATAATTGAATGTCTTTCTTTTTATTACTCAGAGAAAGATGAAACCATAAAACTGTTCGAAGAGCTCAAGCAATTTTTGGTTCTAAAGAAAAAAGGATTGACGGCAGAAGCGATTCGAGAAATTTCTAAGCTGCATAAAAAAATTGACAAGGGAGAGATTAAATCCTCTAGGTATTTTATTCTTTCTGGTCATCTAAACATGCTTACTTCCGACCTTGAAAACCACATGGATGAACTGCTCGAATTGACTGCTAAGATTGAAATGGAGGGAAAACTTATCCAGGAAAATGCAAGGAGTGCCGAATTGTTTTTTAAATCGGTCAAACTAAGATCACAAATCAATTCTTTTAGTAATTCTGATCTAGCCAGAGCGGAGGTCTTGAGTTTACTTGGACATCCTTTTTTAAATCAGGAAACCTACCTTTCAAATTTTGGTCGGAGCATCGCTTACAGGACAAAAAGTCAATTGAATCTTTTAATCGGAAACGTCGACCAATCCATCCATACACTCAAAGACTATTTGGACAACAATGCTGACTTCACTGACCCAAAATCTGAATTAAATATTGGCATCGACTTGTTTTCTTTGATTCAGTTATTTTACTGGGTCGGCGACGTCAATTCATTTGTTCAATACTATGAAATTTTCAAATCTCATTTAGCAAATGTTTCAGCCTCTTACCAAAAAGATACCCTCGATGCCCATTCAATAACAATAGAAAGTTTTAAGATAAATTTACTCAAAGAAACAGGAATCCCCGTTGAAAAGCTGATAACCAAAGGAGAAAAAATTGACATTGATCGACATGCTGATCAATATCTCAATTTCTTTATCAATATTGCTTTGAAATATTTGAATCAAAAAAGTTTCGACAAAGCACTTGAAATAATTAATCAAAAAATTTATAGCCATTCTGATTGGAAATTATTCAAAATTTATTATTTTAAAGGTATGCTAATCGAAAACATTTGTTTTTTCGAATTAGAAATGGATAGCAATTTGGATAGTAGACTGAGGTCATTCTACCGATTGTTAAAAAAAGAAGAGAGTCTTAGTAGTGTATTGAAAATTATCATCAATTGCATCAAGCAATTGAATCTAAATTTATATCAGTCAGACGCTTCAAAGTGTGAAGTATTGACTGACCATTATGATCAAATTCAAAGTTTGGTTAGTCAGAGTCAATTAGATAAATCGATTCTCGATTCGTTCCAATTGTTGCCCTGGATGGAAAAGAAAATAGTTGAATTACGCAAAGATAAAACATAGCTTATGACTAAAATTCGAATCAGTCCATCCATTTTGGCAAAATCTCCAAGAACCCGACTTGCCTGTCTAAAATCTTCAGTAGAAATTTCTACTCCTTCTGCTGCGCTTAGAGGTGAAATCGAAAAAGAACAAGCCAGAATAATTGAGAATTTTTCTTTGGACAACGTCAATGACTTTGCTCCAATCAGAGATTCACGCGAAGCCTATAAGGCATTGGGGAAAGAACCCAGTCGCTACAGACCTTCGGGAGAAGCTCTGTACAGAAGAACTTTAAAAGGCACTGCCATCTACAAAATCAACAACATTGTTGACATGGTAAATCTTATTTCACTCAAATCTGGATTTTCAATTGGAGGATACGATTATGACAAAATTCAAGGAGACATCCTTTTTGAAAAAGGCCAAAGCGATGTTGAATACCTCGCCATCGGTCGGGGATCTATGAACATTGAAAACCTTCCTTGCTTCCATGACGAACTAGGACCATTCGGCAGCCCAACCAGTGATTCTCTTAGAACAATGGTAACCGATATGTGCAAAAACTTTCTTATGATCATCGTTGATTTTAATGAAGATGAATCGCTGGATCGAGTGGTAGATTTATCCAAAGAATTGCTATGGATTCACGGAGCAAGTGCTGAAGTCGAGTACCTGTTGGTCAATTAAACATTTCAAAACAAAAGAACAACATTTGCCAAAAAGCCAACAAACATTTCCAATGTTTGTTGGCTTTTTTAGCATTGAATTTTTGGTCTCAATGTTTTTGGTCTCAATGTTTAGGTTTCAATGTTGAGTACTAAACAAATCATGGCTTTCCTTTGGTGTTTTAATCAAAGGATCTGGTGAACTTTTATGAAACGAAGCAAAAATACTTCATTTAAGGGGCATAATAATTAAAAAATGCTTTTGGTCATAAGACCAAAAGTAAGCGTCATAAGACCAAAAGTAAGCCGTCATAAGACCAAAAGAAAGCGTCATAAGACCAAATGAAAGCTTCATAAGACCAAAAGAAAGCGTCATAAGACCAAATGAAAGAGCGTCATAAGACCAAATGAAAAAGCGTCATAAGACCAAATGAAAGCAATTAGTTGAATTAAATAGATCAATCATGTTAAGTAAAGGAGCATTAAGAACAAAA
>CALBCY010000174.1 GCA_937927195.1 uncultured Chitinophagales bacterium
ATTGGAATTTGATTGCCATCGCTGTCCAATGTATCTGGTAGATACAATTCATAACCTCCAGCCAAATCCAAGTCTGGTTGCGGGGAAGTGAAACTGTTTGCTTTTAGAAAAACTGCGGAGTCTAAAATATTATCTTGGCCATCCGCGATAGCTAATTTAAGCGTATAAGTTTCACAGGGAACAACCTCAACTGATGCAGGTAGTGTCACGGTTTTTCCTTCAAATTCAAGTTCAGGGATTTCTCCATCATAAAATTCGGAATAGTCTAGCTCACAAATACTTCCAGCGTTGCTATCGGAAACGCCATCATTAACAGTACTTATTGCAACAGGAAGGTTTGTTCCTGGAATTAAAGCGATGTTTAGTTTGTCATAATCGTTAGCTGGATCATTGGGGTCTGGGCCAGTAATAAAAAATGCAAACACATCATTAAAATTCGAACAGACATACTGATCATATTCCTCAGATGCAAAAATATATTCAAATGAGAGAAGATTGCCAGTTGGCGTTATTTGAAATTCTAATATTACTGCATCATTAGTCGGAACACCTGAAACGTCGGTCAAATCAGCATCCCCTTCACCAGTTCCGCCTCCGCATGCTGTTCCAGTTACTATTCCTGAATTCGGACCGGGTACGTCCTCCAAACAACCAGTTGACATAACTACGCCAAAAGGAATCGTAAAATTCGGAATAGTTACATTATCAGGAGCAGTATAAAAATAACCATAAGCATCTGGTGGACCACTAATGGATACATTATCAATAGTAACCCCAGGTCCAGCCAAATTGTAGGCAAAGTATTCCTCAATGTTTAAAACTTCTCCAGTGCTTTCATCAAGTCCAGGGGCAGCGGGTGCAACCAGAATTTGTTGAGCTGAAAGAGTCCCAAGGCAAAGCCATAGGATTAACAGGCAAAAGTGAATAGGTTTATTAATGTTTCTTAAATGCATAAAAATTGTTGTTTCCCTAAAAAACGAATATAATTCAATCGCTTAATGTTAATCTACTCCAATTTAAGCAAAAGACGGGGATAAAATCAATAGCTGTTCCAAAGAATTAGAGATTTTCTCGCTTATATGACGGCTTTACTTCATTTTTTGCTGCCTGAACTCTAAAAAATGATGCAGAATTTATCATTTTTTTAATATGATCGCTTTTTTAAGATGATTAATGTTACTCTGAAGCAGATTTTAAGGGGCGATTGTCCTTTGTTCTATGCCAATTTTCAACATGGAATCTTAGGCACGTATTAATAATAATAGAAACTTTACTTTTCAAAATTTTATGCTTTTGGGCAAAGGACCATTTTATATAAATATCTTTGACCTTCTAAATTTGAATTTCTATGAAAACATTAATTATTGGTGGGGGAAATATGGGTAGAAGTTTTGCCCAAAGCTTTTTAGAGGCGCATATACTTAGACCGAATGATTTGACCATTCTTGAAAAAAATGAAGAAAATTGTCAAGCTTTGGAAAAACTGGGATTTCCTGCTGTTTACAGAATGGCGGATAAATACATCCGCGATTTGGATTTAATAGTAATGGCGGTGAAACCACAGGACAGTGCTGCAGTTTTTAATACGCTAAAACCGTATTTAAATGAAGAACATGTCGTGTTGTCAATAATGGCTGGGGTAAAACTTTCAACCATTGAAAAGGGTTTGGGAATAAAGAAAATAATTCGCTCGATGCCAAACCTTCCTGCTCAGATTGGAATGGGCATGACTGCTTTTACCGCCAATGATGAAGTAAGTCGGAAAGAATTGATTCAGGTACAAAATCTTTTGGGAACCACTGGAAAAGCCATTTACTTTGATGATGAAGATATGATTGATGCTGCTACAGCTGTTTCGGGCAGTGGTCCGGCTTTCGTTTATTATTTTATGAATGCAATGATCAAGGCTGCAAGGAAAATGGGCTTTACTGAACCACAAGCAGATCTTTTGGTTTGGCAAACTTTTATAGGATCAATTCATCTGCAAAACAAGAACAACCTGTCCTGTGAAGAATGGATCGCAAGGGTTGCTTCAAAAGGAGGAACCACTGAAGCTGCACTTAAAGTTTTCAATACCAATGAATTGGAAGATGGCATTATTGAAGGACTGCAAGCTGCTTTTGCAAGAGCGGCAGAATTGGGCAAAAATACTGATTGAAATAGGTGTTCAATAAGGAAAACTCTTCCATTTTAAAATTCTTTAAAATGTAGAGTAGCCATTTCAACATTGTCAAACTTTAGGTTCTTTGCATTGGTGAATAACTTTGTCAAGCATACCAATTATTACTACTGCGATTTCAAAGTATATTCTTTAAGATCTCCTATGATTCTCAATGGCGAATGGGTTGTCCTTGAAGTAAAGACAAAGCTAACTTTTGCATTGGCAATGAGCTTGTTATCTGTAACTCTGTAAATTTTTTGAATGGCCTGAACTTTGACATTTCCTGGCTCTTGCATATGGGTTTCTATTCGCAGCATATCTTGAAACATGGCAGGTGTCCTGTACCTGATATTTATTTCAACAACAATAAAATTCCAGCCTTTCTCCTCTGCAATTTTAGGGTCCATAATTTTTTCAATATAATCCCATCTCGCCATTTCAAGATATTCCAGGTATCTTCCATTGTTAACATGTCCATATCGGTCAATGTGGAAGCCTTGTACCTTTAATTCGTAAGTAGTAGTTTTCATTAATTTTACTTGAAATTTTATAGCAACAAAATAATGAAATGAATGGGAGATATTCCCCATTTATCCCATTTAACTTTTGCATTAATCTCTTTTAAAGCTAATTGGGAATTAAATAGGAATTAATTATTTTAAATGTGTAAATAATTGACTATTAATTGTTGCTCCTTAAGGATTGTTTTAGATTGCTGCTTATCAATGTTTTATTCGATTAAAATTCAAAAATGTAGTATATTTGTTCTGTAATCGCCTCCTCATCACTACCTATTATCAATTTATATTGTTCTTGTTTGGATCATTTTTAGTGGTTTGATTTTACATGTTTATGCGCCAATTTCTTTCATACTGTTGTCTTTTGCTTTGTTCTATTTTTTTCATAGGACAATCAATTCACGCCAATCCTATCCTGGATGGTGAACAGGCAGTGCCGCAAGGAATTCAAAAAGAATACATAGATCAACAGTTCAATGAGTTAAAGCAACTTTACCAGAAAGAGCTGGGAAAGGCTACTAGAAAAATAGAGCAGAACAATTCCAATATCGTAAAGAACCTTGAAACTTCGATCAAAGAACAAATAGAATCCCTTCAAGGAATAAGTAGTCAGTTAAACGATTTTAAAAACTCATCAGAAGAACAAAACAATTCTTTATTGGCCAACAGCAATGAGTTGAAAAATATCAATGAAAGTTCATTCGAATCCCTAAGTGCGGAAAATAGCACTTTTGAAACCAACATTATGTATGGTTTCATAGCTTTGATAATATTCTCTTTGTCTATACTCATTGGGCTTGTTTACCTGATTCGCAAACTGAAATCTTTAAGCCCAGTCAATGCTGAAGAATTGATTGCTGTTAAAACTGAACTGCAAACCAATGGACAGCAATTGGAAGTGAAAATCAACACTTTGATGCTAGGATTGGCTGAAATGCTGAAAGAAGCGCAGCAATTAGAACAGCAGAGGTTAGAGCAACTTGAAAAGGAAAACCTCGATTTAAGAAAGGAGCAAATTGAAATTGAGAAAACCAGTCTTGAAATGCTCGAAATGACCTTGAATAAATTTACCAAACGTCAATCAAGCCTTAAAACCAAAAAGAAACTATCAAGCGAACTTCCCAATACTTCCATAGACAAATCGATTGTTCACATGAAATTTGAACCGGGTAATCTCAAAAAAGTCGATTAATCTCCTTCAATTTTCTTTCCACGCAAACCTTTATTTATTAGCGTTGTTAATGAAGGAAACGAAGCTTCATGAAAAATCTTAGCAATAAAATATTTGGACTTGCCTTCTTTGCCTACCTGATCTTATGGACTTCTTGTTCTTTTACGCAAAAGCAATCTGCAAAATTGTATGAAATTGAGGAATTCAAGACTTATGATGTCATAGTTGTTCCTGGGGTTCCTTTTGAAAACGGACAAATGAGTAAAACGATGAAAGCTCGAGTTTACTGGTCAAAAATCTTGTTTGACAAGGGAATCGCCAAAAATGTAATGTATTCAGGGAGTGCTGTTTATTCTCCATATGTTGAAGCGGAAATAATGGCTCGATATGGGGAAGCCCTTGGGATTCCAAAAGAAAATATTTACAAGGAAACCAAAGCCGAACACAGTACAGAAAACATTTATTACTCCTACAAATATTCACAAAAACTAGGTTTTAAAACGGTGGCTTTGGCTTCAGATCCATTTCAAACAAAGATGTTAAAAGGCTTTGCTAAAAAATTATTGAACGAAGAAATTGGTTTCATCCCAATAGTATATGATTCTTTGAGAGTTTTTGATTTGAGTATTGAAGAACCTCAGATAGAATATGAGGACGCTATTGTTGAAGATTTTATCTCTCTACCTGACAGAGAGGGCTTTTTTGAAAGATTCAGAGGCACCCAAGGCCGCAAAATTGATAAGGAAGCATACAATTGATTGATCATTAAGCTTTAGAGCGAAATATTTTCAATTTTATAAATTGACACTTGTAGCGTCAAGCTATGGATAAATGTGTTATTTTTGACGCAAATAGCGAATTTTCATTAAATATTGAGAATAGTTTTTTTGCGAAATGAAAATATGGTAAAGATGGATTATATTGATTCTCTAAGGATTTTACTGGCAGAAAAATCAGATGACAGCAATGCAAAAGCAATGTCTAAATACCTTAGAAATTTGTTTCCATTTTTCGGCTTGAAAAGTCCTGTGAGGAGAGCTGTTTTCAAAAATTTCATTAAAGAATACGACTGGCCACAAAGGGATGATCTGATGTTGGTGGTGAAATCTATGTGGGATCAAAAGGAAAGAGAGTTTCATCATTGTGGAGTAGAGCTGCTTACAAAATTTCAGAAAAAACTGGAAAAAGAGGACATCGCCTACATCGAATATTTTATTCTAAACAATTCTTGGTGGGATACGGTGGATTTTCTAGCGATAAATATTTCTGGAAATTATTTCAAAAGCTATCCTGATCAAATACAGGACACCACCCAACAATGGATGGATTCTGAAAATATTTGGTTACAAAGGTCTGCCATTTTATTTCAGTTAAAATACAGAGAAGCGACAAACAAAGATCTGCTGCTTAAGTATATAAAACAAGTGGAAGGTTCTAAAGAGTTTTTTATTAATAAAGCCATCGGTTGGATATTAAGAGAAATCTCTAAAAGAGAACCAAAGTTTGTGGAGGATTATGTTAAAAATACGAATTTGGCCAATCTAAGTAAGAGAGAAGCCATGAAAGTTATAAATAAGATAAAATAATGTCAGGATTTAGTGCAAAAAACAGATCAACCATTCTGCAAAGATTGCAAAGTGAGGAATACGATTTAACCATTATCGGAGGCGGAATTACTGGAGCAGGGATCGCCCTTGACGCTGTGATGAGAGGTTTGAAAGTGGCATTGATAGAAAAGGACGATTTTGCTTCCGGTACCAGCAGTCGATCGACCAAGTTGATACACGGTGGACTCCGCTACCTAAAGCAAATGGATTTTGGCCTTGTCCGTGAGACTGGTCGTGAAAGGGCGGTTGTGCATAAAATGGCTCCGCACTTAGTGGTTCCTGAAAAAATGCTTTTGCCTTTAATCGAAGGTGGAACTTATGGTTATTTGTCCTCTTCATTTGGTTTAGCAGTTTATGATATTTTAGCTGGTGTAGCTAAAAAAGATCGTCGCAGAATGCTTAATAAATCGGAAACCTTAGAGAAAGAACCATTGTTGAATCCGGATAATCTTAGAGGCTCCGGCTATTATGCGGAATACAGAACGGATGATGCGAGGCTGACCATAGAGAATGCTAAATCTGCTGTGAAAAGAGGAGCCACTTTGATCAACTATATTCAGGCCGATGATTTCATTGAAGAAAATGGAAAAGTAGTAGGAGTAAATTGCACGGATATTAATACTGGAAAAAAGTTACACATCAGGTCTAAATCAGTCGTTGCTGCTGCTGGTCCGTGGGTAGACTTATTAAGAAAGAAAAACAATTCCTTAAAGGGGAAAAGATTGCATTTAACCAAAGGGGTTCACATTGTGGTCGATCATTCAAGGTTTCCATTAAAGCAATCTTTGTATTTTGATGTTCCAGACGGAAGAATGATTTTTTCAATTCCTCGTGGAACCAAAACTTACATCGGTACCACTGATACTGATTATCATGGTAAAATTGAAGACGTCAATACCAATCTTGTTGACGCAGAATACCTAATCAATTCTGTTAATGATATTTTTCCTGAAATGGATTTATCCATCAATGATGTTGAATCCTCTTGGGCAGGACTTCGTCCATTGATCCATGAAGATGGGAAATCCGCCTCGGAACTTTCTAGGAAGGATGAAATTTTTGTAGCACCAAATGATTTGATTTCAATTGCAGGTGGAAAATTGACTGGCTATCGAAAAATGGGCGAAAGAATTGTAGACCTTGTTTATGAAAAGTTTTTCGACTCCAGTCCTAAATGCAAAACTCACAAGATTGATTTATGTGGAGGCGATTTTCTCGATTACATTGCTGTTGAACAATACATTGAAAAATTGGCCAAACAATTGGCAGCTTTCAAATTGGATCAGACTGTTGCTAAAAGATTGGTTCATTTGTTTGGAACACAATGCGATGATGTATTGCCATTGATCGAAAAGTTTAGCGCCAATTATGATCCTGAAGAGGCATTGCTATTGGCTGAGTTGGAATATTGTTTGGAGCATGAAATGGTGCTCAGTCCCAAAGATTTCTTCATAAGACGGACAGGCAGATTATATTTCGATATAAACAGTGTTAAAAAGATGAAGGAACTGGTTTTGGATTACATGAAAGGTTATTTTGCTTGGGAGCCTGAGCAAAGATCGAAAATGGCTGCAGAACTGGAGATTGAAATAGCGAAAGCAGTAGCATTTAAACAAGAAGTTCCAGTGAATGCTTAAATCAGCCTGTTCTATCTTGATTTTACAGTGATTTTACAATGATTTTAAAGTGATTTAGGTGATCACAATACTTTTTTTTTCGTATACTTAACTAAATTTAACCCTGTCTTAACTGAACTACGTTCATTTTGCAACTACATTTGTAATCTTAGGTGCCAAAGCTTAGGACAAATCTTTTTAATTTACCTCATAATTGTTTAATACAAGGAAAATTTATGAAATTAATCAAATACACTTTTTTAGCAATTGCTCTATTTTGCTTTGCTTTTTCTGGTTTAAACGCCCAAAGCAACTCAGAAAAGGGTGATGTAAACATTCAAGTAATCAATCTTGATAATGGTCAAACTGTAGATAAACCTTTGATTGGAATAATGCTTTCTATAGAGCATGAAATTGAAGAATTAAATGGTCAGAGAAAGGAAAGTTCTACTTTGATGGTTGACGGTTTTGTTGAAAATGGTTTTGCAGAAAAATCAGGACTTCAAGTTGGTGATGTTGTTAAAACGGTTAATGGCTCTGAGGTGAATGATTACGATGATCTTGGAAATGCACTAAGTGGCAAAAAAGCTGGAGAATCAGTTGCGGTTGGAGTATTGAGAAACGGTGAAAACTTGAACTATTCTGTTCAATTGATGAGTCGTCCAGCTCAATTAGCTGCAAAATCATCTTGTTCTTACGATGCTAATTCAAGAGGGAAATGTTGCCCTGGAACGAAGTGGGAATGTGATTGGGATGAGGTTTGTGAAATGCCAGGAAGAGCAGTAATGGGTGTAATCATTGAAGATACAGAAGCAGGTGTTTTTGTAAAAGATTTATCTGAAGGTGGAGCTGCACAATCTGCTGGTGTTCATGCTGGAGATGTTATCGTGAGATTTAATAAGGAAGACATAGAAACCACTGATGGCTTGATTGGAATCATGAAAAATTACAAAGTTGGTGATGAGGTTAAGATTAAATACTTAAGAGACGGAAAGAAGAAATCTGCGAAAATGGTTTTGAAAGAGTCTAAGTCAAAAAATAGAGCAAATTGTGATATGAGCAAATGTGATATGAGCAAGTGTCCTTCGAAAAATGCTGATACTGTTGATGAAAAGTATGACTTTATTTGTGAAAAAGACAATATTAAAGTAGTGAAATTAAGAGAGGGTGATGTTGAGAAATTGGTGAAAGGAGAAGAAATTAATTTGAGACTTCCTGGAAAATCAACAGGAGACGAACCGCAAAATTTATCCATCCAATTGGCAGAAGGTGTCACAATTGATTGCCCTAAGTTTAACATCATTATTGGCAACCTTGACAGCGAAGAAGAAGCCATTGCAGATAAAAACGATGCCGCTGTTGAAATGTCTAAGATGCGTGAGTTGAGTGTTATCAACTTGAATCTTTACCCCAATCCAAACGAAGGAAGATTTGAATTGGAATTCGGTCTTGACAACAATGATCCTGTTCAAATCAGAATCGTAGGGATAGACGGTCAAGAAGTTTATTCTGAACAAACAGAAGAAATTTATGGCAAATACAGAAATCAGGTTGACTTGAGAGACAAGCCAGCTGGGGTTTATGTTTTGCAAATTATTCAGGAAGACAAAATGTTGACCAGAAAAATTGTGATTGAATAGAATTTAAGATAGATAAAATGTAAAAATCCCCCATTGAAGGCTTTAGCCTTCAATGGGGGATTTTTTTTGCTTAAAATATCAAAACCTTCTTGACCAAATATTCATTTTCAGATTCAACAATCAAATAAAATATGCCGGAATTAAGCTTGCTTAATTTCAACTCCAAAATGGAGCTATTGGAATGCTCAAAATAAACTTCTTCACCATTTGAATTAATCAGACTCAGTCGATAATCCAAATTGAAATTAGGAATGCTTACAAGGAAATTACCATCGTTCGGATTTGGGAAAATGTTACATTTGAAATTAATGTCATCAACTCCTGAAATTGGTTCTTCATAAAAAGTTATAATCAATTGATCAGTAGCTTCAGAGCAATCAGGATTTTCTGGGGTAAATGAATTTAAGCTAAGAATAACCATTCCACTTTCAATATCCATCGCCCCAGGAAGATATTCAGGATTGTCAGAAAAATTGGGGCTACCCGAAAAGACACCATCACCAGATGTGGACCATACTCCATTCGAAACTCCTCCTCCAGAGATAGAAGCTCCCAATACCATTGAATCGAG
>CALBCY010000175.1 GCA_937927195.1 uncultured Chitinophagales bacterium
AACTACAACAACAGGATTGCTGAATTTGGCCAATAAGGAGACAGGGTCCCATGGAGCATCTTCCCCCATTAAAATATCAGGAAAGTTGATAATAGCAGCGCAAGTAACGAATATTCCAACAAATGAAAATAAGATCATCGTTCCTGGCAATCCAATCAATTGACCAGCAATTTGATCGCTTTGACTAGCAGAATACCGTGTGATATCCGCGATGCTCAAAGACATGGTTGCCCAAAAACCAACCATCGCTGTTAACATTAAAATGTATTTCCACCAAATAGAAGTTTTTTGGGCTGGATCGCTTAAGGCAACTGTAGCAGTGCTAGAAGTATAAAAATCATCCCCTACTTTTTGTCTTATTTGTAAATTGATATTTTCTCCCGTATTGAGATCTTGTTCAAGGCCCATTGTTTTATTCAAAGGGACAGTGGTTAGACCGCTTAAGCTCAATTTTTGCCAATTGGCAACGGAAGCGTCCTGTTCCGGATAACTGACAAAGAACTCGGTTGCCTTTAACTTACCATCGAGGTCTTTCAGCGGATCGATGCTCAATGTATAACCATTGGCAGATTTGGTCATTTCTGCGGTTGGTCTTTCCAACTGCGTGCTTTGCTCCAACACTTTGCCGAAGCCACCTGCTTGATAGGCTCCCCAGCCTATCAGAAACAAACCGATAAGGACGAGAATTGGCGCAGAAAATTCTTCCAGCCAGCGGATGCTGTCCGTGCCGTTCCAAACAAAATACATATTGACGAGCCAGAACAATCCAAAACAAATGAACTTGCCACTGTCAAGCCCCAAAGAGGGCTCGTTGCCTGAAATCACATTCCAAATGGCATACAAGGCCAGTCCACCGATCCAGGTTTGTATCCCAAACCAACCACAGGCCACAATGGCCCGGACAATTGCTGCAATGTGAATCCCATTTGTGCCAAAAGATGCTCTTCCCAATACTGGGAAAGGAATACCATATTTCACTCCAGCATGACCGTTTAGAATCATAGGAACCGTAATGATTAAATTGGCCAAACCAATGATGATCAAAGCGGCCCACCAACTAACTCCAGATTTGATCATGTCTGCCGCCAACATATATGTTGGGATACAAACTGCCATTCCAACCCAAATCGCAGCGAGATTCCACATAGACCATGTCCGCTTATTTTTGGGGACTGGAGCCAAATCTTCACTGTATAAGGGGGAAGCTGAAAGGTCTTCCTTTAATTCTATTATTTCATCCTGATTGATTTCACTCATTTTGGCTCATTTGTTTATCTAAATTTAACAAATGATTGGGACTTGCGATAAGATTGTGAGTGGTTTGTGTGGGTATGAAAGCGAAGACACATAGATACGAAGCAAAGGGATGTGTTTTTAACCACAGAACCCTCAGATTTTACAGATTCTACAGATCCCACAGATTGCATCATGGATTACTAAACACTAGCGCAACAAAGAATAAAGCAATGCTAAAACAATTAAGACAAAAACAACAATGATTCCGATCTTGACACCTGAAGTTCCACTTTTCTGAACCGATGCATTCGTTTCTTTAATCACATTTTGCTGAGCAACTTTTTGTGCTTTTACTTCTTTTTTTTCTTGCTTTCGCACTTTCTGCTCAGCTTGAACCTGGGTTCTTTCGGATAGTTGTTGTTTTCTTTGTTCGTCTCTTATTCTTTTTTCTTCTTTTTTAATTCGATCCTTTTCTTCTTTCAATCTTTGTTCTTCTGCAATGCGTTCTTCTTCGATTCTTTTTAATTCAGCTGCTTCTGCTCTTTTTCTTTCTTCAGATCTTTGCTTTTCCTCTTCTTTTAATCTTGCCAATTCTTCTCTTCGCTCTTGCTTTTTCTTTTTCTTTTCTTCTCTTAAACGAAAGATTTCTTCCTCTCTTTTAGCTTCTTCTTCCTCTTGAATTCTCATCCTTTCAGCCAATCTCGCCTCTTTGTCCAATCGCTCTTTTTCTGCTTTCAAGCGGATGGTTTCTTCTCTTTCTTTTCTCTCACGAGCAAGTCTTATCCGTTCTTCCTTTTGTCTTTGGATGGCATCTTTTGCAGCTTTGGCTTTTGCATGAACTCCATAAAACCAACCTTTGACTTCTTCTTCTTTTTCCTTGGAATCAAAAAAGACACTTCGTTCTATTGTTTGATCCTCCTTATTGGTCAATTCAAAATAATTTCCTTGGGCAGGATCTAAAAAACTTCTGTATCTATTGGAATAAGGAGCATTTTCCATCGACAATGCAATTCCCTTTTTACATTCCTCTTCAGAAGAATAAGCTTTGCTGACAACGACAGGCATGCCGTCGAGGTCTTCAAAATGAAAATGAAATTTATTGGTAGAATTGTTTTTGTAGGCTTCAATATTGATTTCCTCTTCAAACCTTTCACTTAGAAATGGTTCAAAAATTCTCTGCTTCTTTTTCTTAACTTCTTTAGCGATCTTCTCCTCTTCCTCCCATGATTTGAAGTTGACTTTAATTTCACGTCCAGCAAAACTAGAAAGAACTGATTCTATTTCTGGAATGTTGTTGAATTTGATACTGCTTCCTATTAGTTCTCCATTTTGAGCAACCATGCTGAAGTAGAATCTATTTTTTCCAAACTGCTTGGCTTTGAAAATGGGTTGATTCAAAGCATTGTGAACAGCTAGTCGCATTCCCCTCAAGCACTCTTCTTTGTGCTTATATGGCAAACTTTTGACCAACTTCCTTTTATCTTTAATAAATGCGAAGTAATAATTGCGGTCTTTTTTACTCATGTAGGTACGAACCTGCATGTCTTTAAATTCCTTAATCGAATCCACTACTTTTTCCATTTATAGAAATATTTCAATTTGAAAGTGCAAAAATAACTATTTTACTCGTTGAATCAAAAAAGAATTAAAAACCTTACACATCTGGACGCCAGTGGAGTTCACTATTGCTTCAACTATTGCTTCAACTATTGCTTCAACTATAGGGCTATCAGCCTTCTCAAGACTTACGGAGTCCCCCCTTTCGTCTTCTAGGCTTTATAAGCCTGTTAAATTGTAACTGTTATTATAGAAACTAAGGCAGAATTACCAATTTTTTGGTCAATACTTCACCATTCATTTCAATAAAATAACATCCAGCAGCTAAGTTTCTAAGATCATAAGTTAATTCTCTTGTTGGTTCTGATAAACTCAGAGCAACAATTTCTAAGCCATGAGAATTGAACAAACTAAATCTTTCGATGAAACTCACGGCTGATTTGATCTTTATCCTATCACTCGCAGGATTAGGAAAAATGCTTAAATCACTTTCACTTAAATCCTCAATACTGGTAAATTCTTGATCTTTTATTTTCCAACTTTCTGCAAAGTGGTTGTCAAGATCATTGCTGATTAAAGAAAGAGAGCCTCCGTTGGCATCAGCTTCTATTGGCCAGGGAGCGACATTGTCATATTTCACTTGATCCACCACTATTCCATACGGATCTGATAGTCGAATGGTTTCTCCCCTGTTATCCAATCTACCGCTGGTCCACCTAAAAATCTGCTCATTGTATTCGGTGAAATTTGCTGTTTCTAGAACAACAAAAATGCTTTCACCAGGAGCTATTTCACCCTCAGTAAAAACAAATTCTACAGCTTCAGAAATAGAATAACCAGCGAGATTTATTGATTGTGTTCCCGGATTGTTTATTTCAATAAATTCAGCATTTGGATGACCAGTAGGATTGTAATTAATACCAGTAATAAGCAATGAAGCAGGAGCTGAGTATTGGTTAAATTTGCTACCCAAATCAATGGAATTGCCTAAATCATCGATTCCCAAATCTATTGCAGGTGAATTGTTTTTTAATGTAAAATTATTCAATGTCGGATTGAAAAAATGGGGATTTTCAAAATGATTTGCTTCGCTTTCAAGCGTATCTGTATCAATTAGAGAATTTGAAATGTCTGCAAATGAAAATTCATCGATAAAACTTGAAACGATATTGGAGTTCGATAAAATGGAATTTGAAACGAAAGCCATACCGCCTCCAAGGCCAACATTTTTTTCGAAGCAAGCCAATGGAACGCCTACATTGTAAAAAGTTATTTGATCAATTTCAGCCATACTCAAATCTTTCAAAGCAAAACCTTGATTACAATTCACAAGGATGTTGTTCCTTGCAGTGATGTCACTTTGTTGGCCTATTGAAACAGCTTTGTCCGTGCAGTTGTGGATGAAATTATTTTCAATCAAAACATTGGAAGAGTTCTCTCCTAAATCTATTCCATCGCTGTTAAAGCCAAAGAAATCATATATTTTACAATTCCTTACTATTCCATTTTCAACTTCATCATAGTCTATCGCGTCAGTATCTATTTGGTTGTTTCCTCGGAAATCGCAATTTTCGATCCTGCCATTTCCATATTTCACATTTATCAAATCACCTGTTACTTGCGAATGCAAGGTACTGTTGGTTAAAACAACATCAGAATAATAAGCCAATATCGGATTGTTGTCTACCTCTACAATTTCCAAGTTGTCTAAAACCAAATCGCTGTTAAAACCAGAAATCGCAGCATTTTCATAAATTGGATGTTGCCCATTTGTTGCACCTCTTATTTCAAGCCAGTTTAAATAATTGGTACCTGTCGTATTTTTCATTACGACAGCGCCCCATTTTTTTTGCTCATCAATGCCTCTAAAAACGATGGGACTCGATTCCGTACCATTTAGCTCTAAAACACCATTGACAATTAAACTGACTCCTTCTTTAAAACGAATTTCAACCCCAGGGTCCAAACTCAGTTTTGCATTTGGATGAACATGGCAATTGTAATCTGCAAAGTAAGGCGAACAATCAATATTGAGATTTAAATCTTCTGTAATTTCACGAGGAAGACTACACAGCTCATTGGGAACAAAGTTTGCGACCAAAAAAGTATCTGAAAGCAGGTTAAAAGAAACTGTATTTTCAGTAGAGAAAAATTCTGCTTCAGGAATTTTAAGCGCCTTCAATTCGCAATCAAAACTAATATCAGAACTATTGCCAGAAGATTGATGGATTTCAACTGCTAAAACATTCATTCCAGATTGCAAAACATCCGCATCCATTGAATAATTAAAAGTTATTGTTTCATCAGCTCCAGCAACTGGAACGAGTGCAAAAACATTGCTGGCTATTTCACCATTAGGCATATTGGATCGACACAATTCCTGCCCATTTAAATAAACTACTGCGCCATCATCTCTCAATAAATTGACAACAAATTGGCCTGTATATAATTCTGGATCCTCTATTTCAAAGGTTTTTCTAAAATAAGTGGTGACATGTTTTTGCTCTGAAAGACTTCCGAAAGAAACAACGGTCTCTTCATCTCCATCTCCATATCCTAATTCTGCAGCGCCATTGCCCCAAGAAGAATCGTCAAAATTAATTTGTCGCCATTGTGTACCTTGATCAGATCCATTGTCTAAAAACTTCCATTCGGTTTCTAATCCAATGAGTGTTTCGAAGCTTCCTACAGACCAACCAGTAAAATCATAAGCCAAGTCTGGAATTGCAGTTAATTCGAAAGGCAGGTTTTTAATATAAGAACCGGACCAAGGCGAATCGGGAATTTTTATTCCATTTATTTCAATTTTCCCTGATTCTTCAGGATAGACATTCATGGCTAAATTAGCCGTTTCATCCAGTCCGAAAAAATCACTTATATCCTCAAAGCAATATTGGTTTCTACCGACTGCAAAGTTGTTTAATTCTTGAACGTTTGAATACCATTCATCTACTGAGGACATTCCATTTCCATAGGCATTTGAAGTGCTGCCCAACCATC
The DNA here is from genome assembly GCA_937927195.1 of uncultured Chitinophagales bacterium. Lineage (GTDB taxonomy): Bacteria > Bacteroidota > Bacteroidia > Chitinophagales > UBA2359 > JAHDGP01. Next base: position 5,794 of record CALBCY010000175.1, read on the forward strand.
TTTGAACATGGTAGGGCATTTCCGCTTCCAGTGGAATTGCAAACTCATTTATAAGTGTGGCGACCCTGTCTGGATGAAATGTTGTGTACAAATGATCCGCAAATCTGGATGCAAATTTCAAGGCATAGTCCTCATTGTACCATAATTTCCGTAAAGGAAACTTGGCCCATTCATAGCCTGCACCAGGATTGAAATCATCAAAATCCTGCAAACTAACGTCTGTAGTTCCTACAAAACCACGATCAAAATCCTGCAATATCCATCGCCACTTAGTTCCTTCCTCTTTGGGTTTCCACATTTGAATATTGTGTCCCCAACTGTTGTTGCTCGACCAAATTTCAGTTATCATGAAATCTGTAAAATTGTCGAGATCCATTTTCGTTTTAAGCAAATCTATATTTGATTCAATCGTCAAATCATTTTCAAACAATGCAAAAAGCTCATTAAAAGCAATGCTGTCTCCTTCTTCAACTTCCCCATTGTTTTCAATCAAATCATATTCATTGCTTTGATAATGAAAATTTTCTTCGATGAAATCTTCATCAATTCTTGAGCGAAGATTGTGAATCCCCATGTATTCTCCATTCACAAATAATACAGAAGGTCGGTAAGCCATCATTTCCAAGTCCATAGCGTGTTTTGTCAATTCTTGACAAAGCGCATCTCTGAAGAGTGTACTATTCCAATCACTACCAGAAGCCCTTAAAGTGAAATTATCAAAACTGTTTCTTCGTCTGTCAAAAAACAGGTTGTATTCCAAGTTGTTTTCATCATAATCATTGTCAAAATATACTCCCAACATTTTCTGAGGTGCCGCCCAAGCGTTCAAGCCATTAATTTTAGTACCAGCCAATTCGTTAAATGCAGCACGATTACTACCATCATTTTCGAAAAGCTCAATGTTCATTGGATACTCCCAACTTGGTTTGAAGTTTTGAACATATATCCCGGTATCCGGATCCCAAAAATGACCAGGATCCGTAGAAAGTGAAACGATGGGCAGGCCACGTTCTTCAAAATTCTCATTGATAAAATAACTGTGTGTGGTTGTTTTACTTGGAATGTGATTTTCCAAAATAACTCGAGCCCTAAGCATGGTCGTTTCTGAAATTAAAATTGGACCAGTATACAAATTGGAAGATGGCTTTGGGAAAGAACCATCAAGGGTATAATAAATATCGCCATCAATGGTCGATAATTCAATTTCAAGATCAGCGTTATAAAAGCCACCACTTTTCGAAAATTGAGTTTCGTGAAATGTTATGCCTTCATATGCATAATGCACATTTGATTCACCAGGACTGGGCTGTTCAAAATAGCCAAATTGTGGAGAGCCATCAGAAGCTCTTCCCATTGAAATATTTGTTTTTTGATTTTCATAAAATACTGAGTCGATTCTTTCCAAGTTCGGGTTGTAAAGACCAATTTCTTCTGCCTCTTTGGTAAGCTTGAAATTGGAATGCAGCAATGTATCTGTTCCATCTGCCCAAATCAAAACAAATGAAAAGGCCTCGATAACTGTCCCTGTTGGAATGGTCCACTTATCTGGATTGGATAGATTATCGGTCAATAACCATCCCCCGATATCCAATGGAATGCCAGCTGAATTGTACAATTCAATCCAATCTCCGCTTTCGTTAAAATCAGGATCTTCGATTACTGAAGAGTTGGAAGCCATCCATTCATTGATCAAAACTTGGCTTGTTGCTTGATTCGAAAAGAATAGGGCAAAAAATATTATTGTAAAAAATGGTTTCATACCGAACACTGAGTCTATAAAACAAAAATGGGCGTGATAATTCACGCCCATTATAATAATCTAATTTCTAGTCTTTGTAATATTCATCTGCAATTTCGATTGCTTTTGAAATAATTTCCAGCCCTTCGTCAATTTGGGCTTTGGTAACAATGAGTGGTGGGGCAATAAAAATCCAATTCCATTTCACGAAAGTAAACATTCCCAATTCTCGAATTTTAGAAATGATTCGTTTGGTTGGTTCCATTTCACTAGCAGCAGCATTCCAAGGGGTCAAGGGCTCTTTGGTTTTTCTATTTCTTACCAGTTCTATTGCACCCAACAAACCAGTGTTACGCCAATCGCCAATTGAAGGATGTTTTTCTTTCAGTTTCTCAACTTGTTGATCCACATATTTGCCCATTTCAGCAGCACGTTCAACTAGATTGTCTTGCTCATAAATGTTCATTACTTCCAATCCGGCAGCCAGTGAAACTGGATGAGCAGAATAGGTCAAGCCCAAAGGTAGATAATGATCATTGAAAAATTCTGCGATTTCTTCCTTTACAATCAAACCACCCAAAGCAACATAGCCTGAAGTTAAGCCTTTGGCCATACACATGATGTCTGGTTCAACTCCGCTGTGTTCGATGGCGAACATTTTACCTGTCCGTCCAAAGCCACTCATTACTTCATCATTGATGTAAAGAATTCCATATTTTTTACAAATGGCTGCAATTTTAGCAAGGTATCCAGGTGGATATTTTATACATCCAGAGGAGCCTGATTCGCCTTCAAAAATCACGGCAGCTATGCTGGCAGGATTCTCATATTTCACAATACTTTCAAAATTTCTAGCTGCCATTTCGGAACAATCCTCTTCCGTTTCAGTACCCCACGGGCAACGATAGAAATAAGGATTTTCAACATGAACAACATTTGGCATTTGTTGACTATCCAGTAAGAACTTTCGTGGATCACCACCTGCAGTCATAGCTCCATAGGTTCCACCGTGGTAGGATCTATATTGAGTAATTACTTTGTGACGGCCCGTATAAATCCTTGCCAATTTTATAGCATTCTCAATTGCATCAGCACCGCCTAAAGTAAAGAATGTTTTCTTTAAACTGCCCGGTGCAAGATCAGCCAATTTTTTGGCTAGTTTGGATCTTACTTCGGTAGCCATTCCTGGATACACAAAACTTAGCTCACGCATTTGTTTGGCAACCGCTTCAGTCACTCTTTGATCTCCGTGACCAATATTGACATTCATTAATTGAGAAGAAAAATCCAGATATCGTTTTCCATCTCTATCATATACATATACACCTTCAGCTCTATCGGCATTAATTGGATTAACATTGCCTTGAGCAGTCCAAGAGAACAAAGAGTAATCTTTACAATCCTGAACTATTTTTTTGTCTTTTGAAATATCTGCTTGAATCATTTTCCTGCCTTTTTTAAATTTTTAATTAGTACCTAGTAAACTGAACTAAGTACAAAGACGATCGGCTATTTTTTTTTGCCAAGTAAAAACATCGAGTACTGGCGACAAAGTACGAATAGCTATTGATTTTACACACTAGATTTTAGATCTGGAACATTCATTCTAATATCTAAAATCTAATGTCTAAAGTCTTATTACGACATCCAATTGGTCCATGCTTCTGGGTTCCACTTAGTTGTTGTCTTTTTCAATTGAGTCCAAAATTCGATTGAGCTTTCTCCTGTAATATCTCCTACACCGAATTTAGATTCATTCCATCCACCAAATGAGAAAGGTTCTCTAGGAACAGGAACGCCGATGTTTACGCCGATCATTCCAGCGCTTGCTTTTTCCATTACATACCTTGCAGTTCCACCACTTTGTGTAAATACTGCAGCTGCATTTCCATAATTTGAACTATTTTCAATTTCGAGTGCCTGGTCTAAATCTTCAGCACGGATGATAGAAAGCACAGGTCCGAAAACCTCTTCTTTGGCAATATTCATTTCTGGCTTTACATGATCGATGATGGTTGCTCCAACATAAAATCCGCCTTCCTTATCTGCCACTGTTGCATTTCGGCCATCTACTAAAATTTTGGCTCCGGCAGCTTCAGCTTCTGCTATGTATTTTTCAATGCGTTCTTTGGCTTCTTTTGAAATAACAGAACCTAGGTTTTCGCCAACGACAATCTTTTTTGCTTCTACAATTATTTGATCAATGATGTGGCTAACATCTCCAACAGCAACCATTGCAGCAGCAGCCATGCATCTTTGTCCAGCACAACCAGCCATTGAAGCAACAACGTTTGCAGCAGTCATATTTACATGTGCATCCGGCATAACCAACAAGTGATTTTTAGCTCCACCTAAAGCAACACATCTTTTCAGATTAGAACTTGCTCTCCTGTAAACAATCTTCGCCACATTTGTTGAACCAACAAAAGAAACCGCTTCGATTCCTGGATGATCGCAAAGTGCTTCTACGATTTCTTTGTCTCCGTTAACGACACTGAACACACCATCAGGCAAACCTGCCTCTTTTAGCATTTCAGCCATTTTAACGGCACTCAATGGAACCACTTCAGAAGGTTTTAGGATGACGCAGTTTCCAAGTGCCAATGCATTGGGTACGGTCCAATGTGGAACCATGTGTGGGAAGTTGAATGGTGAAATACAAGCAACGACTCCAAGCGGCTTGCGTTCTACTCTACATTCTACTCCTTTGCTTACTTCCATGATCTGACCAGAAACCATTTGTGGCATAGAGCAAGCAAATTCGGTTAGCTCGATGCTTTTCATTACTTCGGCTCTTGCTTCACCAATCATCTTGCCATTTTCTTCATGTACCAATTGGGCCAACATCTCAACATTGTCTTTCACCAATTGGCGGTAGTTGAAAAGTATATCCACTCTTTCTTTAACAGTCATAGCTGACCATGCTGGGAAAGCCGTTTGAGCAGCCTCTACTGCTTCTGATAAATCTTTCATTCCCGATAGCGGGACATTCGATAAAGTTGATCCATCCAACGGACAAACCACTTCCATTTTTTGCTGGCCGTTCACTTTGAACTGACCTCCTACAAAGTTTTTTACTTCGTCGTATTTTTGAGTAACTGTTGACATTTATTTGTGTTTATTATATAAAGCTTTTGGCCATTGGCTTTTGGCCGTTGGCGGTATTTTTTGTTTGTTTGAATTCTTTTTGAAGCGTGGCTTTCGCTGCGCTCACCTATCTTGTTGCTAAGACGGACGAGCCGCCAATTGGTATAGAGACAATTTTCTCTTTTTCACCTCCCTTCCAATTCAAATAAATTACCATTTGTAATTTTATACCAACTAAAATAGTTAGCTAATATTGTTTAGTATATCCTGTTTTTATTTTACACCAATTCATTTTTTTTGTGAAATTTCAATTGGCTGATTATCGGCTACAAAAACTGGAATCAATTACTTGATTGTATGGACTAAAAAATCATCGGCACAACATTCTTCTGCCTCAGGTTTGCTGCAAGAACCAAAAAATATTGCTAGAACAGCAAGAGAGAATAGTAAAACAAAGAACTTTTGCATTGGGGCTAATCTTCCTTTTATTCACCTTTTATTCACCTATTTTTAATGTATTGAATCAATGTGGCAGACCTGCAAGGCAAGCCCACTAAATTGTTAATTGACACTTTGTAGGTGGGCAACTATTGCGCGCCTACAAAGTGTCAATAAAGTGCATCCAAACAACCTTCAATATATCTACTAAAAATCCAAAGAAAGGCTATTAGTTCTTACCTCTCTTTATTTTATACTTTTCATTCTTTTTCAAAGCATCTGCAGGGCTAGGAATGTAATGCCCTACTCCACCACCACGCTGATCATTAAAAGTGTTTGGTATTGTTCCCTTTTTCGTTCTTTCCTGCCAAGTGATTTGTTTTTTGCTCTCGTCATCTCTTCTCTCCATGGTTATGCATTCTTCAACCGGACAAACCAAAGAACAAAGGTTGCAACCAACACAGTTTTCTTCAATGATGGTTGGGACTCTTTCCCCATTTTCAGCAATAGGTAATGCGATGGCTTGATGTGCTCCGTCTTCACAGGCCGTATAGCACAACTGACAGCCGATGCACTTTTCATCTTCAATAGAGGCAACTACTTTGTAATTCAAGTTTAGCTCTTCCCAGTTTAATACATTTGGCAAGGCTTTACCGATCATAGAATCTATTGTCTCGAATCCTTTCGAGTCCATGTATTCATCAAGGCCGTAAAGCATTTCACGAATGATACCAAAACCATAATGCATAACTGCTGTACAAACCTGAACAGAACCTGCACCTAATAATATAAATTCAACTGCATCTCTCCATGTCTCAATTCCGCCAATTCCTGAGATAGGAATATTGACATTGGCATGTTGTGCACAGTTTTTAAGCATATTTAAGGCAATCGGTTTTACGGCTGGACCGCAGTATCCACCATTGGTACTTTTGCCATCAACTATTGGATATGGAACAAAATTATCGATGTCCACCCCAACTATACTTTGGATGGTATTGATCAATGAAATGGCATCTGCATTGCCAGAAACAGCTGCCTGAGCAGGAACGGTAATATCAGAAATATTAGGCGTTAATTTCACAATAACAGGAACCTTAGCAACATCCGTAACCCATCTGGTAATGGTTTCCAAAACCTTTGGTTCTTGACCAACAGCAGAACCCATTCCTCTTTCACACATTCCATGCGGGCATCCAAAATTTAGTTCTATACCGTCAGCTCCAGCATTTTCAGAATCCCTGACAATTTGTTCCCATTGTTCTTTGGTTTCCACCATTAGGGAGGCGATCACAGCATGATTGGGAAAACGTTTTTTCACCTCTTCAATTTCCCTCAGATTGTCTTTTAAAGGTCTGTCCGTTATTAGCTCAATATTGTTCAGGCCAATGAGTCGCTTGTCTTTGTAATTGACCCCTCCATAACGAGAGGAGACATTGACAACTGGAACACCCAGTGTTTTCCATACGGCACCACCCCAACCTGCATCAAAAGCTTTCATGACTTGATAGCCCGAATTTGTTGGTGGCGCTGAGGCCAGCCAAAATGGGTTCGGTGCTTTTATTCCTCCAAAATTTACTGATAAATCTGCCATATTGTTAGATTCTAGATATTAGATTTTAGACCTTGTATTTTTCAATCCGAATTGTTTCCATTCCTAAAAATGGGTCTAAAAATTGTTTATTTAAATGTTGTACAAGTAATCTTAATCAAATTACTATGCATTAGGGAACAGGTATTTGTGTATTCCCTGAGCTGCAATTTTAGCCTCAGCCACTGCATTGACCACTTCCGCTCCACCGTTCACACTGTCACCAGCAGCAAAGTATTTTGGATTGGTTGTTTGAAATGCATCATTGGCTATAATTCTGCCTTTGGAATCGACTTCCAATCCGTCGATCATCTTAAGGAACTCAACTCTTTTACTTTGTCCAGTTGCTTTGATGACCATATCGCAGTCTACAACAAATTCGCTGCCTTTCACTTCTACCAATTTGCCTTTCTTGCTTTCAGTTCGAATAAATTTCACCCCTGCAACTTTTCCTTTTTTAGACATCAATCGAACAGGTGTAACATTAAAGAGTCCTTTCACCCCAACTTGTTTTGCCAAGTCATATTCGAAAGAGTAAGCACCTTTCGCTTCCTTGGATCGACGATAAGCCAATACAACTTCTGAAGCTCCAAGTCTAGCCGTTTCTGATGCAGCATCCATGGCAGTGTTTCCACCCCCCAAAACAATAACCTTATCACCTGCTTTCACTTTGTGCTGTTTCATTCGCAGCTTTTCTATGAATTCAACTGCGCCGTGACAACCTTCAAGATCTTCACCAGCAATTTTAAGTTTACGAGTTTCACCTAAACCAATTCCAAGGAAGACAGCATGATAATCTTTTTCTAATTGTGCAAGCTGCTTCTTACTTTTTATGGCTTTTTTATAATGGACATTAAAGCCCAATTGTTTTTCGAGGTAAGCCATTTCATCCAAAACTTCCTCGTTCGTTATTTTGTAAGGAGCAACGCCATAAATAGTCAATCCGGAAGGATGTGCTTTTGCTTCGAAAACATCTACTTTATATCCAAGTGTACGAAGCTCACAAGCCGCCGCAATTCCTGCTGGGCCGGCTCCTATCACCGCCACTTTTCTTCTATTACTTTTGCCTGCTTTAAAAAGCTTGGCATTTGATTCAATGGCTTTTTGGCTTGCATAATTTTGCAACCTTCCTATATCAATTGGCTTTACGTCTTGATGATTGTAAACACAAGCACCCTCACATAAAACTTCTGTAGGGCAAACCTTTCCACAAGCTGCACCAAAGTAATTTGATTCATAAATGGTTTTGGCTGCGCCTATGACATTTGTGGTATTGATTTGTTTTATAAACAATGGAATATCAATACCTGTTGGACATGCATTTATACAAGGAGCGTCATAACAAAACAAACAACGGGAACTTTCATAATGTGCCTCAGTATCATTCATCAAAGGATACTCCTGAGCAAAGTTTTTTTCATACTCAGATTTATTCTTTGGTCTTTTAAATTCTGCCATTTTGGTTTTAGATTTTAGAGATTAGATTTTAGACCAATGTCCATTTCACCAATTTCTTATTTCAAATACTTATTTCGATTAAATTAGTAAATTAGTAAATTACTGTTTACAGTTCAGTTATTTTATCATAAGTTTCAGGGCGACGATCTCTAAAGAACTGCCAAGTTGAACGAACTTCTTCAATAACGTCTAAGTCAAATTCTGCAACCAATAATTCATCATTTGTTTCTGAAGCTTGAGAGAAAATTTGTCCACGTGGATCTACGAAATAGGAGGTTCCATAAAAGCGTCCGAGGTTCCAAGGTTTTTCTTCCCCTACTCTATTGATGCAACCCATGAAATAACCATTGGCAGCAGCATGTGCAGGTTGCTCTAATTGCCATAAATATTGTGAAAGCCCAGCAACAGTTGCAGAAGGATTGTACACTATTTCAGCTCCATTCAAACCTAAACAACGAGCACCATCTGGGAAATGTCTGTCATAGCAAATATAGACTCCAACCTTAGCATATTTTGTTTGGAATACAGGATATCCCAAATTACCTGGCTTGAAGAAAAACTTCTCCCAGAATCCACTTGTATGTGGAATGTGATTTTTTCTGTATTTGCCAAGATAAGTTCCATCAGCATCAATAACGGCAGCAGTATTGTATAAAAACCCAGCTTGTTCTTTTTCATAAATAGGAACAATAATTACCATGTTGTATTTCTTGGCGTATTCCTGCATCAAGTGAGTCGTTGGTCCTGGAACCGGCTCAGCTGAAGCATACCAAGCTTTGTCTTGACCTGGGCAAAAGTAGGGCGTATTAAAAATCTCCTGAAGGCAAAGAATCTGAACACCTTGCTTACCTGCTTCTTCAATGTATGGAATGTGTTTGTCCAACATTGCCTGCATGATTTGCTCTATTGTTCCTTCTCCCTCTGTCATTGGGAGGCTTAATTGTATCAATCCTGATTTTATTTTACGTGGCATATTTATTTATGGGTTTTCGGTGTTAGGTATTCGGTTTTTGAAAAAAGCTCTTGGCTGTTGGCTGTTAGCTTTTAGCTTTTGGCTTTTGGCTTTTGGCTTTTGGCTTTTGGCTTTTTTATATTGTCTTTATAAAATAATAATTTTTCATCCATTTCATACTTTATACTCTGTTCTTTATACTTAGAACTTTGTACTTAAATTTTACTGAAAGGTTTTCTTTTCACTTGCTTTCCATATCCTTTTCGGATTTTGACTTTTCCGTCGTCTATGGCTAGTTTACCACGCATGATTACTTTTTTGGTTTTGCCAGTTACCTCCCATCCTTCGTAGGCAGAATAATCGACATTCATGTGGTGCGTTTTGGCCGAAATGGTGTGTTTTTCATTTGGATCAAAAATTATGATGTCCGCATCTGATCCTAGCGCGATGGTTCCTTTTTGTGGAAACATTCCAAAAATCTTAGCAGCATTGGTAGAAGAGACCTCTACAAATTTATTGTGTGAAATTTTTCCTTTTGCTACTCCTTCAGAGAATAGTAGTTCAACTCTGTGTTCGATGGCTGGATGGCCATTTGGAATTTTAGAAAAATCTTTTTCACCCATTAATTTTTGTTCCCACATAAATGGGCAGTGATCGGTTGCGACGACTTGCACCAATCCTTGGTTGATTCCAGCCCATAAGGTTGCCTGATCTTTTGGTTCTCTCAATGGAGGACTCATGACCCATTTGGCTCCTTCAAAATCCTTTTCATAGAGTGAAGCATCCAATGTTAAATATTGAATGCAAGTTTCAACATGAACTTTTTGATTTCTTTTAGTTGCCTCCCTTATAGCATTCAATGCACCTTCACATGTCATGTGAACGATGTATGACTTGACTCCTGTATAATGTGCCATGTCAGCGAAACGTGCAGAAGCCTCCGCTTCGGTTACTTCTGGTTGAGAAAGATAATGATAAAGCGGAGAAAGTTTTCCTTCGCTTTTGTGCTTTGCGATCAGCTTGTCAATCATGTCTCCGTTCGTTGCATGAACGGTTACCATGCCACCATGTCTTTTCACTTCTTGCATAAGGTCGACCATTTGGCCATCATCGATCATCAATGCTCCTTTGTAAGCCATGAAAGTTTTGAAAGAGGTAATCCCTTCTTTCTTTATAAGGCCGGCTATTTCTTTTTTTGTTTTTTCATTAAAGTCTGTAACGGCCATGTGGTAAGAATAATCACCAAAGGCTTTTCGACTAGATTTTTTCTTCCATGTTTTTAAAGCATCTCCTAGAGATTTGCCTTGTGTTTGAAGGATAAAATCGATGACCATTGTGGTTCCACCATGCATGGCAGAAAGTGTCCCGGTTGAATAATCGTCACTGGAGGAAGTACCCATGAAAGGCATATCCAGATGAACATGTGGATCGATTCCCCCTGGAAAAACGAGCATTCCAGAAGCATCAATTTTCTCATCGGCCTTCGCTCTGAGATTTTGTCCAATTCGGGTTACCTTTTCTCCTTCTATTAAAATATCACCGATGAAATCGTCGGTTGCGGTAAGAATTCTTCCGTTTTTTATAAGTATTGACATATAGTTTTTTTCTCTTGATTTTTGCACAAAAGCCTGTTAAAGTAGAAATTATTTTTCAAAAATAAAAATTGAACAAAAGAAAAAACTGTAAGGGATTGTTTAGTGGTGGGAATTTGACAAAAAAAAGGATAGATAGAAAAAAGAATAAATCGTAATCGAAGGATCTTTATTAAACTCAAGAATTTTAACAACAGCTAAATTAAACAGGATTTTAAAAGTTGTTTAGTTGTTTTTATTAAAATAAAAATTTATGAAAACCTTTCACTTATGTATTCATATATTTTACTGGTGCGAAGTAAGTTTGTAGATGGACCTGTTCTTATATAAAAATCATCATCCTTGTCATGTTTTATATAAGAGGGGGAGGTTCCTTGCTCAACATCTACTCTGAGAAACTCTTTACCGTCCATTTCTTCCACATGAAAATGAATGTGCTGCAATTGTAGTGCACCTAGATTGGATTTGATGGAATTGGTCAAAAAGAGGAGCATTTTATCTTCATTTTCGAAACCATCCTTTTCCAATCCAAGAATTTCACCTTCATCAGATACCCCCACAAACAAAATCCCACCCTCAGTATTTAGAAAGGCAGCAATGGTTTTTAGTACGGCATGTGTAATGGCCTTGTCCCTTTTATTCGCTTTTAAATTCCATCGCATTGTCGATTTGAATTCCATTTTTTCATGTTCCCCTTGCGCTATCAATTCCTTAGAGGAAATTTGTATCGTTGAACGAAGATAATTGGTTATGCGCTTGCTCAGAATTCGAGTTATGTGCAAACTAGTTTCGACAGAGACATAGTTTTTGTCGAATATTTTTTTCGCACATATTCTGATAACCTTGCTGTCATCATTTGCTTTCAAGGTACCCAATCGAAAATCACCATTGAGTAAACCTATTTCACCAATGATTTCATCATCCTGATAATTGACTAACTTATTGTTTGGAAAATAAAGACTCAAATCACCTGAGACAATGTAATAAAGAAAAACGGGTGCTTCGTTTATTTTAAAAACCGTTTCATCTTTTGAATATATTTTTAGGCTAACAATATTATGTAGTTCTTGCCAACTGGATTCTGGTAATCCAGAAAACACCTCGTGATTTTTTATGGTGCTCACCATTTCAATGTTTGTCATTCTGGTATGTTTTCCTCTTTTATGAAATATTTTTCGCCCAAATATAAAATAAATACACGCCTTAATCATTTCACAAAACAAAAAGTCCCCCTAAGTCGCTGGAAGCGACTTAGGGGGACTTAATTTTTATTATTTTAAAAGCTTATAAATCAAGCTAAAAGTCCAATTTATGCCTCCACCTTCGGTGCAGCTCTGATGCACAATTCTTCGTATTGAACTTCGTCAATTTTAGATGGCGCATCGATCATTACATCTCTACCTGAGTTGTTTTTCGGGAAGGCGATGAAATCTCTGATCGCATCTGCTCCTCCTAATAAAGCACACATTCTGTCGAAACCAAAGGCCAATCCTGCATGAGGTGGTGCTCCGAATTCAAAGGCGCCCATCAAGAAACCGAATTTTTCAACGGCTTCCTCTTTAGACATGCCCAATAATTCGAAAACTCTCTCTTGCAATCCTCTATCATGGATTCTCACAGAGCCTCCACCTAATTCCGTTCCGTTGAGCACCATGTCGTATGCATTGGCTCTAACCGCTCCTGGATCCGTATCCATTTTATCAAAATCTTCTGCTTTAGGAGAGGTGAACGGATGGTGTCTTGCTACCCAACGTTCTTCTTCTTCAGCCCATTCCAACAATGGGAAGTCCAATACCCAAAGGAATTTAAAATCGTCTTTCTTTCTCAAGCCTAGTTGGTTCCCCATTTCTAGTCTCAACTCATTCATTTGTTTTCTTGCCTTTTCTTTCACTCCTGATATAACCAATAAAAGATCTCCAGCTTTGGCGCCCATTTTATCTGCCCAAGCTTTCAATTTTTCTTGATCAAAGAATTTGTCAACAGAAGATTTGAAAGTTCCGTCTTCATTGCATTTCACATAAACCAAACCTTTCGCTCCAATTTGTGGACGCTTTACAAAGTCGGTCAAAGCATCCAATTGTTTTCTTGTATAGGTAGCGCATCCTTCTGCACAAATCCCAACAACCAATTCAGCATCATCAAAAACCTTGAAACCCTTATTTTGAGCTACATCATTTAGTTCTGTAAAGGTCATTCCAAAACGGATGTCCGGTTTGTCAGATCCATACAATCTCATTGCCTCAGCAAAAGTTATTCTTGGAACTTCTGCTACGTCGATGTTGTGAACATATTTCATAATGTGCTTTGCCAAACCTTCGAACATATTCAATACATCCTCCTGTTCAACGAAAGCAATTTCACAATCAATCTGTGTAAACTCTGGTTGTCTGTCTGCTCTTAAATCCTCATCTCTAAAGCAACGAGTAATTTGGTAGTAACGATCGTAACCTGCTACCATCAATAACTGCTTGAAAGTCTGTGGAGATTGTGGAAGTGCATAAAATTGTCCTTCGTTCATTCTTGATGGAACGACAAAGTCTCTTGCACCCTCTGGAGTTGAACGAATCAAAAATGGCGTTTCAATTTCAAGAAAACCACTCTTGTTCAGAAAGCTTCTTGATTCCTGAGCAATTCTATGTCTCAACATGATGTTCTCCTGAACCGCTGGGCGACGCAAATCTAGGAAACGGTATTTCATTCTAATATCTTCTCCACCATCTGTTTCATTTTCTATTGTGAAAGGAGGAGTTTTTGAAGCACTTAGAACTTTCATCTCAGAAGCAATCAATTCGACATTTCCCGTTGCCATCTTGTCATTTTTAGCTGTACGCTCCATGACCTCACCTTTCACTTGAATAACGAATTCTCTTCCCAAAGCTTTGGCTTTGTCACAAAGGTCTGCATCTTGATCTTTGTTAAAAACCAATTGAGTGATTCCATAACGATCTCGTAAATCAACGAAGATCATTCCGCCTAATTCTCTGGTTTTTTGGACCCAGCCCGCAAGGGTAACCTCGGAGGAGGCATGTTCCATTCTTAATTCGCCACAAGTGTGTGTTCTATACATTTTATTAAGATTTTAAATTAATGACTTTTTAATTTATCGGATTTAGATGCTTTTAGGTTTTAAGTACTCGAACAAAAGTAATCGATTATCCAAATACTTAGCTAGTGATTGTAAACCCGAAATCCATAGTCGATTGTCTTACATCTATCTCCTGATAAACGCAAAAGTACATAATCTGTTACAGGAATGAAACCATAAGAACAGCAAAAAAATTCATCGGACCACGTTCTTTTTCTCTGAATCCAGTCGAATCAATATAAATAGCAATAAACTGAAGCCCAGGAATGAGGATCCACCACGGCTAATCAAAGGCAGTGGGATACCAATTACAGGGGCTAATCCAATTGCCATCGCCACATTCACAAAGACATGAATGAAAAATATGGACGCAACAGAATAAGCATATACTCTTGTAAATTTTGATTTTTGTCTTTCAGCAATGGCTACTATTCTGATCATTAAAGCCAAAAACAAACCGATGGTTACCAAACTCCCCATAAAGCCAAATTCTTCTCCTATGTTGCAAAAAATGAAATCTGTATCAACTTCAGGGACAAATCCTCCACGAATCTGTGTTCCATTCAAAAATCCCTTTCCCATCCATCCACCTGAGCCAATTGCAATTTTGGACTGTTCCAAGTTGTAGCTCGCTCCTCTAGAATCTGTGATTACATTCAAAGAAACCAAGATCCTTTTCAATTGATAGGGCTCTAATACATTTTGACTTATAAAAGAAACGGCCTGTACATACATCAATGACAAGGACAATATGGCTGAAACTAAGATGGCTGGTTTTTTAAAAAAGACATACAATCCGATCATCAGAATTGCAATGGCACAGTTAAGTCCCAACAATATGTCTAAGTTGTCAATTGCATAGGGCAAAAAATACAGTGCAACACCAGTCAAAAGAACAATAAGTGTCCCTAAGAATTTTTTACCAAAATACAAACTGGCACCAACTGTGGAAAGCAAGCCAAGACCAACAGCCAATGTTCCATATCCACTCTTTAAAACTTCGAGCGTTTTGGTATCAAACTCTGTGAACATCAATGTTAAAACAAACAAACCAATAACTGAAGCATATAAAATAAGCCAAAGGGGTGATAAGCCCTCTCGATACAATACTAAAATAAATGAAGTAAAAACGATGGCTGTTCCCGCATCACTTTGCAATAGAATAAGGAAAACTGGAACAACTATTAAAGCTCCAACAATTAGAAAATCTTGAAGTTTGGTTATGGTCGTATTGAAACCTGAAAGAAAAAAGGCAACGGCAAGTGCTGTTCCAACTTTAGCTAACTCAGAGGGCTGAAAGCTGACAGAGCCAAATTGAAACCAGGATCGGGAACCACTTATTTCTGATCCCACAATGAGCACCAGAATAAGCGAAATAACGGTCAAGATGTAAAAAAAGGGAGAAATACCTATGTAGAATTTCCGATCAAACAATTGCAAAGCCAAAATCATTACGAAACTAATACCAACCCAGGCCAATTGTTTTCCAAAAGGATAGTCCAGCATGGTTTGCCAGGTAATGTTTTGATCAGGTACGTAGTTAGAGGTATAAATTGAAGCCAAGCCAATTAATACCAACAATCCGTAGACCAAAACTAATAGCCAGTCTGTTTTCTTTTCCGATCTGCTTTGTGCAAAACTCATTTACGCTCTAATTATTGGTTTCTTCTTTATCCGCATTGGGATTAATCAAATTGGATTCAAACATCTTGATTTCTCTATACTTTGACGCCTTTGAAATTGTATCATTCAAATATTTTTCTATCATCAAACTAGCAATGGGTGCTGCATAAGTAGATCCATATCCCGCATTTTCAACAATAATACCGATCGCTATTTGAGGATTATTTTTGGGTGCAAAAGCAATGAAAATCGAGTGATCATCCCCATGCGGATTTTCAGCTGTTCCGGTTTTTCCACACATATCAATTCCTTCAACAGCTGACCATCTACCAGTTCCTCGAGTCATTACCCGCTCCATGCCTTCAGCAACCGTGTCAAAATGACGTCGCTCAATACTACTAACCTTTGGTTCCGGTGCTTCTATATTTTTTACGATCCGAGGTTTATAATAAACACCTCTGTTGGCAATAATGCTTGTACTATTGGCCAAGTGCATTGGAGTAATTGCAAATTCCCCCTGTCCAATACTCAATGAAATAATGGTACTTGATTTCCAATGCCAATAATCAGTATTGTACAGTTTGTTGTAATATTCAACATTTGGAATGGTTCCTTTAACCATGCCTGGTATTCCAAAATCCAGGCGATTTCCAAGGTCAAATTCACGTAAATAGTCAATCCATTTTTGAAGGGCTATTTCTGAATTTTCATATTTGGGATTGTCAATTGTTCTTCTGAAAACTTCGCAGAAATATGGGTTACAAGATTGCTCAATTGCACAGTTGGTTGTTCCACATGAAGTGTGTGCATGGGAACATCGAACACCTCCACTTCCCAGGGGATAATACTGCCCACATTTCTGATAAAAATTTGCATGGATAACCCCTTCCTGCAAAGCGATCAAGGCGACCAATGGTTTGAGGGTAGATCCAGGAGGATAAGTAGCCGTTATGCATCTGTTCAATTGCCGTTTGAGCGTATCCATATTCAGCATTTGCATATTCATTCCACGGCTCCTTCCTGTTAACAAAGAAGGGTCGTAGGAAGGACTGCTTATCATCGATAAAATTTCACCGGAAGATGGTTCGATGGCAATAACACTTCCAATTTTATTCTGCATTAAAGCTTCGCCATAGTTTTGCAGATCTATGTCAATGGTCAGTTGTAAATTTTGCCCTTGTTCAGCTGGTACATCTTCTGCTCCATCCCGATAGGTTTCTTGTTCACGGTTGAAGGCATCAACAATTACATACTTTTCACCTTTGGTTCCTCTTAGGTTTTTCTCAAATCCTTTTTCCACCCCGCTGATCCCAGTAAAATCGCCAAGCCCATAATATTTAGAAGTATCCAAAATAGCTTGGCTAACCTCTCCGAGATAACCAAAAACGTGGGGGGCACTTTTTGTATTGTAACTTCTAATGGTTCTTACTTGTGTAAAAAAGCCAGGAAACAAGTATAAATATTCTTGTGCTTTCGCATACACGACTGGTGAAATCTGCTTTAAAAATACGGAGGGATTGTAATTGGAATACCTTGCTGCTTTGGTGAAATTTTCAACAAAAGTAGCCTTATCAATATTAAACAAGTTGCAGAATTTGGAAGTATCAATGGCTTGTCTTGCGTCTTTGGGCGTTACCATTAAATCGTAAATCGGTTGATTGTCTACCAACAATTTACCATTGCGATCATAAACCAATCCCCTTGCGGGATAAGTCGTTTTTTTCCTGATGTAATTGCTGTTGGCAAGATCTTTATAAGACGGATCTTGAACTTGAAGCACAAACAAGCGGCCTAACAATACAAGTGAGAAGAATATAAAAATTCCAACAATAATATATTTTCTCTTTTCGTATTGCATCAAAACTTTTCAGGGATTTAGATTTTATTTTATTTTTTATAAAAGCTCAGTTCAGGAGCGGAACAATGTGTTCCAATTATTTAAACTCCAAAACAGATTATTATTGTTTGGGTACAAAAATAAATTGGTACAACATCATTAGAAAAATTGAAACCAAACTACTCACAAAGATTTTGCTCAATGTAGAAAGCACATTTGCAAAACTTCCTGCTTCAATTGAAAACAAAACAAAGTGATGCAAGAGTACTGAAACGCCAACATAAAACAAAGTCCATTTCACGCCCATATCAAACATCAAGGGTCTTTGTTCAGGTTCGTAACCGCCAGAAGGTTTGTTGACCTCCTGAACAGTGGTTCGAATAAATGCAAGCCAAACGGTAGCTGCTGCGTGGAACCCTATGGTGTTTGCATATACGTCTATCAAAAGTCCCATAATGAATCCCAACAAAAGTTGGACCCAGCGTGGGGTCTCAAATGGAAGCAATAAAATAAACAGGGGATAAATATACGGATGTATGAAACCGTGTAATTCGATTTCATTCAAGATAAGTACCTGCACCAAAAGGAGAACCAGGAACCTCAATGCATTTGCGATGATTGAATTATTCATTGATCGTTTCGCTTTCGAGAATTTCTATTTCTTCCCTGTCTATAAAATCTATGATATAAACATGGTCGATGCTTCTAAATATGGTTGACAACTCAACATTGATTGTATGAAAATTACTTCCGGGTTCTCTCCAAATCGAATCAACCAGACCTATCATAATATTGGCTGGAAAAAAATCTGAGAATCCACTGGTAACGACGGTATCATTTTTCGCAACCTTGATATTGGTTGGAATATCATTTAATTGAGCGTAAAATTCGTTTCTACCATCCCAGGTCAATGAACCAAAATGATTGTTATTTTTCAAAATGGCACTGATTCGGCTTTCTTTGTGAAGCAAAGTCATGACAGTCGAATAGTTTTTCGAAGTTTTTTGAATAAGACCTACCGCTCCATTCGGCCCCATCACACCCATTTGGGGTTTGAGTCCCTGATTTTCTCCTTTGTTTATTGTTAAATAGTTGTGGAGTTTAAGGGTAGACTTATTGATTATTTTGGCTGGGATAAAATCATAAAGCTTTCTAACTTCAGATGAATCCCTTTCTGTAGTATCTGCTGTATAAATATATCTGACCTTTTCCTTATTGTAAAGCTTGTCTAATAAAACAGAATTTTGTGCAGCGAGCTGTTCGTTTTGTTTGCCCAAAGAAAAATAATCTGTCACGCCTGACTTGGCATTGAGGACGCTGGCGGAAAGCACACCAGAGGAACTCAGAAACTGAGTTCTTTGAAAATGATTGTAATTGACTATTAAATAAAAGCAGAAGACCTCCAAAAGTAGGAATAGAAAAAAGGCATTGTACCTGTTTAAAAATAGAAGGAGGTTTCTCATTAAAAGCTTAAAAGTGTAATGGTCTCAAAATCAAAAATATTTCAAAGCAGTTCAAAACAGTTTTTTTATTTGTCTTGGACTGTTCCTATTTATGAATCAATGCCTTGTAAAAAAAATATTCACCAAATTGATCTGCAAATTTATTGATTAAAGAGTGGATTTCAGCTTATTATCAAGACAATTTCAAAAAAAGACTAAATTTGAATAAAATGACTCTTAAATAAAGGGGAAATGCAGTCTACAATTCCATAGACTGCCTATTTAATTTTATTATTGACACCCAAAATGAATGAATCATGAAAGGAAATTTTCTTGTTACGGTGATACTTTTACTTTATTTCACACTCAATTCAACCGCACAAATTGAATTCTAAAGATTTTTTGTAGAGGGCAATTTGAAAGCTTGAAGTTGACGAACACAATCTTGTTAAAAATTAAAATAAATCGAATAAAAACTAAAAACATGATTGTATTGTTTATTCCTTTCGAAATTATTGATTAGCTTTTCTATACGTTTTGATATCATTGAATAAAAAATCACAGATTTTGAATTTAATTTGAACTCAACAAACTAAAGATCGGTATAGTTGTTTACTTTAAAATTTCTTTTTTCATGAAATTCATTTCACGAAAAAAAGAAGAGATCAAAAAGAAGAGATAAACGAAAACAATAAAGTCAATGGAAATAAATAATGAACTGATCGCCAAGTTGTCCAAACGCTCTAAGTTAGAATTTGACGGTGTTTGAAAGTTATTGATAAGTAGGGTCTTGGATTCGCCTGGAATATGGATGAACACGAAAACAAATAGACACTAAATTTTCTTTATACTTTATACTATTAACATAACCTTTTTATACTTGTACTAAAAAATCTAGCGTCTAAATATGGACAAGGTCATTGAACTCCAAAATATTAGCAAGCATTATGAAATGGGTCAGGTCATTATAAAAGCCCTGAACGGAGTTGATATGGTTGTGAATCGCAATGAGTACCTCGCCTTAATGGGACCGTCTGGTTCCGGTAAATCTACCTTAATGAACATGCTGGGCTGTTTGGACACGCCAACTGGTGGTGTTTATATTTTAAACAAACAACATGTTTCTGAATTGTCCCAGGATGAATTGGCTGAAATTAGAAACAAGGAAATTGGTTTCGTATTCCAAACTTTCAATCTGCTTCCTAGACTCTCAGCCATCGAAAATGTCGCGATGCCTTTGATTTATTCAGGAATGAGTAAAAACAAAAGACTTGACCGCTCGGAAGAGGTTTTGACGGCAGTAGGTCTTGGTGACAGAATGGATCACCGCCCCAATGAGATGTCTGGTGGACAGCGACAAAGAGTAGCCATTGCCAGAGCATTGGTCAACAAACCCTCCATAATCCTAGCCGATGAACCAACTGGAAATCTCGATAGCAAGACCTCCGATGAAATCATAAAAATATTTGACGAAATCCATGCCCAAGGCAATACGGTAATTTTGGTTACACATGAAGAAGAGGTGGCCCAAAATGCCCATCGAATTGTACGACTGAAAGATGGCGTTATTGACTCGGATAAAATGATAAAATAGCTATTGTGTTCGCCCAGTTTGTGGATGAACACAGGATCGCCTGCCGCGAAGACACATAGACACGAAGTTCTTCGCCTATTTTTCATTTTCACAAAACAAGCGAAGCCAATAGGAGGCTTGCCTCCGTCCCAGTAGCATAGGCCAAGCGAAGCGAAGGTGCTTCCCAAAAACCCAATTCTCAATTCCTTATTTTATCGTACTCAACCTAATGAAATTCGTTGGATTTCCTGA